>JBOHWF010000038.1:0-5916 GCA_050736455.1 Binataceae bacterium (SeqCode) | reverse complement strand
TTAGGAATCCTGTGCTCTATCCATCTGAGCTAAGGGGGCACATCGCGTTCCGGGGCGCCGCCGCGGTCGTCGAGACAGCCCGATCGTGGCAGACACCGCGCACGCTGCCAACGTCAGCGCCACGGTGAATGCTCCTGCGATTGCGACTTTTTTCATCGCTCTGTCTCCTGCCATCTCGTTGCCGCCTAACCTTGCTGTTCAGTCCAGCTGATTTGCGTCACGTAGAAGCCCAGCGGGTTGCTCACGATCGCGTCGTTGGAACTCGGTGGGGCGACTTCGGTCTGCAGCACCGCCTCCCAATGTGACGGCGCTCCGATACCGACGCCGTTCAGATCGTGTTGCTCCTCCGTCCATCGCACCTGGTAGCTGCGCGGTGAGAGCTGGAGGATCGAATCCACTTGCACTGCGACAGTCTTCTTTTCGGCGATCGTAAATGGGTTATGAGTGAAGTTTTCGGAGTGGTAGTACTCGTCGAGAAACCGGTCCGCCGCGCCGCGGGTATGCGCGAGTAGTGCGTTCAGCATCTGATGCTCGACTTGTGAATCGCTGGTGACCGAGCGGGCGTCGCGGATGAAGGCCGCCACTTCGTAGCGCTCCATTCGCGCGGTTACGTCGGGCAAGGCGACAGGCGTGAGGGGTTGCGGAACGGTCAGGGCATATCCGAGTTTGTCGACTTCAACGACGTATGGGATGTAGCGGCTGCGATTGCTGATCCAGACGATGCCGCTCGCGAGAATCAGGCTCAGGAGCAGGAGGCCACCGGCAGCGATCTGCCAGTTGCGTTTGCCTAGAACGAGGTCCGCGTATCTCTCGTCCCACTCGCAGCGCGCTTCGAGATAGGGGTTGCTCTCCATGCGAACGCCTCACCGTGAAAATCTGGAACTCACACATCAAAGTGCGGCTCCCTGGATTTGTTGGTTGAGCAAGTTCCCTGCCATGGGCCTGCAAGAGACTTGTGCGAGCAGTCGAGAACGACGAAATTAGTGCCGTGTGGGATGGCTCCTTCGGGTGAACTCGAAAACGAACGACGACCGAGTGTCAGCTTGGCGCCGCGGCCGTACTTGAGCGATATGTCGCAGGGTAAGAGGCGGTCGCGATCGTGATACCAGCAGGAATCAGTCGTGACCACGTCCTGGCTGCCTTGTCTCGGATCGACCGCGAGGGAATTCCGCCGTCGCGCGCAAACCGGAGCGTCGAGCTGCGCCACGACCACAAGCGTTATCCACCGAAACTTGTCATGTCGTTAGCCTGCGAAGGCGCAACGGGGCACGAGCTACCGAGCGGTGAATTCGTCACACCAGAGGCAGAGCGCTATCTTCAGCGTCTGGGATTTTCTGTGGTGCGGACCGGCCAACAGTCTTCGCGCGACAAGGAACCAGCGCGTTCAGCCCCGCCGTCGGTGAGTTATTACCGAAAGTTGTGGATCGTGACGGGATGAAAAAGGCGGCGTACCCTTCCGCGTAGAGCACGCGAACCCCGGTGGGAGCCGGGTGGAAGGAGGACGCCACCGATGTTGAAGGTAATGGAGAATGAGGCCGCAAGGGAAGCCGACGTCGAGCTTTTCGAGCTGGACGAGCTCGCGCGGATGGGCGCGCGGCAGATGCTGATGGCGGCGCTGGAGACGGAGGCCGCCGATTATGTCGCGCGCCATCGCGGGGAGCGCGACGCGAACGGACGCGCCCTGGTAGTGCACAATGGCCCGGCACAAGCGCGCAAGCTAACCTTGGGCGCGGGGACCGTCGTGCTGCGCGCGCCGCGGGTCAACGACCGCCGGCGCGACGCGCACGGGCAACGTCAGCGTTTCACCAGCCGGATTCTGCCGCCGTATATGCGGCGTTCGCCCAAGGTCGCCGAGGTGCTGCCCCTCCTGTACTTGCGCGGGCTTTCGACCGGCGATTTCCGCCCCGCGCTGGAAGGCTTGCTGGGGGAGGACGCGGCCGGACTGTCGCCCACTAACATCGCGCGGCTGACCGCCTGCTGGGAGCAAGAGTACCGCGCCTTTCGTCAGCGCGATCTCAGCCGACGCGAGTACGTTTACGTGTGGGTCGATGGGGTGCACTTCAACATCCGGCTCGAGGATGACCGGCTCTGCACCCTGGTCCTGATCGGCGCGCGGACCGACGGCGAGAAGGAGTTGCTCGCGGTCGAGGACGGCTACCGGGAAAGCGCCGAGAGCTGGAAGACGCTGTTGCGCGATCTCAAGCGGCGCGGGATGACCGCGCCGGTACTGGCGGTGGGCGACGGCGCGCTGGGCTTCTGGGCCGCAGTGCGCGAGGTCTGGCCCGAGACTCGTGAGCAAGCCTGCTGGTGCCACAAGCTTGCCAACGTGCTCGACAAACTGCCCAAGCGTTTACAGCCCCGCGCCAAGCACGCGCTGCGCGAAATGATGTACGCCGAGTCTCGCGCCGAATGCGAAGCTGCAAAACTTCGCTTCGAGGCGGAATATCAAGCCAAGTATCCCAAGGCGGTCGAGTCGCTTATCGCCCATTGGGAACGACTGGTTAGCTTCTTCGACTTCCCGGCCGAGCACTGGAAGCATCTGCGCACCACCAACGTCATCGAATCAACCTTCGCCACCGTGCGCCTGCGCGAGCGGACGACCAGGGGCGCTGGTTCCAGAACCAAGGGATTGCTGATGGCGTTTAAGCTGCTCGACATGGCCCAGCTTCGCTGGCGCCGCCTCGACGGCGCTCACCTGTTGCCGCTGGTCCGCGCCGGCGTGAAGTTCAGCAACGGAGTTCGGCCCCAGTCGGCGAACCCAGTTACTCACTCAACTGTCAATCAACCAAGGGAAGCCGCCTGATCATGCCAGGCCGATCCACAACATTTGACAATTACTCTTTTGTTTGGCTGTCGGGCCTGAAATTGATTACCCAGCCCAATCGATTCGTAGAAGCCAACTTCCTGCAAATATCGGTGGACATTGGACAGGGTTGGCGGACGAATCAGAATTTTCGTAATGGCCTTCTGATCCCGACAGCGGTCTAGGCACGCAGCGAGATATGTGATCCCAAAAGAGTCTAAGAACACCACGGGAGATAGATCGACTAGAATCTCCTGAGATATATCGTTTCCGAGCAGTGCTAGCGTCTGCCTCAAAAGCGGATTGGCCCATCCGATTGTGGCCAATCTGTAGAAGGAAAATCGGAGTGGCTGATCGTCGGGCAACGCCAAGGTCATGGACGATAAACAGTAGTCCAACCCGGGCACCGCTTGGAAGTGAGCGATGAAATTACCCGTTGCGGGGTTTTTCTGACGGACCCGAACGGCCTTGCGAGCAAGCTCTGAACATTCCGCCCAGTGTTTCGAGCGCGCGGGTAAAGAAGGATTTCATCCTCCGCGCGGAAGCGTGCTTGAGCCAGGGTAATGCGGCCGAGCGATCGTCGGTCGTCGGGTCGCACTGGCGCTCCGCTTCATGACACCCTTGAGCATTGTCGCTCGCCTGCCATCGGCGTGCGCCGGGAACTCGATCGGCGGCTGGCCGAACGCGACTTCGATCAGCTAAAAGATCTGCTGGAGTGGCTGGCGCGCCAGGGATATCGCACCTCAAGCACGGCGTTGTTTCGCTAAAAAGGAATCTTCGAGCAGCGGATGGAAGCCGAGGCGATCGCGCTGGCACAGGAGCGCGCGATCGCGGGGCAGGGCGGCGACGACGCGCTGACGGCCCGAGGCCATGGGACGGCTGGTGCAGCATCGGCGGCTGTTCCAGGTGCTTCTCATAGAACCCTCGGCCGAGAACCAAGTCGCGGTGCGCCGCTTCGGGTTGCGCGCACGCGCGCGCGCGAGCAAGGTGAGCGCAGCAGCCTGGGGGACCGGCGCGTTTGCGCCTATCTGCTCTCCTACCGGCAGCCTGATCGCTACCACCGCGTTCCGGCGGGTTTTTTGAGACCGGCGAGGCGCTCGGCCCCTTGCCAACTGCGGCGGCAAGGGCGAGAACTAAACCCATAACGCTCAATCAACGGAGAGATTTTCAAACATGGCGAGAATTCTGGATGGCAAAGTTGCGCTGATTACCGGCGCAGGCTCGGGCATCGGACAGGCGACCGCGCGAATTTTCGCCCGCGAAGGCGCGAAATTAGTCCTCGCCGACGTCGTCGCCGAGGGCGGTAATCGCACGCTGCAGATCGTTCAGGACCTCGGCGCCGAGGCGATCTTCGTCAAATGCGACGTCGCCCGCTGGTCCGACGTCGACGCCGCCGTGGCCAAAGCGGTGCAAACCTACGGCCGCCTCGATTGCGCCTTCAACAACGCCGGCATCGAGGGCGCGAGCGGCGACACCCACGAATGCACCGACGAAAACTGGAATCGCGTGATCGCGATTAACCTGACCGGCGTGTGGTATTGCATGAAGGCCGAGCTCGCCCAGATGCTCAAGCAGGGCCGCGGCGCCATCGTCAATACCTCCTCCGGCGCCGGGCTCGCGGGGGTGCCGCATATGCCGGCTTATGTGGCGGCGAAGCACGGGGTGGCCGGCCTGACCCGCGCCGCCGCGCTCGAGTACGGCCGCCACAATATCCGGATCAACGCCGTTTGCCCCGGCCCGATCCGCACCCCGATGCTTGGGCGGCTCACGCAGAAGCGGCCCGATATCGAAGAGCGCTTCGCACGCGCGGAACCGTTGCGGCGCCTCGGCGAGCCCGGCGAGATCGGCGAGGCCGCGGCCTGGCTCTGCTCCGACCACGCCTCGTTCGTGACCGGCTTGCCGATGCCGGTCGATGGCGGTTTCATGGCGATGTAGGTTTTTGCCGCGAAGCCGAATCCGGCGGGCTATCTCGCGGAGTCGGCGCGCTTTGGCGCAGGCTTGGGCTTGGTCACTTTGCCGTGGAGGGTGACGCTAACCCGCCCTGGGGGGGCGGCCCCGTACGTAAAGGGGTAGCTGAGATAATCGGTGAGCTTGCCAATTGCCCCGGTTCCTGGCGCGAATTCTACGGTGACCGAGCAGCTCGTTTTCGGCGCCAGCGACTGGTTCGCGCAGAGGTCGCTGCTTATCAGCGTGTTGGTCAACGGCAGCGGCACGCCGATTTCAACCGTGACCTTGCTCTTGTTCGCGATGGTGATGACCACCGCCTTGCCGACCGCGCCAGCCAGCGCGGCCGGGAGCGTCTTCGACTTGGGCGCATGCAGGCTGACTGCGGTGCCAGTGCCCTCAAGGGTCACGCTCGGAACCGGGCCGTTGTAGGGAATCGATAGCGTTTCGCTCACTGCGCTGACCGTGGGCGGGTTGAAGGTCACGTCTACCGTGCATTTCTCCTCGGGCTGGCGGGTCGTGTTCGAGCAGGTGTCGTTGCTCAGGCTGAACGAGGAGGAGGTGCCGAGCTGGCCGAATTGGGCCGCGACCGCACCCTCGTTGTTGAGCGTGATCTTCTTGGTCTTGCCCGCCCCGGTCGCCTCGACCTTGCCGAACTTGAGCTGTTTGGGCGTCGCCGTAATCGTGGTCCCCGGGATCGGCGAACCTACTGGCGAAGGGGTTGGCGTCGGCGTGACGGTCGGGGTCGGCAGCACAGTTGGGGTCGGGGTTGGCGATGGCGTCGGCGTTGGCGTCGCGAGGCGGAAGAACGGCCCGGCATAACTGATCACGCGCACGTTGCCGGCATCCACTGCGTAGAGATCGCCGATCGAATCGGCGGCCACGCCGTCCTGCTGACCCCCGCCCGGCGTTCGCGCGAGGTTGAGCGAGTTCGCAGTTAGGCCACCTAGGTTGGCCATGCCACTTTTAAAAGCCATCGCACCCTGTCCAAACTCGAGGGCCGCAATGACGTTGGTGGGCGGAAAAGCGTTTTGCGAGTAGGCGAGCACTCGATTGTTGAACTGATCCGCGATGAAGACCGAGTTAAAGAGATCGATTGCAACGCCGCTGGGCTGGCATAGCGAGGTCGCCGAGATGCCGCCGTTGTTGCACACCGCGCTGGTGAAGGC
>JBOHWF010000037.1:0-2496 GCA_050736455.1 Binataceae bacterium (SeqCode) | reverse complement strand
CGGTAGAGCAGGTCCGCGGCGGGGCTGGTCGTGATCCACATCTGCCCGGTCCACCAGCCTGGATGAACGTGATTGCGCGTCAAGGCCACGCGCGCCTCGGCGACTGCGATGCCCTCCCATGACGATGCATAAACCAGGGTCTCGCCGCTCTGAAACGGCTCGACCCCCTGTGGGTAGCGCGGGATCACGAGGTCGGGCGGGAGCGCGATCGGAGCCGGGGTCCGCATCGGACGCGGCTTGCGATGCCGGCCCGCTAGCGGCGCTGGCGCCGAACGATCTGCTATAGTCCCGGCGCCGGATCGCGGTTGTGCCGCAGCGACGTAGGCGACGATCGTCAGGATTGCGCTGCAGGCGATAATCGTCGGGCTTGACTTCAAGTGCATCGTGCCAAAAGATTCTGCCCAATCACGGAGGGCCTTGGAATGCTGTATCGGCCTCGCCTCGCCGCGACCGCCCTGCTTGCGGGATGCCTGCTCGTGCCGCTGGCCGCGCGCGCCCAGCTCGGACCAAATGGGAACGGCTACGGTCTTAACGGCTACGGTGGACCGCACGGCGCCGTCTCGAACCTGGAATCCCTGGAAAAAGCCGGACCCGACCGCAAGGCAAGGAATGATCCGGAACTGATCAAAGAGGCCAAGCGCAAGATTACCGACGCCGATCCGCGCGTGCGCGTCGAGGGCCTCGAGCGCCTGCGCTACGTCAATGATAGCGCCGAGGCGAACGAGCTGCTGTTCCGCGGCCTGAATGATTCGGACGTCCGCGTGCGGATCAAGGCGATCGACGTGCTGGGCGCGCGCGGCTCGAACGACGCGGTGCCGGTGATGAATCAGGACTTGTTCCTGCGCGAGACCCCGGCGGTCGAGAAACTGCATCTGGTCGCGGCGCTGGGGCGCGTCGGCGACGCGCGCGGCGCCCTGCCGATCGTCGAGTACCTTGACCAGACCGACGAGACCGCGAGCCGCGGCACTGCGGTGTTCGCCTTGGGCGAGATCGGCGACCCGCGCGCCAACGACAAGCTCATCGAGATCGTCAAGACCGACAAGGCCGCGATGGTGCGCAAGCTCGCCGAAGAGGCGCTCGAGAAAATCGACGGCGAGCTCCCCAACCGCCGGCAAGAAACGCTCGCAGAGGAAAAAACCAAGGAACTCGAACCCACCGATCAAAAGCTTTCCAAGCTGCGCCAGTACGATTACGAGACTCAGGCCGAGAAGTACGGCCGCAGCACGCATTGAGCACCGTCGGCCAACGGCTGCGTGAGCTGCTCGGCGCGCCGGCGATGCTCGTCGCGCCGTTTGTTTACGATTGCCTCCAGGCGCGTATCGCCGAGCAGACCGGCTTCGACGCGGTTTACATGACCGGTTTCGGCACCGCCGCGGCGCGCGGTTTTCCCGACCTCGGGCTGTTGACCATGAGCGAGATGGTGCAGAACGTCCGCGCGATCGCGCGCGCCGTCAGCATCCCGGTCATTTGCGACGCCGATACCGGTTACGGCAATCCGCTCAACGTCGCGCGCACCGTGCGAGAGTACGAGCAGGCCGGCGCCGCCGCCCTGCATCTCGAAGATCAGGTGTTCCCCAAGAAGTGCGGCTTCCTCGCCGGCAAGCAGGTCATCCCGCTGGCCGCGATGGTCCCGAAGGTCCGCGCAGCCTGCGACGCCCGCCGCGACCCGGACTTCGTGATCATCGCGCGCACCGACGCCCTCGCCGTCAACGGCTGGGACGACGTCGTGCAGCGCGCCCGCGCCTATCGCGCGGCGGGCGCCGATCTGATTTTTGTCGACGGTATCCGCACGCTCGAAGATCTGAGGAATTACGCGGCGAAGCTCGGCGATCTGCCGCTGCTCTACAACGGCGCGCTGCTGCCCGTCGCGGAGCTGGCCCGCTATGGCTTCAAGCTCACCATTCATATCAGCAGCCTGATCGCCGCCTACGTGAATTTTCGCGACGCGCTGCGCGAGCTCAAACAGACCGGCACAATGAAAGTGTCCTTAACCGGTGCCCTGTTCGAAGAACTGACCAATCTGATGGGCGTGCCCGAGGCCGAGGCGCTGGCGAAAAAATACTCGGACTGACAATGCCCGACACCGCCGTAGTCAAACTTTATTTCGCTTACACCAGTCCCTTCACCTACCTGGCGATGGCGCCGGCCTATGCGCTCGAGCGCAGTCATCGGGTCGCAATCCGTTTCATCCCGTTTGGGGTGAATATCCGCGGGGTCTACGGCGGCGAGGTTACTGACCGCGACGAGCGCAATCGCAACAAACTCCGCTATCTCTATCTGGACGCGCGCCGACTCGCCGCCGAGCGCGACCTCGTTATCCAGCCACCGCGCAAAATCTACAGCGCCCGACTGGCCTTCTACGGCGGGATGTGCGCCGACGACCAGGGACTCTTTCGCCCCTACGCGGATCGCGTTTTCGAGCGCTTTTGGCGGCGTGAACTCGAGGTCGAGAACCCGCTCGCACTTGGCGCGATTCTGGCTGAAGTGGGCGCCGAT
>JBOHWF010000036.1:0-4523 GCA_050736455.1 Binataceae bacterium (SeqCode) | reverse complement strand
ACCATGATCGACCAAATCGACAGCCCCTGCGCCGCTTGCGTGGCAAAAATTCCCAAAAGACCGACCTCCGTCGCAGTGTCGAAGCCAAGACCGAACAGGACGCCAAGCGGGTACATGTGCCAACTGTATTCGATCACTCGAAAAAAGCGGCGAAAGAGGCGTCCCAGAAGGCCCCGGCTGGACAGCGCTAGATCGAGGTCCTCCTCAACGAATTTGCCGCCTTTCTTAACTATTTGAAAGGTGCGATAGACAGAAATCAAGACGAGAATGTTTGCAAAAGCAATGGCGAACAGGAACAACGCGGACACGGATGTGCCGATAACACCCCCGACACTTTTGAAGCTCTCGAAATTGGTTTGAAGAGCCGTGGCCGTGATCGCGATTGCAACGGAAAGCCCCACAACTATTGTGGAGTGCCCAAGAGAGAAAAAGAAACCAACCGCGACGGGGCGTTTCCCTTCTTGCATGAGCTTGCGGGTCACATTGTCTATGGCGGCAATATGGTCAGCATCGAACGCGTGGCGCAGGCCAAAGCTGTAGGCTAGCGCCGCCGTCCCCAGTAAAATCGGGTAGACGTGGAACGCGACCAAAGCCCAGAGCCAAGCGGCGATGTTAGCGGCGATCAGCAGAACGTAGATGCCGATCACCCGTCCCCGCACATTCACGTCTTCATCGCTGAAGAGAGTCAATAGACCGACCCTCATGTAATTTCTCCCTAGCAAAAGCAAGCCGAAACGGAATTAACGCGCGGCTATTCCTCCTCAAGTTGCTGGTAAACCTGCCGCGTGCCGAAATAGACGCCCTGGACAAGCAGTGCGCAGCCAAACAGATCAAGAGCGAGACAAACGATCATTGACCATCCGGCAAGCGGCAAGAGCGACGCGACCACGACCCTTGCAGTGAACACGCACCAACCGAGGGTCGTCCTAATTCCATGCCGCGCTGCCAGTTTCAGATCGATGCCCGCGAGCGAAGGCTGAAGATAATCGAGGAAACCGACTGCAATCGCTGCAGCGCCGGTAACGATGCCGAGGATCGCTGCGCCCGTCGCCATATCCCACCAGGGCGCGGGTCCAGCTAACAACGCGGCAATATCCAACACCGGAACCGCAAGCCAGAATGCGATCGGAAAATGCACCAGAAGAGGGTGCAAGGGAACACCCAAAACACGCAGCTTCATTCTCGTGATTTGTCCCATTTGTAATTTGGAGCCGCCTAGCGTATGCCGCGAACGGGCCCATAGTTCCTTTCACGGGAGATTATGCTCAAACCGCTATTGGTGAGCTGTTCCATGGCATAGTCCCCGGCATGAAAAGTTATTTCGCGTCGGAGGCTTCGGTCTATAGCCTAGCGCATCGCCTCTTTTGCCTCACGAAACTGAGCATTGGGTGATACCTAATGCCGCTGGTATAAGACCGGTCTAACACAGAGTGCGCGGGTCAGTCCCAGATGGCCTCGCTGTGGGCTTTTTCCGCCCGCTAATTTGGGGAATCATATCCTTGACAAGTACGCTCGCTTGCTCTTTTTTTAGAGTCAAGGAGTTAGGTCATGTCTGTTCTTTCCGAGCCGCATTTTCATAACGAAGCCGCAGCGATTGGGCGGCTCGAAGCAATTGTGTGGCCGCAGGGGCCTCATTGTCCTCGCTGCGGCGGATTTGATCGGATCACCCCGGTCAAGGGAGGCCGCACAGGGTTGCGCCGTTGTGGGCCATGCAAGCGCGAATTCACGGTTACAGTCCGAACGCACTTTGAGCGCAGCCATATCAAGCTGCATTTGTGGTTCCAGGCGGGGCATTTGATGGCTTCCAGCAAGAACGGCATTAGCGCCCATCAATTGCACCGCACGCTAAAGGTCACATACAAGACCGCATGGTTTATGGAGCATCGCTTGCGTGAGGCGATGCGCGAAGGTCATTTTTCTGCGCCACTTGGCGGAGCGGGGAAGGCGGTTGAAATCGATGAAACGTTCGTCGGCGGATTGGAAAAAAACAAGCATCGCAACAAGCGGCAGCATCTTGGCACCGGGGGCGATGGCAAGGAAGCGGTGTTCTCTCTTGTCGAGCGCGGCGGCAAGGTTCACTCTCACCATATCCCGGCAGTCACCGCGAAAAGCCTTCGGCCGATCGCCGAGGCTCAAATCCACGGTGCCGCCTACGTCATGACGGACGAGGGGGGAGCGGCCAAGAAGGCCGGCAGCAAATTCACCCTCCACGGTTCCGTCAATCACGGCGCTGGCGAGCACGTGCGAGGCGACGTTCATATCAACTCGATCGAAGGATATTTCTCCATCCTCAAGCGCGCCATCTACGGCACCTATCACCACGTGTTCCAGCAACATCTGAAACGCTATCTCGCGGAGTTCGATTTCCGTTACAACGAGCGGTCCGCGCTTGGCGTCAAAGATGAGGAGAGGACAACTAAAGCGATTCGTGGTATCATCGGTAAGCGGTTGACGTATCGGGACTCATACGTCGCCAAGTTATGAGCGAGCATGATCTAACCATTCATCTTGAGGGGCACCCGGGACACCCGGGGCGCCGGGGCAACGTCCTCGCGGATGCGCTTGTCGCAAAGCTACGGCATTTCGTGTCCGTGCTTGGACAAGCTGATCGTCGCTTTTCTGGTCAGCCGCAACGACAAACAGATTATGAGGTTAGCGGCGCCAGCAAAACAAATCCAACACAAATAACTCTTCATCCGGTGCCGCGCCAACCCAACTACAATCCGATTCCAGCTTTCAGTTGGGCAATTGACCAAATCGATCGCATAGCATCTGGGAAAGACGTGGATGATCGAATCGATGCAACTTTTGCGGAAACTCTAGCAATCATAGCTAAGAAGAAAAAGGAAGACGATTACACGCGATTATGGATAACCAGAAATGGGTTGAGTGTGACGTTTGACGAGGAATTTCGAATTCGTTCTGAGGCAATAGCAATACAACAACGAGAAAGTCAAAGGCCGCAGAGATGGTTTCAGGGGATTGCGTATGGGTCTGTGGTTGGCGATTTGAGGCAAGTTGCCGACATTGAAGGAGAGCACCAATTCGTAATTGTTCCTCCAATCGGAGCTGAGAAAATTGAATGCACTTTCCCGCACGACAAACGGGATAAGATGCGAGAATTTTTATGGAGAACCGTCCGCGTCATCGGCAAATTGACGTATCTAGAAAACAGTCCGTTTCCAATTCACATAGAGATGGAAGACATCGAGCCGGCTTCTGAAATTGGCACGCCACTCCATCTCCTGGATCTGCGCGGCCTGTTCAAAGGGAGGCATCGTTCCAGGCGTGGCCTGGAAAGATTGCTAAATGGGCTCTGAGCCAAAATATTATTGGGATGCGTGCATGTTCTACGAGGTTCTCTGAGACGAGCCTATTAGCCTAGATAAAAAAGCTGCTGTTGAATAGATTCCGATAAGCAACAAAAATGGCGAAAGTCTAATAGTTACGTCAGTGATTGCTCACCTTGATGTTCTTCCAAAAAAACTTAAAGAGAAGGATGCGTACGATGAAAGGCAATATTTAGCGTTGTTTGATGGAAATCGATTCATAGACGTCGAGGTTGGCCGCAACATTTTGATGCGAGCAAGAGAAATTCGCGATTTTTATTATAAACCTTCGAGCGTTGCAGATAAGACCAAAGCAAAATGATGGATGCTGCTGACGCGGTGCGTCTGGCAACAGCAAGTATCTATGATGTCAAAGACTTTCATACCCGCGATGCTGAATCCAAGGGAACGAAAATCCCGCTTGTTTCACTATATGCATGGAGCGGCGTTGATCTGCTGTGTGGTAAATATAAGCTGCCGATTGTTTCCCCAGAAACTGAGCAGAAGGTTCGTGACCTTGGCCCATCAAAGAAAGCCTAACCAACGCCACGACAATAAAGAACAATCCAAGCTGTTCATTGAGAAGGCGCGCGAGATTGGCGCGGATGAAGAGAAGTCGGCGGCGGATGAATTGCTTGGGCAACTAGCGAAGATGCCGCGCCAGCCGCGAACGAAAAAGCCGGGACGTTAAAGTCATGCCATCAAGGTCGAGGTTGATTTTTTTGAGGCTCACCTGACGGCGGCGCGACAGCCCAGCGCACGCATTTATCTACCACACTTGGGCCTTGCGCGCCAAATTCCCGTTGGCAGCGCTTCACGGGATCGTCCCGTTCGCAGGCGGTCAAAAAGACAAATGGCAACACAAAAAGCAACATTCTCATCTGGCCACGGATGGCCTACTCAGGCGTACTTGTCAAGGATACAATTCCCCTAATTTGCGTTACGTCGCAAAAGCGAGGAAAGCCAACGCACCAGGACATAGAAAGTTGGGGTGAATAAAAGCTTAAAAAAATGTCGCTCCAAGCATCCCCGCGAAAACCGCTGTGCCCAGCGATTGACGCATCCCGGCCCCGGCTAGGCGCGATCAGCTTCGATGCGGTGAAGATGCTGCTGCTGGCCAGATTGGAGAACCGGCCGGCCCGTCCCGATCTGACATTCTACCCTTACCTGCCGGCCGCCACGGCCGGGACAACA
>JBOHWF010000035.1:0-2340 GCA_050736455.1 Binataceae bacterium (SeqCode) | reverse complement strand
TGTCGGAGTTGATCACTGGCCATTTCGTGCCGGGATCCTCGCCATTGCGAAGGCTTTCGATGGCACGGGTACGCATGGCGGTGTCCGCCGGCGTTTCTCCTTGCGGCGCCACAAGATCGCGCGGATCGGCGACTTGCGCGGCGAACGCGGATTGATAGGCGCAGCCGAAATTCCAATAGGGTTTGTTGTTCCATCCCTCAACGCTGCTGCCCGACGCCAGGTCCCTCGGCCATTGTCCGCACCGGTCCGCGACGCTTGCCTTGAGGCCAAGAAAGCTCAACCGGACCGGCGCAACAAGGTTGGGACCCGCCGGATAGGGAGCTACTATGGTACGCACATGGGCCCCCGCGCTATACAAAGCGTTGCGGACAGGTTCGATGGGCGGCGGGCCCGCAGGGCCGGCCGGGGGCATGATGGTGACGGGTCCGCGGCCGAATTTGCGATAGAGGCCGGCGAATTCACGTAGCTGCGCCGCGGAATGGCGATCGAACCGGCCGGTCTCTGGCTCGACAAGGATATCCAGCGTGCGCGGTTCCTCGGCAAGCACGATCGGGTGGCGGACCCGGTAATCATCCTGCGGAATCGAGGATACAACCATCCGCTCCGTCGTCCCGCAACCGGCGAGCGGAAGCAGCAAGCACAGAGGGAGAATATTTCGCGCCAAAGCAACTGTTGGGCAAGCCAATTTTCGGGCGGCGCACGCGGAGTGGATCATGACTGACATTGGATGCTGAGCTTTCTCGATTCGGTTGCCTTGACCTCAATCCTGGATGAATCCGACCGGCCCCTTGTAATCCTTGATGGCCTCCGGATTGCCGGGCGAGGCGTAGAGCTGATTGACTCGCCCGAGCAGCCAGGTTTGCGGATCGCTCGCATCTGCGAAACCATCGGTTGGCTTTGCGATCTCATTTGGTTGCGCGGGCTTGATGATGTAGGGGGTCACAACAATCATAAGCTCGGTCTCCTGCTTCCGGTAATCGTTCGAACGAAATAGCGCGCCGAGAATCGGCAGATCGAGGAGACCCGGAAGACCATTGATGGCTTGCTTTGAGATCGTCTGGAGAAGTCCCGCAGAGGCGATGGAGCCGCCCGAAGGAATCTCCACCGTCGTCTCGTTCTTGCGGGTGAGAAATCCGGGGACGAGTGTGCCAGAGATGAACTCGGCGGTTTGGGTATCTATTTCGGTCACTTCGGTCGCAAGATGAAGCAGGATGCGGCCCTCGGCCAGAACCACGGGGGTAAACCGCAGAGTAACACCATAAGCCTTGAACTCGGTGCCGATTTGGCAAACTCCATTGCCTGTGCAGCTCGGCGCGGTTGGAATCGGTATTTCGCCGCCGACGGTGAGCTTCGCGCTCTCGCCCGAAACCGCGGAAACAGTGGGCTCGGCGAGGATGCGCGAAACGCCATAGCGCTCGAAGGCTTGCAAGGTGGCGCTCAAAGTGTTGGCGGGATTATGCGCCGTCAGCGCGGTCGTCGATGCATTTGCCGGATACCCGATGCTATTTCCCGTGACGGTCGCGATTACACCGTTGATTGCGAACGGGTTAAATTGGGTGAACGCACCCCAGCTGAAGGTCGCCGAGCTTGTGGTGATGCCGAGCTGCTTGGCGATATCGCGCTGTACTTCAGCCACGGTGACTTTCAACATCACTTGATCGCGGGCCCGTACCGTGAGCACATTGACGACCTGGCCATCCGCGCACGCGCCCGTCGCGCCGGGGGCACCCCCGGCGCCCGCGGCCGGTCCCCCCAGCGCGCCGGGGGGACCGGAGGCGATCAGCTTCACGAAGCCCTTCGCGATATCGCAGGCGCGCTGCGCGTCTTCGATGGAATCGACGGCTCCGGTGAGGATGATCGTATCGTTGACCGTCCGCGCGGTGATCGCCGCCGCTGGCATCGCGGCGCGCAGGATCTGCTGAAGCTCGCCAACATCGCGGCCGATGCTGAGGTCCAAGGCGGCGATCTGACGGCCTTGCTGATCCAAGGCAAAGACGCTTGTCTGACCGGCATCCATGCCGATGACATAGAGCTTGCGCGGAGACCGGACGACGGCGTTGGCGATCTTGGGGTTGGCGACGAAGATTTCCGCCGCATCCTGGGGCAGATCGATAATGACAGATTTGCCCACGCCCATCGCGATCCGCCTCGGGGTGACCGCGCCATTGAACCGGGCCTCGGCTTTTTCTTGCGCGTGAACCGCGCCGATGCCCGCCATGATGGAGAGGCTTGCCATGATTCCCGCGGCCAGGATAGGGAACAGTCGTTTCATTTGCGAATCTCCAAAACCATGCGTGCTCTTTCGATCGGTTGCGCGGCCGGTATCCTGCTCGCGTGACA
>JBOHWF010000034.1:0-5228 GCA_050736455.1 Binataceae bacterium (SeqCode) | reverse complement strand
CAACGCCGCTGGGCTGGCATAGCGAGATCGCCGAGATGCCGCCGTTGTTGCACGCCGCGCTGGTGAAGGCGGCGCCCACCATGTCTTGCCCGAAGACCAAATCCGCGGTCACGTCGCCGGCCGCGCCCGGCGTGCCCGGCGTGCCCGGCGGACCCAAAGGATTGTCATATTCGAGCAGCCGATTGTTGTTGTAGTCGGCGACGTAAACATTTTTGTGCTTGTCGACCGCGACGCCCATCGGCCCGCACAACGTATCGGCGCTCGGCGACGCTGGCACGCCGAGATTGCAGCTCGAGCCGCTGAAGCTGTTGCCGGCGCTGCCCTGGCCAAGCACGATGTGAGCAGCTTGCGGCGCGGGCCCGCCCGCGCTCGCCGGGGTCGAGTACTCGAGCACGCGATTGGCGCCGAAATCCGCCACGTAGAGGTTGTCGGCGCCGTCAAACCCCAGGCCCGCAGGTGCGCAGAAGGTCGTCGCCGACGCGGAGCTGCACTGCGAGGGCGCGGTCCCCGTCGTGAGATCGGCCTGGCCGAGGACGAGGCTGGCGGGTTCGCCGGCGCTTTGGCCTGAACTGGTCATGTAGGCGAAGGGCGACGGAAACTCGAGGACGCGGCTGTTGCCGAGGTCAGACACCCAAACATTGTCGAGGGAATCAACCGCCACCCCGCCGCCGAAGGCGAAACCGGTCACTCCCTCGTCGAGACAGAGCGAGCTGGCCGAAGGAGGGTTCACGCCGCCCGGCGGGCTGATGCAAGTGTTGGTATAAAAGTCTGGCTGGCCGAGCACGAGGTCGGCCGGCATGCCGTTGGTGAAAGCCGTCGCGTCGTTGTACCCCAGCACCCGATTGTTATCGGCGTCAACGACGTACAGATGCTGCTGCGTCGGAAGGCGGTCGACCGCGACCGCCGACGGATTGCTTAATGAGCTTGCGTCAACGAAATCGGTGGTGCTGTGCACGAAATCAAACTGTCCCAACTCGAGGTTGGCGACGGTGTTGGTCGGCGGATTGGCCCCCTCGGTGTATTCCAGGGCGCGAACGTTGCCGTCGTCGAGCACGAACAGATTTCCGAGGGCATCGGTGATGACGCCGGCCGGCGACGACAAGGTGTTGGAGGCGATCGTCGTTCCCATGTTCGCAAGGTTGCCGGTGGCGGACGTCTGCCCGATGATCATCGAGGCGGCCTGCCCGTGGATCATTCCGCTCCGCGGCGGATCGTTATACTCGACGACCCGATTATTCCCGGTGTCGGCAACATACACATTGTGGTTGGGGTCCACCGCGACGCTATGCGGCTGGCATAAGCTCGAGGCACTGGTGTTGGGATTGCATCCCGGGATTGCGCTGGTGAACTTGTTCTGGCCGAGGACCAGAGCCGCGCTCGGATCAGTTCCGAAAGCGCCGGGCGAGCTGGCGGTAAACTCGAGCACGCGATAATTTCCGCTGTCGGCGATATAGACATTGTTGCCGTCCGTGCCGACGCCGTAGGGAAGGCATAGCGTGTTAATTTGCGGCGCCCCCGGCGGGGCGCCCTGATTACAGGTTATCCCACTGCTGGTCGATTGCCCAAAGACGGCGCTGAAGAAGATCGGATCCCCGGGCTGGCAACTGCCGGTAGTGGTTGGCGAGCTGCACTCGACCACGCGGTTTTCGTTGTGATCGGCGACGAAAAGGTCGCCGGCCGAATCGGTTGCCAGGCCCCAGGGATCGGCGACGTCGATGGTCAGGTTGCCGCTTATACCTGCTACTGGATACGGCCCGGGGATGTTGCACGGAAGATCGTACTCGACGACGCGCCCATTGCCGTTATCGGAAATATAAAGATTGCCCAACGGGTCCACCGCCACACCAACCGGCGAGCTCAGGGTCGAATTCGTGACTGTCCCACCGAAGTTGGCGGCTTTGGACCACTGGTCCTTTTGGCCGATGACGATATCGGCCGTCGCGCCGTTGGCGAACGAGGTCTCGTTGCGCCATCCCAGCACACGGTTGTTGGCCGTATCGGCGAGGTAAACGCAGCCGTTGACCGAGTCCACTGCGATCCCGCTGTTCATCCCGGGGGGTTTCAGGCCAGAGAAGTCGAGACCCTTGCCGCGCACAAAGTTGACCGTGCTGTGATTGAAGTCGACCTGGCCCAGTTCGAAGTCGCCAGTATTGTTCAAGGTCGCGTGCAGTAGAGTCGCCGCGCAGGGAATCAGGACGGCGGCGATCAGTGATACCCAAAAGCGCTGGCGTTTTATGTGCGCGAACATTAGTTTGCTCGAAAGCCGTGTCCGAGCGTCTATAACCATCTCAAAAATGGTCGAAACGCCCGCAGTGTACCATTTTGACTCGGGTAACGTTAGCCGCTATCTCGCCCGCCCGCCCGCATCGCCAGGCGGAACGAAGTGGAGCCGAGCAGGCGAGTCTGCGAGCTGCGCTGTAATTAAAGTCAGCCCAACGCAAACTCCGGTTTGTGAGATATGCAGCTAGTGCAGGACGGCTTGGCCGCGCGGGAGCGACGGGCCGAGCTCCGGCGGGCTTGGCGCGATGGTCGTCGTCAGCGGGCCGGTCTCAGGTGGCGCGGGCACGAACTGGTTGCTTAGATTCATCGGCGGCGGTCGGAAGGTTCCCGGTGGGGCCAAATCGGCATTGTGGTTCTGGCCGAACTGAATGTGCTCCTTGTCACCGCTGAGGAGCGGGGCAATCGCGGTGCGGGTCGCCAGATGATGCAGCGGGCGCATCATCCCCCATTCCAGACCCATCCCGATCGGCGTCAGCACGTAAGCGCCGAATTGCAAAAACTGCCCGTTATCCACGTCGCGATATTCGTCCGGGTCCAAGCGATCGGAGTCGCTGTATTGGGCTCGCGCCCGCGCCGGCAGGGCCAGCAGGAGGACGGCGAATAACCACAGGGTCGCGTTCTTCATGGGATCGATCCTGCTTGCGGCGTCGAGCTTTTGTCAATCCGTACCCGGCGGCGCGCAGCGCGCGGTCAGGCCGCGGCTACGCCGCGGACAAGATGCGCCGCCCCGACCAGGATCACCGCGCCCACGGTCGCCATCGCGAGGAACGCGAAGCCGCCGTAGACCCGCACCCCAAGCCGAATAAAGAGCCACTGGCCGATAATCGCGCCGACCAGGCCGAGGATAATATCGGCGAGGATGCCGTAGCCGCGGCCGCGCATCAGCTTGCCCGCCAGCCAGCCGGCGATAAGCCCGATCAGGATTGCCCGGATCATCTTGCGCTGCCTGATTACTTCTTCTGTTCCACCGGCGCCTCACAACACTTTATCGTGCCGGTGCCGGCCTTGGTGACGATTACCTGCGAGCCGCACTTGCCGCAGATGTAAACTTTGCCCAGTTGATTAGCCATGATTCACTCACACTCCCAAGGGTTGATGCGCGACCGCTCAAGCGCCTTTGAACAGCGGTTTGCGCTTCTCCAGAAAGGCGCGGACGCCTTCGGCACGGTCGGCGGTGGTTTGTAGCAGAGCGTAGAGGTCTTCTTCAAGCCGAATGCCTTGCTCGAGCGTCATGTCGGAGCCTTTGCGCACGGCGTCCTTGACCATGCGCACAGCGAGCGGGCCGCGCGTGGCCAGCGTCGCGAGCAGCTCCTCGACGATCCGCGCGAGTTCCTTGCGGTCGCGCGCGAGGTAGGTCAGCAGCCCGAGTCGCATCGCCGCTTCGGCGCCGAGCGGCGCGCCGGTCAGCAGCATCCGCAAGGCCTCGGCGGCGCCGATCAGCCGGGGCAGGCGCTGGGTCCCGCCAAAATGCGGCAGCTCGCCGCGCTGAAGCTGGGTCAACGAATACCGCGAAGCCCTCAGGCCGACACGCAGATCGAGCGCGAGCGCGAGTTCGAGCCCTTCGTCGCCGGCGTCGCCGTTGAGGATCGCGACGGTGGGCTTGGCGATCGCGGCGAGCGTTTCCACCACCCGCGGATCGACGTCCGCGTCAAAGCCGGTGCAAAAAGCCGCGTCCGCGCCGGTCACCGCCAGCGCGAGGATCGAGTCGTCGTCCTCGACGGTCTCGGCCAAATCCATCAGCTCGGCGCCCATCCGGCGGCTGATCCGATTGCCACGGGCGCGACGCGCGAGCGTTGCGGTCAGGCATCCGCCTTCGAGCGCGAGTTCGATCCCACTATGGTCAGCAGACGCCGCGTTGGCCCGTCGGGCGTCTGAGCCGCGCCGCGCCTTGGCCGCGTGAATCAACCTCGATGACGATTGCCGCGCCTTCGCCGTGATACTCGCTGCCTCACTGATTGAATTTCACGCGGCGCCGGCGTGCTCGCGCGCGTGCAGTTCTTTGCGCAGAATCTTGCCGAGGGCGTTTTTGGGCAGGGCGTCGATGAACTCGAGATGCTCGGGCCGCTTGAAGCTCGCAAGCCGCGTGCGGCAAAACTCCCGCACATCCTTCTCGTCGGCTTTCTGGCCGGGGCGCAAAACTATATAGGCCTTGACGGTTTGCCCCCATTCGACTGATGCGACTCCGATTACCGCGGCTTCATCCACCGCCGGATGCGACATCAGCACGGTTTCGATTTCGGCCGGCGCGATATTCTCGCCGCCGCGGATAATCATGTCGTCCTTGCGCCCGGCGAAGAAGACGTAGCCGTCCTCGTCCACCCAACCGAGGTCGCCGGTCGCGCGCCAGCCGTCGGCCAGCGCCGAGTCGTCCGCCCGTCCGGCGTAGCCCTTCATGATGCGTGGAGTCTTGATGATGATCTCGCCGACGGCGCCAGCCGCGAGAAATTTACCCTCGTCGTCACGCACCTTGATCTCGACGTCGGGCAGCGGCTTGCCGATCGAGTTGAGCCGGCGGGCCTTGAGCTCGATTTCGGCCGGCGTGCCCTGCAAGCGATGGTCGTCCGGGCCCAAAATCGTCAGCGACGAGGTGGTCTCGGTCTGGCCGTATGCGTTGACGAAACCGACGGTCTTGGGAAACGCCTCGATCGCGCGGCGGATAACCGCGATCGGCATCGGCGCGCCGCCATACGCCAGATTGGTCAGCGACGAGAAGTCGGTCTTGGCGAAATCCGGATGGTCGAGCACCTGCTTCATCATCGTCGGCACGACGAAGGCATGCGTGATCTTCTCCGCCGCCACCAGCTTGAGCCAGCCGCCGGGCTCGAACTGCGGCATGATGACCATTTTCCGGCCGGTCCACAGATTGGTCATCATCGCGGTCGTTCCGGCGATATGATAGAAGGGCGCGCAGACCAAGAACCCCCCGCGATCGCTGCCGTCCGCCATCT
>JBOHWF010000033.1:0-4010 GCA_050736455.1 Binataceae bacterium (SeqCode) | reverse complement strand
GTGGTGGCATTTCGCGCGCGAGATAATCGTCGTGATCGCGCTGTTCGGCGGCGGCGTCTATCTGCTCATGGCGCGAGCCGGCAGCGCCCGCGGCGGCCTCCTGCTGGTCGCCGCCGCGGTCGGCGTGTTCGCGATGATTGCGCTGGCGCGGCGGCAAATCAGTTGGAGCTTGACGTCGGATCGTTTGATCGAGCGGCGCGGGCTGCTGGCGAGCCGGCGCCGCGAGATGGAGCTGGCCGACGTCCGCTCGATCGAAGTTGATCGCTCGGTGATGCAGCGGATCCTCGGGCTGGGCAACGTGATGGTGGCGTCGGCGGCGAGCGCGGAATTTCTCATCCGGCTGAGCGACATTCCCGACCCCGAGCAGGTCGCCGAGATTCTCCGGCGCGCGCGGCTGAAGCGGCTGGCTTAGAGCGCCCGCACGAAAGGAGCTAGAGCGGTGAGGGGGCATCCGACGCTGCGCCATGAGCGCAAGCTTTGGCGCGAGGGGGCTCGGGTGGTCGCGGGGGTGGACGAGGCCGGGGTTGGTCCGATGGCCGGGCCGGTAGTCGCCGCGGCGGTGATCTTCGAGCAGGAAATTTTCATCCGCGGGGTCAACGACTCGAAGCAGCTAGCGCCCGAGCGGCGTGCGGCGTTGTTTCCGCGGATCCAGGAAAAGGCGCTCGCGGTCGGCGTCGGGATCGCAACGCCTGCTGAGATCGATCAGCTCAACATTTTCTGGGCGACCATGGCGGCGAGCGCACGCGCGTTGCAAGCCTTGACCGTGACGCCCGATCACGTGCTGGTCGATGGCCGCCGGATCGCGGAGCTCAAGCTGCCGCAGACCCCGATCGTCGGGGGCGATCGCAAAAGCTTCTGCATCGCCGCGGCGTCGATCATCGCGAAGGTGACGCGCGACCGGATGATGCTCGAGTACGACGCGCAATATCCCGCATACGGCTTCGCGCGGCACAAGGGCTATTGCACCGCCGAGCATTTCGCGGCGCTCGCGCGGGCCGGTCCGAGCGCGATCCATCGGCGCTCGTTCGCGCCGGTGTGGGAGGCCGCGCAACGCCGGCTGTTCTAATGCCGGCGCAGGTCGGTGACCACCGGCGCTAAGGTCTGCCGCCAAGCCAGATGACCCGCCCGGCGATGGCGATCTCCTCCGCCGTCACGCGCTGCGGATTATAGGCCTGGTTGTCGCTACGAACCATGATGGCGCCATCGGCTTCGCGCTGCAGGCGCTTGATCGACAGATCAGCGCCGTCGTGCAGGACGTACAGACCGTCGTGCCTGACGCGCAAGACGCGCAGGTCGATGAGGCAGAGGTCGCCTTCGTCGATGGTGGGCGACATCGAATCGCCGAGCGCCTCGATCAGAGCGACCTGCGTGGACTCGACACCGAGTTGCCGTCGCAGCCAGTCGGCGCTGAAGTTCAAGTGGTCGACAATCTGCGCGCTGCGCAGCAGCGCCGCCGAGCCAGCGAGCGCGATGGCCTCGCGCGGCGGCGCAACGGTGGCCGAAGCCTCGCGCAGTGGCGGTGAATCTATCGTGGCCTTGGCCGCAAGGCCGTGGCCAGTAGCCAACCATTCGACCGAAACGCCGGCGGCCTGTGCGAGGTTGACCAGACTGGCCATGCTGGGCTGCCCGCGCCCTGAAACCCACTTGTAAATCGCATTGTCGGAAACCCCGACGGCCTTGGCGAGATCGGCCACCGAACCGAATTGCTGCATGATGAGTCGCAAGCGGCGGCGAAACTCTTCCTCAACATCTGTTGACATGACCCTCCTACTGTGGGATATATTATCCCGCATGCAACCCAACTCATCTTATTTTGAGTCAGGTCGGGTTACGTTGAGCGCCTGATCAGTATGGCACGATAATGACTTACACAGAAGTAGGAAAAAGCTCTGCGAGTTGTGAGGTGAGGCTAATCGCGGAGGTTCAGCAGCGGGTCGCTCGGGCCTTTCATTTGAGCCGGGCGGAATTGCTGTCGCGAACCCGACGACGGCCGGTCGCTGCCGCGCGACAGGTGGCGATGTATTTGTGCCGCGATTTGGCCCACACGAGAGCGGTGGATGGCGGCGTGCGCGGTCAGCGGCGGAGTTGGGCTTCGTTCCCGCGCATTGGCCTCGCCTTCGCCCGTGACCATTCGAGCGTGATGCACGCATGCAAGGTCGTGGCGCGCCGGCAGGCGTCGGACCAGGGATTCGCGCAGATGGTGGAAAAACTCGCGCGCGGATTGCGTGACGGACGGCCGCTCGAGGCTGGAGGGGAGGTTTGAGATGAGCCAAGACGCGGGACGCGCGCCGGTGCGGCGCTGGCCGATGTTTGAACAATTGGTGGCGGCGGTGGGGGAGGAGGCGGCGCGCAAGGTGGTCGAGACGTTTGGCGGCGCGCGGCTGTACGTGCCGCAGGCGCCGCAGGCGGGCGACGCGCTGAGCCGGCTGGTCGGGCCGGCGGCGGCGGCGCGGCTGGCGCAGGTGTTTGGCGGGGATCGCGTGGATGTGCCGAATCCACCGTCGCGGCGGGAGCGGATAATCGAATTGCAGCGCCAGGGACTGTCGGTCGGCGCGATCGCCTGGCAACTCGGCTGTACCCGTCGGCGGGTCTTCCAGGTGCTGGCCGAGCAGCGGGCGGCGGGGCGCGCAGCGCTCAAGCGCGAGGCGGAAGCGCGCGTCGCCGCGGCGCAGGCGCGTCGTGCGGATAGTCACGCGGGGCCGGCTGAAACATTTCACCCTTAAACCGACTGACTATTGCGCGTAGTTTTCGTGGCAATGAGCGAACAGTCGAAATCGCCGAACGAGGCGAGCAGCGCGGCCGGAGCTTATCCGGCAGCTTTTGCGCAGGCGGTGGCGCGACTGCTCGAGGACGAAGGCGGGCTGGTTGACGATCCGGCCGATGCGGGCGGCGAGACCAAGTATGGAATCAGCCGGCGGCAATATCCGCAGGTGGATATTGGCGCACTAACGCGCGAGGCGGCCACCGCGATTTATTATCGCGATTGGTGGCAGCGGTACGCGTACGGCGCGCTGCCGGCGGCCATCGGCGGCAAACTGTTGAACCTCGCGGTGAATCTGGGACCGGCGCCGGCGACGCGCTGCCTGCAGCGGGCCCTGCGGGCTTGCGGGCATGAGGTTGGCGAGGACGGCGTGCTCGGAGCGGTGACGCGCCAGGCCGCGGCCGCGGTAGATGCGGCGGCGTTGCTGGCCGCGCTGCGCTCGGAGGCGGCCGGGCGTTATCGGGAGATCGCGGCCGGGCGCGCGGGGAATGAGGCGGCGCGCGATCGCTTTCTGTGTGGATGGCTGCGGCGGGCCTACGAATAAAACTTCCGAGGTTGCATTTATTTGCGGTCGCGGACAAGCGACTGCGGGCGTGACGGCGTTGGTCAATTAGAAGCAAAAGGCATTCGCGGGAGAGTGAGATGAATTACCTGGAAATCAGCGGTTACTTAGTAATGGCGCTGGGCGGCTTTACGCTCGGGACGCTGTATGGCCGCCGGCTCGCGACGGAAGCGAGCAGCCTGGTGCAGAGCCTCGAGGGGCGGCTCGGGCGGGTCGAGCAGGCGCTGGCCGGCGCGCCGGGCGACGCGCAGGCGGCGGCGACGAATCATCATGCGGCTGCGATTGAGCAGCTGGCCGGGGCGATCGCGAAGCACGCCGCGGCAGTGGACGATCACGGGGCGGCGACGGTGGCGGCGGCGGTTGAGCATAGTGCGGCGGGTGCGGCGCTGGCGGCGGCGGGCAAATAACCGGTGCGGCGCAAGTTCAGTCGGGCCGCGAGCCGTAGAGCAGTGAGGGTCCAGTGCCGCTGTGGCTGATAGGCAGTCTGGCCAAGCCGCTCGTGCTGGTCGCGCTGGTGGCAGCGCTGATCGTCGGGCTCCTCGGTTATCGGGCGCTGCTGGTTCATCAGCGCGACGCGGCGCGCGCGCAAGTCGCGGGGCTGCAGGCGGAACTGGCCGGCTTGAGCGCGGCAAATCAGGCGATGAAGGCCGCGGTCACGCAGCAGAATGCGGCGGTGGCGGATTTGAG
>JBOHWF010000032.1:0-2517 GCA_050736455.1 Binataceae bacterium (SeqCode) | reverse complement strand
GGGGGCTATCTGCCTCAAATTACCGAAACACAGCCTGGCGCCAACCCGACTGCTCTCACCGACGCCGGCATCATCCCATTGGTTTACATGGGAGGTGTCGGTCCCATGGTGGGACCGACGCTTTACTACGCCTCCGGCTCATTCGTGGCAAACGTAGCGCTCGCCATCAACGCTGCTGGCAACCTGGTCCTCACGAGGGGGGCGGGCGCGCCGCTTGGCGGCGCCAGCGGCGACCTGCTGATGTTCGTGATCAACGCCTCTGATCAAATGCTCGTGGGCGGCTAGCGCCTCCGGGCGGACACCCCCGGTTTCGCCTCTCTCCCGCCAATCGCCCCGCCCCCAAACATCACCGAGGACAACCACATGCGAAAGCTCGCTGCATTCGCGCTCGCGCTCGCGTGCGCGCTCTGGTCCGCTCCCGCGTTCGCCCAGCTCGTGCCCAACGTCGATGGCGTGAAGTTCCGCGACCGCGGCGGTGTCGTACCGTGCGCCCTCGGACAGATGTGCCTGTGGCGCAACGGGACCACGTTCAACCTGCGCTTGCCGGCTGGCACCGACCTCGCGTATGGCGGCGGCGGCGGCTCGACCGGCAACTGGACGTTCTCGGGCAACAACGCCACGCTGACAGGCGCGGGCGTCATGGGCATTGGCCTATCGGTCGTGACGGCGCTCCAATTCGCCGCGAGCGCCATCACGTCGACGTTTTTCGGGCCGATAACGCAGAGCACGCCGGGCGTCGCCACCGCGCAGACCGTCGGGCTTTCGCTGCAGAACCCGACCGCGGCGACTTCCGGTATTCAGCAGAATAGCCCTCTGTTTGAACTCGCCGGTTTTGGCTGGGGAGGTAGTTCCGAGAGCGTTAAGTGGGGCCTGCAGGCTGTGCCGGTGTCCGGTACGTCGGGGCAATTGTCTCTATACAGCTCGTATAATGGCGGCGCCTACAGCGAGCGTTATCGCTTCTTTGATGATGGGGCCAACGCTGCCCTGATCATCGGCCAGGGTTATACCTCGGGGGCGAACAGCGGCACGTTGTACTTCGGCAGCTCATCCAATCCGTCAGGGCTCGCGGCGGGAATGAACGGCACCGCCCTATACACTCGGATCGGAGGAGTCAATGCGACCTTTGTGTCGAACGCGGCACTGGCCCCCGTGCTCGATAACACGCTTAGCTCGGGATTGAGTACCAATCGCTGGGTCGCTACCTACAGCACGCGGTTCATCACGAGTTCGCAGAACATTGCATTCAGCGCGACTCCGGCGTTGGATTGCACCGCTGGAAATTTCATCCACCTCGGCCCCGTCACCGCGAACATCACCGGACCGACGATGGTCGCGGGGAGCGCCGGAGAGAAATGCACGATCGCGTTTCTCAAGGACGCCACGGCTGGCGCGTATTCAATCAGCTTCAGCGGCGCCTCAAACGTTCGCGCCTCCGGTACTTTGATCTTCGGTGCCGCCGTCAGTGACCTGGTCGTCGTCGTCTTCGTTTGGGACGACAGACTCAGCACGCCTGCGTGGGTCGAAACCAGTCGCGCGAACGTCAACTAACCATGACCCTCCTCCCCAAAGACCGTCGCGGCCTCGACGAAATCGCGAAGGAGAGACGATCATGAACGAACCCTTCCACCTCTCGCTCATCGACGACGACTCGCAACTCGACAGGGCCATGCAACGCGCCGAACTCGCCGCCGAGCGTTTTGCGCTTCGCGCAAGGGGTACCGATGCCGCCGAAGAATCTCGCATCGACGGACGCGATGATGCATCGAATCGCGGCGCTGCTCGAATCGCTCAGCGATAGCCTCGATCGCGAGGCCGAGCGCAGCGAGAAGCAGACCGAAGCGCTGCGCTCGCTCCTGCACCGGGTCATCACGGACATCGCCACGCTGCCCCAGGAGATCACGCAGGCGCTGTCGAGCGACACACTCGATCGGCTGCGCCACGTGAAGTTCTGGATGCAGAAGCTGGAGGAGCGCGAGCCGACGGGGCAGCACCAGCTCCCCGCGCCGTTGCCGCCGGCGCCGGTTCCGCCGGCTCGCGATCCATCGCAGGCGATCCCGCTGATGCTCGAGGTGCACGGGCGCTGGGGCGCGAACGAGCTGCGGGCCAAGCTGTGGAAGCTCGTGCCGTGGCTCGCCGTCGGCGGCGGCGGCGCCGCGCTCGCGCACATCCACGAGATCTTCAGGTGGCTGGTGGCTCATGGCTCGTAACCGCGAGCTGAGCAGCCAGGAGCTTCCCCGTCGGCCGCGCGACTACGAAGACGGCGAGCCGCTCGCGCCGCCGCCCGACTTCATGCTGACCGCGCCTGAGCGCCGCCAGCGCCGGAACACGCCCATCGTGCATGTTCCGCCGCTGCTGGCGCCGAGCGATCACCGCTGCGGCATCAACCGCACCGACCTGGTGGTCTTCGCCGTCGTGTCCGCGTGTGTCAACGCCATCGTGAGCGTCGTCGCTTTCGAGGTGCTGCATGCCATCCTCTATCGCCGATGACGACGACGATCTCGAGCAGCTCCTCCGCGC
>JBOHWF010000031.1:0-5483 GCA_050736455.1 Binataceae bacterium (SeqCode) | reverse complement strand
GTTGTGGGTACGTTCGCCGTCGGTGGCTTGCCAGCGGGAATCGCTTTCGACGGCGCTAATATCTGGGTTACCAACACCGGCTCCGCCAACCTTACGGAATTAAACGCCAGCACTGGCGCTACTTTGGGCACCTTCTCGGTTGGTAGTGGGCCGGAAGGAATCGCATTTGACGGCGCGCATATCTGGGTCGCCAATAACGGTTCCAACAACGTCACCGAGCTAAACACTAGCACCGGTGCGGTTCTGGGCACCTTCTCGGTCGGCAGTGGGCCGCTCGGAATCGCGTTCGATGGCGCTCATATCTGGGTTGCCAATGCGAATTCCAACAACGTGACCGAGCTAAATGCCAGCACTGGCGCTAATCTGGGCACCTTCCCGGCTGGTAGCAATCCGTTGGGCGTGGCTTTCGACGGGGCAAATATTTGGGTCGTAAACCACGGTTCAGGAACAATGTCGAAGCTCTAGCGGTTTTCGGCGTGCGCAATGGACCGGAGGGATCGGTTCAACGAATCACGAGGGTATCTGAGAGCCTTCAATGCCGGGGGCGGGACTCGAACCCGCACGGAGGTTACCCTCCAGAGGATTTTAAGGGCTAAGCTCCAGACGCTGAGTCGCGAGCGGCAAACTTGTCGCAAGATTTGATTTTCCTGCGCCCGCACTCTTGCCCATGGTCTCATGGATCGCGACGATCAGAATTCGTCTCGCCCCTCTTGAGCGAGTCTCGCCCAGAACCGGCGCTTGGCGATATTCGAGTCGAGACCGGGGACTCCACGAAGGATTAACCATCCTGGGAGTGCGGGATCAGCCCGATCGGAAAGGGTTGTTTTCGTAATCGTGGCGTCTCCCGTTAACGGTTACCCCCCAACACGAGATAGCCGATATAGGTCGCCCGTCATAAGCATAGTAGCGACCAAGCCGCACCTGAGATCGGCATCCCTTTCTTGGCCTCCGGCAAACCTGTGACAGGATCGCCTCAGGGCGCGAATGTGTACTCCATACATATCCGCAACGAGCACAACCCCTTGTAGGACCTGACTGCTTGAGGGTTGGTCCAGCGGAAAGTCGTCAAAGGCGAGAGGAAGGGCCACCGTCGAGCCGGAGCACAGTCGGACTCAAGTCCTGCTCGCCACCGAGACTGCGCGTGCGCTCGACCAAGTCGCAGGCCCGACAAACGAGCGTTATCGACACGACCAGCGCCGCGGCAATGCGGCTGCGCAAGCGTGCGTTCACGGAAATCAGGTACATGTCGTTGGCTTCATCTTTCCGGCCCTCGACCGGTGCGACGACGGGCGATACTCACACGCATAATTCGTGCGTTCGCGCCGAACGTCATCGCTGCTTCCGAATAACGTATACATTGCGTCCCAGCACTTAGCACACTCATCTTTACAAATCTTCAGCGTCATCATCCAAGAACGACGCGCACGCGATGGATGATACCGTCGTCGATCAGAGGAATGTGCCGGCAGTTTTCCGCCAACGCAGTACCGTCAACCTCCAGATAAGTGACGCCGCGACTAACTGCACGCGGGTTTTCGACTGCGATCTCGTAGCGCGCGGAGTGGTATTTGAAGGTGATCTCGTAACCTCGCCAGCTACTCGGTATGCAGGGATCGAGGAGTAGCGTTTCGCCCCGCAAACGAAATCCAAGTATCCACTCGAGGCCGGCCCGATACATCCATCCAGCTGAGCCCGTATACCAAGTCCATCCGCCGCGCCCGACGTGGGGCGGGATGGAATAGACATCGGCGCAAGCAACATACGGCTCGACCTTATAGCGATAAATACCG
Organism: Binataceae bacterium (SeqCode); assembly: GCA_050736455.1. Lineage (GTDB taxonomy): Bacteria > Desulfobacterota > Binatia > Binatales > Binataceae > JAJPHI01. The sequence continues at coordinate 3,693 of JBOHWF010000031.1, read as the reverse complement.
GCGCGAGTGTTTGAATGATTGATGGGATTGAGGATGGAGAACAGCTCACCAGCCTTATCGCCGTCACCAAGCATCGCGAAAGCAAGCACCGACCATACCGCTGCGTGCGTGTATTGTCCGCCGTTCTCCCGAATGCCGGGTGGATATCCTTTAATGTACCCAGGGTCGAGCGGTGTCTGATCGAACGGCGGAGTGAAGAGCAGAGCCAGACCGTCATCGCGGCGAACCAGGTATTCGTCCACGGCCGCCATGGCGATGGCGGCACGAACTGGGTTTGCGGCACCGGAGATTACTCCCCATGATTGCGCGATCGAATCAATCCGGCATTCAAGACTCGACGCCGAACCAAGGGGCGTTCCATCATCGAAGTACCCGCGCCGATACCAACCGCCGTCCCATCCCTCGCGCTCCAGCGATTCCCGCAAACCGGTGGCGTGAATCCGCCATCTCGCACCCCGGGCCTGTTCTCCGCGAGCATCGGCCAGCGGCGCGAAGGCCAGGAGCGCGGCATGAAGGAACCACGCGAGCCATACGCTCTCGCCGTTCCCCGCTTCGCCAACGCGGTTCATCCCATCATTCCAATCCCCCGAACCCATTAGCGGCAGGCCGTGGCTACCCACCGCAAGGCTGACTTCTAGAGCGCGGGCACAGTGTTCGTATAGTGAGCAATGCTCTTCGGAGACCATCGGCTGAAAATACGATTCATGTTCCCCGGCGTGGAGCGCGGGGCCATTAAGGAAAGAAATCGACACATCGAGCACGGCCCGGTCATCGGTTACCTCGACGTAATGAGCAGTAGCGAATGGCAACCATACGCGATCATCCGAGACGCGGGTGCGGACCCCTTGGCCCGCGGGCGGAAGCCACCAGTGTTGAACATCGCCAGCCTCGAACTGCCGCGCGGCGGCGCGCAGCAGTTGCGCTCGAGTGATCGCAGGCTGCGCTATGGCGAGAGCCATCACATCCTGAAGCTGATCGCGAAAGCCATATGCACCGCTGGCCTGATAGAATGCCGATCGGGCCCACACGCGGCAGGCGAGGGTCTGATAGAGCAGCCACCGATTGAGCATGATGTCAATGGAACGATCCGGTGTCCTCACTTGAACCGCGCCGAGGACGTCGTCCCATAGACGCGTCGTCGCGGCGAGGACCGCATCGAGGTCGGCGGCTCGGTATTTTGCGATCATGGACAGCGCTTCCGCCTTAGTCGCCGCTTCGCCGAGGAAGAAAACGATTTCGCTCACGCCGTTTGGTTTGAGCTCGAGACGGGTCTGCAGCGCGCCGCAGGGATCGAGCGCGGCGCCGACTCGATTGGAGAGCGGCGCTGCGTCAGCGAGCGCGGCCGGATTGTCGAGGCTCCCGTTGCGACCGAGAAATTCCGTGCGATCGCCGGTCCATGAGAGCTGCCGGCCGCCCAAGTCTGCGAATGCCACGCGACCGCCGTAGTCGGTGCTAAAGGAGTTCCAAGCGAGCATTGCGTGCGTATCAGTATCGATCTCGGTCACGATGAACGGCGCGGATGCGCCGCGCAAAGTACCGAGCACCCATTCAACATACGCGGTGATCGAGAGACGCCTCGAGCGCGCCGAGAGATTGCGGATCTTCAAGCGCGAAATCTTGATCGCGTCCTCGGTCGGCACGTACTGCTCTAGTTCGAGGGAAATTCCGTGTGAGGTGTGCTCGAAGATACTGTAGCCGTGGCCGTGACGAGCCGAGTAGGGCGCAACATCCTCGCGAATCGGCAATGCAGTAGGGCCCCAGAGTTCGTTGGTGTCTTCGTCGCGAACGTAGATGACTTCCCCCGGCCGGTCGCTGACGGGATCGTTCGACCACGGGGTGATTTGATTCTCGCGACTATTGATCGACCATGTGTAGCCCGCGCCCTCGACGGAGACCTGGAAGCCGAACGAGGGATTGGCGATCACGTTGATCCACGGCGCTGGCGTCCACTGACCCTCGCCGAGAATTGTCACGTATTCACGACCCTCATCGGCGAAACCCCCGAGGCCGTTGAAAAACTCCAGTTGAGGTCGCGCCAGGGCGTCATCCGGCTGAGGCATCGGCGGCGCACGGCGCGGCGGCGGCGCGGCGGCGGGCTCGCTTACCTCCAGGCGTTTGACTTGCTCAGCGAGGGTCCCGCGCCGGCTGAGCAGCACTGCTCGGGCGACGGCCTGGAGGAGGCTTCGCACCTCGACTGAAACCAGGTCGGCTCGCAACACGAACACGTTTCCGCGGGCGCTTTCCCGATCGGAATACGGTCGCACCTGGTTCGCACGTACCAAAGCCTCCACAGCGCTCTGCAAATCCTGATCGTAAGACGGCGGCCGCTCGTTCATAATCACGAGATCGGCGTCGAAGTGTTTCATCCGCCAATATTCGTGGGCGCGCACCAGCTCGCGAACGACTTCCAGGTCTTCGGCTTCATCGATCCGAGCCAACACGATCGGCAGATCGCCTGAGATTCCGTGAGCCCAGAGCTTTGACGGCCCGCCCTTCTCGCTGCGCTTCAGAACTTCGGGCGACGGCCGCAGCGTCGGATCGGAGTAAAGCACGCGATTGGCGAGACGCTGGAAGAGATGCGCTTCGTCGGGGGCGACGCCGAGGTGATGGAGCTGCACTTGTGCCTGGGTCCACGCTAGCGTAACCGCGCGCTCAAAGGCGGCGGGATCATGATGCTTGTCCGCCAGGTCGAGTGCTTGGGCGCGCGTTGTTGCGACCATCGTCCAGAACGCGACGCGTGCCGTGGCGCCTGCCGGTATCCGCACGCGGCGGCGCAGACTGAAAATCGGATCGAGCACGGTGCCGGTCGTATTGGAGAGCGGCCGCCCGTCGATTACCGAGATTGGCGTGCGCGCGTCGCGACCGCGTCCAAGGAAACGCGCGCGGTCCGTCTCGAATTGTACGTCGCCCGCAGACTCACCTTCGACAACCGCGAGATGCGCAGCCCAGACCTGAGGGTCAGCGGGCGAGCGCGGCCTTCGTGTGGCCAGTAGCGCGCCGGCGTCTGCCGCGAACTCCGTTTGCACGAACATCTTGGAGAAGGCTGGATGGGCGGCGTCGGCGGCGTCTGGCGCCAACACGATTTCGGCGTACGAGGTCAGCTCGATTTCACGGACGCGGATACCGAGATTCGTGATCGACACGCGGCGAACTTCGGCATCATCCTCGGCCGAAACCGCCACCTCGAGCGTCGTCCTGATCGCGCCATCGTTTCGCACGATCTCAGCGCGATCCTCCGAAAATTCCACTTCGTAACTGTCCGCCTCGACGCCGCTTGGCTGGTAGCCGGCCGACCAGACCTTCGCGCTGCTTAGATCGCGCAGAAAAATGTACGCGCCCCACGAATCGCAAGTGACATCCTCGCGCCATCGCGTGACTGCAAAGTCCCCCCAGCGGCTGAAGCCTGAACCAGCCGCGGTAATCATCACTGTGTACCTGCCGTTCGACAGCAGATGCGTACGAGGAATCAGATCGTGCGGCGAATGGAACCGGCGAATTGTGGGCGGCATCATCTCACGAACGTTGCCGGCCTTGACTTCTTCGGCGCGCGGGCGCGCAACCGCGACGCCGCGCGGCGTCCGTTCCTGGAGCAAAAGCTCGGTCGCCTGGATAATGGGTTCAGCGTGAAAGCGCGCGCGCATCTCGCCGCCGTGAAGCGCGTCAGCGAGCGATACCAGGGTCATCCCTTGATGG
>JBOHWF010000030.1:0-1857 GCA_050736455.1 Binataceae bacterium (SeqCode) | reverse complement strand
GGTCGAGCGCGCTCAGCACGCCGCTGCCGTCGTCAATTTTGCCGCCGCGGATCGCGTGCAGCATCGCAAGCGCTTCCGGCGTCGCATACTGTTCGCCTGAGAGTGCGCGCACGAACCATCCGCGGCGAATCAGCCCGGCATACTCCATCCGGCGGAGCGCGAAAGAAAGTTCGTGCCAGGTGAGGTCGAATTGCTCGAGCGCGAGCATCTCGCGCGCGAGGATACCGTGGCGGGCCAGCAGGAGCATGGCGAAATCGCGGACGCGATCGGTGGCCGCGGCCTCGTGCCTGAGCTGGCCGTCCGCTTGACCGGAGGCGACGAGCGACCAGCGCCCACTGAGACTCGACTTGAGGCGGGCGCGCACGGCGGCGTCGTGACGCGTCGGCGCATGTGCAGCGCCGTTGCGCGCGATCGTGCGCGCGGCGCCGGGATCGGCCGCGATCAGGCGGAGCGGCGCAAAACTGTCGTTCGAGACCGCACCGACCGCGGCGAGCCGCCACAGACCGGCAAGCGCGTCGCGCTCGGGCAGGTTTGCGCGATCGGCGATCTGGTCGAGGTATTGCGCGCCGTGATCGCGCATCGTGGTGAGCAGACGCTCATCAGCGGGGTCGAGCGTACGGCGATCGCGTTGCAGGAACAGGCCGCCGCGACGCGGGACAAAGGCGACACGCGTGGGAAATTGATCGGCAGGGCCGGCGTCGTCCTCCATCGGCGCGGCTACCCAGGCGAACTCGCCGCTCAGGCAAAGCAGGTCAAGATGCTCGGGGCGGTAGTCGCGGATGCGCGGGGGCAGAATCGCCGATTCCCAAAAATCGGGCGGAAAAGCGAGTCCGGCCAATTGTTCGAGCACGGTGCGAACGGCGTCGGGGCCCGGCTCGAGCGTTGCGGCGCCGAGATGATTCCAGGCGAGGCGGAAAGCCGCGAATTCGTGGTCGGCGCAGGGCTCGACCTCCGCGCGCAGCGTGTTCAGCGTCTGGCGATGGATGCGCTCGAGGACATAGCGGTCGCACCATTCCTCGACTTGAGGATGATCGTCAGTGGCGTCATGGCCGGGACGCGCGGTGAAATGGCCGCGGAAGACTGCGCCCTTCGCTTCGAGGGCGGCGAGCGCTTTCGCGATCGCGTCAAGAGGCAGCCACAGGCTAATGGCAAGGTCGTTTGCAGTCGTCGGGCCGGAGGTGGCGAGGGCGCGGCGCAAGATCTCTTGGCGCGCGGTATCGCCACCTCCGCGCGCGGTATAATTCTCCTCGCGGGCGGGGTCGGCGTCAGGAGCGGCTGCCGACGTCGGCGGCGCGCCGGCCGCGATCGCGTCCGGATATGCCGCGGCGAAGAGCAGGAGATCATCGCGCGCGATCAAGGCTTCAGGCGCGTCGGGCGCGAGGACGACGCGGATCACGCGAGCGTGTTGCTCGAGGCCGGCGAGCATGGTCGCGCCGTCAGCGGCGACGCGATCGGTCACGCCGCCGAGCACGAGAAAGCCATGCGCGCGAATCAATTCGCAGAGCTCGTCGGGATTGCGCGCGCGCGAGTTCGGCGCCCGACCATCGACTTCGGCGGCGACGCGCGCGAGCGCATCGGCGGCGAGCAGGTCGGCGAGGTCTTCGGTACGGAAGACGTCTTCCGCCATCGCGCGGTTCATCGTGACGGTACGCGAGCGGCGGTTGGCGCGCTCGCCGTCGTCGAGGAAAGAATAATCCCAGGCGAGCAGGATGCGATGGGCAAAGACCGAGGGCGCCGTGCTGTCGACGAAGACCGTGCGGACCGAGCCGTCCTCGACGCCGCGCAGCAGCTGTTCGAGGCGCTCGACGTCGGCAGTCTCGGTCAGGCATTCGCGCTTCGTTTCGTTGACCACGAAGT
>JBOHWF010000029.1:0-24940 GCA_050736455.1 Binataceae bacterium (SeqCode) | reverse complement strand
GACGCTGGAGGTGGTGCGCCTGCCCGACCGCACGCCCGTCATCCTGATCGAGATTCCCGGAACCGGGAGCGACCGCGTGCTGCTCTACGGGCATCTGGACAAGCAGCCCGAGATGACCGGATGGCGCGACGGGCTGGGGCCGTGGCAGCCGGCGGTCGAGGGCGATCGGCTTTACGGACGCGGCGCGGCGGACGACGGCTACGCGATGTTCGCATCTCTAGGCGCGATCGGCGCGTTGCAGGCGGCCTCGATCGCACATGCGCGCTGCGTCGTGATTATCGAGGCATGCGAGGAGAGCGGGAGCTTCGACTTGCCGCACTATATCGGGCAATTGGGCGAGCGGATCGGTCGGCCCAGCCTGGTGATCGGGCTGGACTCCGGTTGCGGCAACTACGATCAACTCTGGAGCACGACCTCGCTGCGCGGCCTTGCGGGCGGGACGCTCAAGGTCGAAGTGCTGACTGAGGGGATTCACTCGGGCGCGAGCGGCATCGTGCCGGACAGTTTTCGGATCGCACGCCAGTTGCTGAATCGAATCGAGGACGAAAAGAGCGGCCGTGTTCTGGTCGAGGAATATCACGTCGCGATTCCTCCGGCGCGAATCAAAGAGGCCCAGACCGCGGCGGTGATTCTCAAGGACTCGATCCGCGACGAGTTCCCCTTCGTCGAGGGGGCGCGGCCCGCGTCGGAGGATATCGCCGAGCTGATCCTGAATCGCGATTGGCGTCCCGCCCTCTCGATTATCGGCGCCGACGGCATCCCTCAGATAGGCAATGCGGGCAATGTGCTGCGGCCCTCGACGACGTTGAAACTATCGCTGCGGATTCCACCCGGATGCGATCCCAAGCGCGCGAATCGCCGCATGAAAGAGATCCTCGAAAAGGATCCGCCATACGGCGCCAGGGTGAGTTTCAGCAGTGACTGGGGCGCGCGCGGATGGAACGCGCCCGAGCTGGCGCCGTGGCTCGAAGAGTCGCTCGAGGCGGCGTCACAACGCTGGTTCAGTAAGCCGGCGGCCTATATGGGGCTCGGCGGAACGATCCCGTTCATGAGTATGCTCGGCGAGAAATTCCCGGCCGCGCAATTTCTCATCACCGGCGTGCTCGGACCGCACGCAAACGCGCACGGCCCCAACGAGTTTCTGCATATTCCATACGCGCGCAAACTGACCTGCTGCGTCGCCGAAGTGATCGCGGACCACTGCCGCCGCATTCCGTGACTGCGAAGGTCTCGGAAGCTGTACGAATTCGCGCCACTGTGGTTAGATCAGGTGTAATCGAAAACGATGCGAGGTGAACGTCTTGGACTATAACGTCATCGACGCCGACGGTCATATCTGTGAACCTCCCGACCTGTGGGAGAGATACATCGAGCCCAAGTTTCGCGAGGGCTGCCCCAAGCTGATCACGCTGGAGAGCGGCGAGGAAATTCTGCGGATCGAAGGCGATTACGCGGTATCGCTCAGCCGCGGCAAGCAGAAGATCAGCTTTGGCGCGGTCGGCGCGATCGGCGCGCGCGAGGGCAAGGTCAACCCGCGAATCCCCTACACCGAAGGACGCAAGGGCGGCTTCGACCCGCACGCGCGCATCCCGGATATGGACGCCGAGGGGATCGACGCGGCGTTTCTCTACCCGAGCCTCGGCCTGTTCATGGGGGCGACCAAGGAGCCGGAATTCTCCGCGGCGGTCTGCCGCGCTTACAATCGCTGGCTCGCGGACTACTGCAAACCCTATCCGGAACGGCTCTTCGGCGCGGCGATGCTGCCGATGCAATCGGTCGAGGGCGCCGTGCAGGAGCTGCGCTTCGCGGCGAAGGAGCTCGGATTCCGCGCCGGCTTCATCCGCCCGAATCCTTACAACGGCCGCGTGCTGCACGATCAGGCTTACGATCCGCTCTGGGCCGAGGCGCAGGAAATCGGCTTCTCGATCGGCATCCATGGCGGCTCGGAGAGCGGGCAGCCGACGCTCGCGATGGATCGCTTCCAGCACGGCGGCGCGGTCCGTCACGCCGTCGCGCATACCTTCGAGATGATCGCTGCGGCGACCAGCCTCATCATGTGCGGTGTCTGTGATCGCTTCCCCAAGGTGAAGTTCGCCTTCCTCGAGTCGGGGGGCGGCTGGATGGCCGGATGGCTCGATCGGATGGACCGGCACTTCGACGACGCCGGGATGAATGACACGCATCTCTCGATGCGGCCGAGCGAGCTGTTCCGCCGCCAATGCTTCATCTCGTTCGAGCCGGTCGAAGGCTCGCTCAAATATCTCGCCGAGTACATCGGCTCGGAGAACATTCTGTGGGCGACCGATTATCCGCATCTGGACGGCTTCACCGACGCGCCGGGAATGATCAGGCGGATGGGGCTGGCGCCGGCGACGCTGCATAACGTTCTCGCAGGCGGGGCCAAGCGCTACTATAACCTGCAGTAGTTGATACTCTACATATTGTAAGCAGAGTCACGGGGATAAAAATGGAATACCACGTCATCGATGCCGACGGGCATATCCTCGAACCGCCGGATTTGTGGGAACAGTATATCGAGCCGAAGTTCCGCGAGATCTGCCCCAAGGTGCTGATGACCGAGCAGGGCGGCGAGGTTTTGCGCATCGAGGGCGATCACGCGATCGACCTCGGACGCGGCAAGCGCACGGTCAAGTTGGGCGCGCTCGGCAACTTCGGGGCGCGCGCCGGTGGCCCGAGCTCGAAGCTGATGCCCTATCTCGAAGGCAAGCGCGGCGGCTTCGACCCGCACGCGCGCATCCCCGACATGGATGCCGAGGGCATCGACGCGGCCTTTCTCTATCCGAGCCTCGGGCTGTTCATGGGGGCGACCAAAGAGCCGGAGTACTCGGCCGCGGTCTGCCGCGCCTACAATCGCTGGCTCGCGGACTACTGCAAGCCCTATCAAGAGCGATTGTTCGGCGCCGCGATGCTCCCGATGCAGTCAATCGAGGGAGCAGTGCAGGAGCTCAAATTCGCCGCCAAGGAACTGAACTACCGCGCCGGCTTTATCCGGCCGAATCCCTATAACGGCCGCGTGCTACACGACCCCGCGTACGATCCGCTATGGCAGGCCGCGCAGGAATCTGATTTCTCGATCGGCATCCACGGTGGCTCCGAGAGCGGACAGCCGACCATCGGCTTTGATCGTTTCACGCGGGGTTTCGCGGTGCGCCATCTGGTCGCGCATACGATGGAGATGATGGCCGCGGCGGCGAGCCTGATCATGTGCGGCGTCTGCGACCGATTTCCGCGGCTCAGAATCGCGTTCCTCGAATCGGGCGGCGGCTGGATCGCCGGCTGGCTCGACCGCATGGACCGGCACTTCGACGATATCGGGATGAACGACACTGGGCTCTCGATGCGGCCGAGCGAGTTGTTCCGGCGCCAGTGCTTCATTTCGTTCGAGCCGGTCGAGGGTTCGCTCAAGCATCTCGCCGAGTACATCGGCTCGGACAATATCCTGTGGGCGACCGACTATCCGCACGCCGACGGCTTTCCCGACGCGCCCAACATGATCAAGCGGATGGGACTCGCGCCGGATACGCTCGCCAATGTGCTCGCCGGCGGCGCCAAGCGCTACTACAACCTGCACTAGCTGATCGTCTGACCTTCGCGCGGGGCGAGCTTCGCCATTCGCCCCGCTTTTCTTTTCGGGCGGCGGATCGCTTGACATTCGCGCGTCTAAACGGGAATGACACTTCCATCAATCTAGGCCATACCCAGGAGTATCCCGATGGATTTTGCACTTTCGTATCCGGCTCGCCCGGATGCCTGGAAGGACTTGGTGATCGCCGAGGATCACGGCTTCACGCAATGCTGGTTCTACGATTCGCAGATGATCTACAGCGACGTGTACGTCTGCATGGCACTGGCGGCCGAACACACCAAGCGGATCAAGCTCGCGACCGGCGTCGCGATTCCGTCGAACCGGATCGAGCCGGTGACGGCGCATTCGATCGCGACGATCAATCTGCTGGCGCCGGGCCGCACTGTGCTGGGCGTCGGCAGCGGCTTCACCGGACGCAATACCATGGGCTTGCCGCCGGTCCAGCTCGAGCGGATTCGCGAGTACGTCACGATGGTGCGCAAGCTGCTGCGCGGCGAAGAGGTGATGTATCGCGACGGCAAGCGCGAGCGCGCCATCCGCTTTCTCCATCAGAATCACGGCTATATCAATCTCAAGGAGCCGATTCCGATCCATCTGGCGGCTGACGGCCCGAAGGCCCTCGAGCTCACTGGCGAGATCGCCGACGGCTGGATGACGGTGTTGTCGGACCCAGACCGCTTCAAGCAGAAATATGACTCAGTCCAGCGCGGAGCGCAGCGCGCGGGCCGTTCGTTCGAGCAATTGCCCAATGCGATCCTGACGTCAGGCTGCGTGCTGCGCGACGGCGAAAAGGCTGACGCGCCGCGCGTGGTTGAGCGGATGGGCCCCTTCGCGATGGTCTTTCTGCATGCTTTGTGGGAGGCCTCGGCGGTCGCAAGCGGCCTGCCGGGTCCGCTGCTCAAGCACTGGGAGCGCTATCGCGACGAGTATATCCCCACGCTCAAGACCCCGGCGTCCAAGCGCTATCTCGAAATGCACGAGGGCCATCTCATCTATATGCGGCCCGGCGAGGAGAAATACGCGACCGCCGACCTGATCAGCATGACGACGCTGACCGGCCGTCCTGAAGAGCTGCGCACGCGGATCAAGGCGCTCGAAGCGGCGGGCGTCAAGCAGGTCGCGATCCAGGTGGTGCCGCCGTTTGGGCGCGAGATGATCGAGGACTTCAGCCGCGAAGTTATGGCGAAGTATTAGACACTAGGCGGAACGAGGGATGATCTTTACCGCGCGTCGCGGACTCCGCCGCCCCCTGGAGCGGAGCCGAGCACGGGGGGCGGCCGAGTCTGCGAGGCGCGGCCAAAACAAGGAGTCTGCGACGTGCGCACAGCGAACGAAGTGAGCGATTAAAAGTTGAGTCTGCCGCTCGAAGGGCTGCGGGTCATCGAGATCGCGCAGATTTATGCGGGACCGTATTGCGGTTTGCAGCTCGCGCATTTCGGCGCCGAGGTCATCAAGATCGAGCCGCCCGGCGAGGGCGAATTTCTGCGGATGCGTCCGCCGCATTCCCGCGGCGCCAACCCGGGCTTCCTGATGCTGAATCCGGGCAAGAAGTCGGTCACGTTGAATCTCAAGGCGGCGCGCGGCCGCGAACTCCTGCTCCGCCTGCTCGCAGACGCCGACGTACTGGTCGAGAATTACGGCGCGGGCGCGCTTGAACGGCTCGGCCTCGGCTACGCTGATCTGGCGCCGCGTTTTCCTCGCCTGATCTATGCGTCGTGCAAAGGCTACGGCGCCGACAGCCGCTGGGCCAATCTCGGCGCCATGGATTTCACCGTGCAGGCAGCTTCGGGGATCGTCGATATGACCGGGTATGCCGATCGTCCGGGCGTGCGCGCGACGGCAGCGCTGATCGACACCAGCGCCGGGATGCATCTGGCCGCGGGCATCATGGCGGCGCTGATCGAACGCGGCCATACCGGCCGCGGCCGCAAGGTCGAAGTCGCGATGCTCGACGTCTGCGTGCCCGCGGTCAACGGCATGATCGCGAGCGCGCTCGACGGCCATCCGCTGCCGCGCCTCGCCAATCGCCATCCGAGCGCCTGTCCGTCGAATACCTATGCTGCCGCCGATGGCCAGATTCTGATCTATTGCCTGAGCGAAGATCACTGGCGGCGCTTCGCACGCCTGATGGGCCGCGCTGATCTGATCGATGAACCGCGCTATCGTGACCATCATCGCCGCTACAAGATTATCGATGAAGTCGATCAGCTGGTCGGCGCGTGGGTGGCAGAGCGCGAACGCGATGCGCTGGTCGACCTGCTTATCGCGCACGGCGTCCCGTGCGCGCCGGTCAGGACGATCACCGAGGTCGCGACCGACGCCGAGCTCCGCGCACGCGGCCTTTTGCGCGTCGGCGAGTTTGCCGGACACGGCGACGTAAACGTGCTCGGCTCTGCGATCAAGATGGCGAGCGAGGCGGCGCCAACACTAGCGGAGCGCGGTTGCCGCGCGGAGCGAGCAGGCGAGTCTGCGAGCTGCGTCCAGATTTCAAACGATAAGCCTCGAGTACCAACCCTCGGTGAGGATACCGACGGCGTCCTGGCGCGGCTTGGCGTGGATCAGAATGAAATCAGCGAACTGCGGCGCGATGGCGTGATTTGAAGCGTCGCGCCAGGATGTGGCGCGGCGCTGATCGGGAGGTTTACGTGGACAAATACTTCAAGCTGGAAAAGCATGACGGCGTCGCGATTTTGACCTTCGATCGCGACGAGAAACGCAATCCGCTGAACCCCGACAGCATCGGCGAGCTCGAAGCCAACGTGGTCGCGGTGCGCGACGACCCCGACGCGCGGGCGCTGCTGCTCACCGGCGCGGGACGCGCCTTTTGCGCGGGCGCAGACATCTCGCGCCTCAAAGGCGTCAGCGACCCGGCCGAGCGCCATCGGCTGTTCGGCGCGGCGCCGCCGCAGGCGCGCCAGGTTTTGCGCCGCACGCTGGCGCTGCTCAAGGATCTCGCAATGCCGACGGTCGCTGCGGTCAACGGTTTCGCGGTCGGTGGCGGATGGTTTCTCGCGCTTGCCTGCGATCTGCGGATTGCGGTCGAGGAGGCGGAGTTCTGGATGCCCGAGGTCGATCTCGGCGCGCCCGGGCCGCGCGGACCCGAACAATGGCTCTCCGCGCACGTCGGCGCCGCCCGCGCCAAAGAGATCATTTTCACCTGCCGTCATTTCAAGGCCGCCGAGCTTTATCAATGGGGGCTGCTCAATCGCGTGGTCAAACGCGAGGAGCTGATGCCGGTCGCGACGGAACTGGCGCGCGGCCTCGCGGCGAAAAATCATGGAGCGATCGTCCAGGCGAAAGCCCAGATCAACGGCTTCTTTCTGGAATAGTTCTTTTTGAGGTAACGACGATGCCGGATAATTTCCGCTTCGAACAGACGGGCCCGATCACCACGCTCAGCTTCAATCGTCCCGAGCGGCTGAACTGCATGACGCGCGACCTCATGCTGGAATTCGAGCAGCTCATTCATCGGGTGCGCGACGATGGGCAGACGCGGGCGCTGATCGTGACCGGCGTCGGCCGCGCCTTCTCCGCCGGCGCCGATGTTTCGGGTGGGAAGGGGATTACCGATCCGCAGGAGCGCAACCGCATCTTCGGGGAAAAGAACAAGGGCCTGCCGCGCGTCCTCGGCCGCGTCTTCGATACCATCCTGCGGCTCGATTGCATGACGATCGGCGCCATCAATGGCTTCGCGGTCGGCGGCGGATGGGCGCTGGCGGCGGCACTGGATTTCGTCGTGGCGGCCGAGGAGGCGGAGTTCTGGGTGCCCGAGGTCGAACTCGGCGTACCCTTCTCGGGCGGTCCGGCGGAAGTGATCGCGCGGCGCGTCGGTCCCTGGCGCGCCAAGGAGATCATGATCCTGTGCCGCCACTACACGGCGCGCGATCTGCTCGCGATGGGGATGGTCAACCAGGTGGTCAAGGCCGCGGAACTGATGCCGGCGGCCAACGCTTTCGCCGAGGCGTTGCTGAAACGGCCCAAGCGCGCCGCCACTGCGACCAAGCACGTAATCGACGGCGTCTTTGTCGGCCCCCGGCTCTACTGAGCGTCTCGACGAAATCACGCCGATGGAGTAAGAATCGAGCGTTGATTCGGGACAACAATTATTCTCAGGAGGAATAGCGATGATAAAGCCCGATCGCATAGGCCACGTGGTGATCAAAGTTCGCGACATCGAGCGGTCGAAAAAGTTTTATACGGAGGTCCTGGGCCTGCAGCAGATGATGGAGCTGCCGCAGATCAAGATGGCGTTTTTCGCCAGCAACGGCCGCGACCATCACGAGATCGCCTGCGTCGAGGTTGGCGCCGACGCCGCCGGCAATCAGCCCAACCAGATCGGCCTGGTGCACATCGCCTTCCGCCTGCGCGACGAAGCCCATCTGCAGGCCGCCTACAAGGAGCTCAAGGCGAACGACGCGACCATCAACTTCACGGTTGACCACGGCGTCACCCGCAGCATCTATTTCCGCGATCCCGACGGCAACCAGCTCGAAGTTTACCGCGACGCCACGCCCGAGGAGCTCGCGCGAAACAAAAGCAACAAGTACCTGGGCATGGACAAGCTCGACTTTGCGCCCGAAGAGCGCGGCATCGCCGAGGCCTTCGCCGCGCGCGAAGTGATGAACTGACCGGGCTTTCGAACCGCATCAGGAAGGAGTTGGGGCGCCGCGCGGATCACATCGCCGCGCGGCGCTGATCGCTTATGGGAATTCGCACCGGCGCCGATTACGTCGCCAGCCTGCGCGACGGTCGCGCCATTTTCGTCAATGGCGAGCGCGTCACGGACGTCACCGCGTATGCGCCGTTTCGCGGCGTCATCGGCACGCTCTCCTCGCTTTACGATCTGCAGTGCGAGCGTCGCGACCTTTTCACCTATCCATCGCCGACCACTGGCGACGCCATCAGCGTTTCGTTTCTGATCGCGACGACGGTCGCCGAGGCGGAGCGGCGGATTCGCGCCGAAGAAGCGCGCACCGAGCAGACTTTCGGCTTGATGGGGCGGCTGCCGGATTTCTGCAACGCGCTGGTCACCGATTTCGCGACCGCGCACGAATACCTCGGCCGCCGCGAGCGCCGCTACGGCGACAACGCGCTGCGCTACTACGAGCAGTGCCGCGAGAATGATTGGTGCTTGACGCATGCCCTCGTCGATCCGCAGATCGATCGCTCGAAGGGGCCGGCCGAACAGCCCGATCCGTTCATGGCACTGCGCGTCGTGCGCGAGACCGATCGCGGAATCGTCGTGCGCGGCGCCAAGATGCTCTCGACGCTGGCGCCCTTCGCCAACGAAATGTGGATTGGGCCGTTCTATCCGCGGCGCACCGGCGAAGAAGCCTACGCGCTCTGCTTCGCGCTCCCGATGGATACGCCCGGAATGAAGTTCATCTGCCGCGAACCCTTCGATACCGGGCGCTCGACCTTCGATCGGCCGTTAAGCTCGCGCTTCGACGAAGAGGACGCGCTGGCGATTTTCGACGATGTTGAAGTGCCCTTCGAGCGCCTGTTCGTCAACGGCGACATCGAAATCATCAACGGCGTTCTGCCGCGCACCCCAGGTTACGCGATGCTCCAGGCGACCATCCGCGGCATGGTCAAGCTGCGCTTTCTCGCCGGCCTCGCCTGCCATCTCGCGGAGACCATCGGCCGCGCCGACGCCGTGCATGTCCAGGCGCAGCTCGGCGAGCTGATCGCCAATGCCGAGCTGGCCGCCGGCCTGGTGCGCGCGGCCGCCGAGGAAGTCGCGCTAGGCGCGACCGCGGCGCTCCCGCATCGCGGCCTCGCGGCGACCCTGTGGGTGTTGATTCCGCAGGCGCAGATGCGCGCGGCCGAGGTGATTCGCCAACTCAGCGGCAGCGGCCTCATCATGGCGCCGACGGAGAAGGATTTTGCCCATCCGGAGATCGGCGCCTATCTCGAAAAATATCTGCAGGGCAAAGGCGTCGCGGCGATGGATCGCGTGCAGTTGTTCAAGCTCGCCTGGGAGATGGTCGGCGACGCTTTCGGCGGACGGCAATTACAGTACGAATGGTTTTATGCGGGCGATCCCTATTTCACGCGCGCGCGTTTCTATCGCTCACCGCTCGCGCGCGACTTCAAATCGATGGTCGATCGCCTGCTCAATCACGCCAGCCGCTAGGTCGCTTCACCCACGGGCGGCGCGGCCCGCCGAGTTACCCGCGATCCGCCCGAACACCGACCCGGACATCAGCCCGGTCCCGCCCGGGTAGTTGAAGTAGAACAGGCCGCCGACGAGTTCGCCGGCGGCGTAGAGTCCGCGAATCGCCGCGCCGTCGGTATTGATCACGGCGCCGGCGTCGTCGATCCGCAGGCCGCCGAAGGTGAAAGTGATCCCGCAGGTCACGGCGTAGGCTTCGAACGGCGGCGCGTCGAGCCTATTCGCCCAGTTGCTTTTCTCGACCGGCAGGCCGCGTGTGCAACGTCCGTCTTTGATGTTTGGATTGAACGGGATTCCCGTCTGCACCGCAGAGTTATACGCGCCTACCTCGGCGAGGAAGCCCGCGCCGTCCACGTCCTCGAGTTTGCGCGCGAGTTCCTCGAGCGTTTCCGCGCTGACCCGGGTCACGCGCTTGAGCCGGTATTCGTCGCGCAGCAGATGGGTCACCTTGTGATCGAACACCTGCCAGGCGAATTGCGCGGGCTGTTCGAGGATCGCGCGGCCGTACTTCGCGTAGGTGTAGTTGCGAAAATCCGCGCCCTCATCGACAAAGCGGCGGCCGCGCGCATTAACCATGATCCCGAGCGGATAGCTGTGCTTCTGGAAACCGTCGCCGACGCTGAGATCGCCGAATTCCGGCGCATTGCGATCCCAACCGACGGCGTGGCATCCCGACCAGTTGCCGAAGGGCATCGCTCCAGCCGCAAGCGCCATCGCGAGGCCGTCGCCGGTGTTGAAGCGCGTGCCGCGGACTTTCGCCAAATCCCAGCCCGGGCCCAGATAGCGCGTGCGCCACTCGGCGTTGGCCTCGAAGCCGCCAGATGCGAGGACCACGGCCTTCGCTGGAACCACCGCGGCGCGCCCTTGCGTGCGCAGCGCAACTCCGCGCACGCCGTCATCGTCGATGATCAATTCGCGCGCGCGGCTGGCGTAACGCACCTCGATCCCGGCACGCGCCGCGATCGCGTACAACGAATCCACCAGGCCGGGGCCGCCGCCCCAGGCCTCGACCGTCAAGCCGCCCCAGAACTTGAAACGCTCATCGATCTTGAAGGCCTGACGGCCGTACATCGGAACGAAGCGGATTCCACGATCGCGCATCCAGAGCATCGTCTCGAAGCTCTGTGCCACCAGCGTCTCGGCGAGCCGCGGGTCCGTCCGATACTGCGTGACGCGGCAGAGATCGTCGTAAAATTGATCCTGCGGATAGGCGCCGAAGTCGGCCTGGGCTTTTTCTTCTTCGCTGAGATCCGGCATCAGGCGAGTCAGGTCATCGACGCCGTTGTAGGCGACGCGCATCGCCCCGGCGGTGAAGCGCGAATTGCCGCCGCGTTCGGCCTCGGGCGCGGCCTCGAGCATCAGCACAGACGCGCCCTGCTCGTGCGCGGCGAGCGCCGCACACAGCGCCGCGTTGCCGCCGCCCACCACGATCACGTCATACGCGCCGGCCATGCCTTCAAGGTCCATCGCGTGCGCCGCGCGGTCAAGTATCGACGGTGTTTTTCGCTTTTTCGCGCCGCCGCGCTTGTGCCATATTCGGCGCCGGAGGCGCGAGCGCTAACCGAATTCGCGCGATGAGCGATCGGGTGATTTCGTGACGGCTTATGACCTCATCGTAGTTGGCGCCGGCAACGCCGCTCTCTCGGCCGCGGTCGCCGCGCGCGAGGCGGGCGCCGCGAAGGTCCTCGTCCTGGAAAAGGCCGCCGAGGAACTGCGCGGCGGCAATACGCACTACAGCGGCGGACTCTTACGCATCGCCTTCAACGAGCCTGCCGAGATCCTTCGCTTGGCCCCGCAGGCGCGGGAGCTGCCCGGCTTTATCGAAGGCCTCGAAGCCTATCCGCAGGAAGCCTTCTGGGCCGACCTGCGCCGCATGACCAGCGATCGCACTGATCCCGAGCTCGCGGAAGTTCTGATCGCCAATTCCTATTCGACCGCGTCCTGGATGGCGGACAACGGCGTCCGCTTCGAGCCTGCCATCTCGCTCGGCGCGGTCCGCGTTGGCGGCGTGATCAAATGGCCGAAAGGCGCGATCCTGCGCGCCGCCAACGAAGGCGTCGGCTTGTCGCGGATGTGGTTTGCCGTCGCCCAGCAACGCGGCGTCGAAGTCCGCTACCGCAGCGCGGCGATTCGGCTGATGCTGGATACCCGCGGCCGCGTCGGCGGCGTCGTCGTCCGCGCTCCGGACGGAATCCGCGAGCTCGCGGCGCGCGCCGTCGTGTTGGGATGCGGCGGCTTCGAGGCCAACGCGGCCTGGCGCGCGCAATACCTCGGCCGTCCCTGGGATCAGGCGAAAGTGCGCGGCACGCCGCACAATCAGGGCGACGGTCTGCGGATGGCGCTCGAAATCGGCGCGATGCCGTGGGGCGAGTGGAGCGGATGCCACGCCACGCCGATCAACGCTGCGGCGCCCGCCTTCGGCGATCGTCAACTCACCGACAAAACCAACCGCCTGTCCTATCTCTACGGCGTGATGATCAATCGTCACGGCTTGCGCTTCGTCGACGAGGGCGAAGACCAGGCGCTCTTCACCTACGCTAAATTCGGCGGCGCGATTCTGAACCAACCCGGCGGCGTCGCCTGGCAAATCTTCGACGCCAAGGTGACCGCGCTGCTCGAACCTCGTTACGCGACCAGCGCACCGATCGTCGCAGCGCGGATTGAGGACCTGGTAAGCCAGCTCGACCTCGATCAGGCGGCCGCGCTGCGCACCCTCAGAGAGTTCAACGGCGCCGCAGGAAATGGCGATTTCAATCCGAGCGAGCGCGACGGCCTCGCGACCCGCGGCCTGCTCCTGCCCAAATCCAACTGGGCGCAAAAGCTCGAGACCCCACCGTTTTGCGCCTATCCGGTCACCGGCGGCATCACGTTTTCGTTCGGCGGACTTAAGGTCAACGCACACGCGCAGGTGATCGCGACCAACTGGGAGCCGATCGCGGGCCTCTACGCCTGCGGCGAGATGGTCGGCGGGCTGTTTCACGGCAACTATCCGGGCGGTTCGGGCCTGATGGCGGGCGCAGTCTTCGGCCGCATCGCCGGAACTTCCGCAGCGCGCGACCAGGTTTAGCGTGCGGAACGCGCCGCGTGGATACCTGCGCGCATTCCGCCTAGACTCACCGGATGGCACAGGTTTATATCGAGGACCTCGGCGGCCATATCGGTGAAGTGGTCACGCTGCACGGATGGCTCTACAACCGGCGCTCGAGCGGCAAGATTCACTTTCTCCTGATTCGCGACGGCACCGGAATTTGCCAGTGCGTCGCCTCATTGGCAGATCTGGGTGCCGAGGCCTTTGCCCAGGCCGACCATCTCGGCCAGGAGACCTCGCTCGAAGTGACCGGCACGGTCCGCGAGGACAAGCGCGCGCCGGGCGGCCGCGAGATGACCGTCACCGGCTTCACCGTGCGCGCGCCCGCGCTCGATTACCCAATCACGCCGAAGGAGCACGGCGTCGCCTTTCTGCTGGATCAACGTCATCTGTGGATCCGCTCGTCCCGCCAGCACGCGATTTTGCGCGTCCGCAGCGAGGTCGAGGCCGCATGCCGCGACTTCTTTCATCAGCGCGGCTTTGTGCTCTTCGATTCGCCGATCCTCACGCCCACCTCCTGCGAGGGCACCACCAATCTTTTCGAAATCGACTACTTCGGCGAGCGTAAAGCCTATCTGACGCAGAGCGGCCAGCTCTACGCCGAGGCCGGCGCGCTCGCCTTCGGCAAGGTTTACTGCTTCGGCCCGACCTTCCGCGCCGAGAAGTCCAAGACCCGCCGCCACCTCACCGAGTTCTGGATGGTCGAGCCGGAGGTCGCCTACTTCACGCTCGACGACGACATGCAGCTCGCCGAGGAGTTCGTCTCCTACATCCTGTCCCGGGTACTCGACCGCCGGCGCGAAGAGCTGAAGCTCCTCGAACGTGACCTCAGCAAGCTCGAACGCGCCGCGACGACACCCTATCCGCGCATCACCTATGACGACGCGATCGCGCGCCTGAAGGCCAAAGGGATGGTCGTCAACTGGGGCGACGACCTCGGCGGCGACGAGGAGACCGCGCTCTCGAGCGATTTCGAAACCCCGGTGATGGTCCATCGCTACCCCTCGGCCTGCAAGGCGTTCTACATGAAACGCGATCCCGCGCGCGCCGAGGTCGCGCTGTGCGTCGACATGCTCGCGCCCGAGGGCTACGGCGAGATTATCGGCGGCGGCCAGCGTGAGGACGATTACGAAACTCTGCGCCAGCGCATTCTCGACCACGGCCTGCCGCTCGAGCCCTTCAACTGGTATCTCGATCTGCGCCGCTACGGTTCGGTCCCCCATGCTGGCTTCGGCATGGGAATCGAGCGGATGGTGGCGTGGTGCTGCGGCATCCATCATATTCGCGAAGCGGTGCCCTTCCCGCGCATGATGGAACGCCTCGAACCTTGAGTTTTTCACCGTCCGGATTGGCGCCGACGCGGAGCAGGTAACGACCGAATCAGGAGCAGTGAAATATGGCGAACCGCTTGGGAGCACATGCGATCGTCGTCGGCGGCAGCCTCGCCGGCATGATGATGGCGCGAGTCCTCTCGGATCACTTCGACCACGTCACGATTTTCGAGCGCGATACGCTCGCAGACGGCCCCGTGCTGCACAAGTCGGTGCCGCAGGGCAACCATCTCCACGCACTTCTGCAGGGCGGGCAGGAAGTCCTCTCCGCGCTTTACCCCGGCTTCACCGACGAGCTTCGCGAGCTGGGCGCCGTCCGCTGGCGGCTCGGCATGGACCTGGCTTTCTGCTTTCCCGACGGCAAGGCCTACAACCTCACCGGGTCGCTGCGCGAAGCGCGCGACGTCGGGCTCGAGGCGCATAGCCAGAGCCGCGCCCTGCTCGAGTCCCTGGTTCGGCGGCGCACCGTCGCGATTCCCAACCTCAAGCTCGAAACTGGCGCTGTCGTGCAAGCGCTGCAGCACGCCGACCAGCGCGTGCGCGGTGTCAGTTACAACCATGACGGCGCCGCCCGCGCGCTCGACGCGGATCTCGTCGTTGACGCCGGCGGACGCGGTTCGCACGCGCCGCGCTGGCTGGCCGCGATGGATTTTCCGGCGCCGCAAGAGACTACCATCGGCGTCGATTTCGCCTACACCAGCACGAAATTCCGCAAACCCGCCGACTACGCCGAGGAGCCGATGCTCCTGGCGGGCGGCCGCCCGCCGAGTCAACCCTCCGGCGGTGGCATCTTCGAAATTGAAAATGACGTATGGCACGTCAGCCTCGCGGGACGCTTCGGCCAGTATCCGCCCACCGACGAAGCCGGATTTTTCGCCTTCGCCAAGGCCTTGGCGTCGCCGCGCCTCTACCAACTGATCAAGGATGCCGAGCGTCTCGACGGCATCACGCATCATCGCTTTCCGACCAGTATCCAGCGCCATTACGAACGGATGCTGGCCTTTCCCGAGGGCTTCGTGATCATCGGTGACGCCATTTGCAGCTTCAATCCGATCTACGGGCAAGGGATGACCTCGGCGGCCCTGCAGGTGCGGGCCTTTCAGCAACTCTTGGCCGAACGCGTCACAGACGGGCGGGGCCTCGAGGGCCTCGCTGGCGCGTTTTTTCCGAGAGCGGCCGAGGTTATCAGCACGCCGTGGACGCTCGCGGCAAATTTCGATTTCGCCTATCCGCAAACCCGTGGCGACCGCCCGCCCGCGATGGCCGAGGGCGCGCGCTACTTCGCCGCACTGGACGCGCTTCAGGCCGAAGACATCGATGTGCAGCGCGCGGTGCTCGAAGTCTTCCAGCTCATGAAGCCGCTCTCCGCCTTGTGGGATGAACCCCTGCGCAATCGCGTCTTCGCTCGCTTGCAAAAAATGAGCAACTGAACCGCACGCGCGCGCCGTACTGAGTCAGCGCCGCGACACGATCGTTCTGACACCCCCGATTTGTCTGAATTGGTTTTCACGTTTGACCGGCCCCTGACCTTGAAGCTTGGATGCGGGCGGCGTCGGCAACGCGCGGCCACGACTCGCCGCCAAAGTTAAGACGCGCCTCGCTGGCTTCGCCCTCGGCTCCGCCGGCGTCGCGCCGAATGCGACCGAATTTCCCTCGCGCGCCAAGGGTGAAATATTTCCTTCGATCCACCCCGCGCGGCCGGGCGTGAAAAAAGCACGATCGGCTCGATACACGACGCCCTAAGTGTTGTGTCTCGTAAAGAACTGTAGCGAATTGTCATTCTCGCGCGTGGCTGGCGCGCGAAGAATCCCGCATCCAGCACGAAACTCGCCACCGCGACCATCTCGAGCCCCTCCAGTACCGAAAATTTGCGCAGCTGGACATTTCCTGCGGCTGGGCTACAATGTGGCTCACGAGGAGATTAAACGCCATGGCCGGCAATTCCGTCGTTCGCGCCCGCATCGATGAACGCACCAAGCGGGAAGCCGCCGCGGCGCTGAAGAAAATCGGGCTAACCTTATCCGATGCCTTCCGCCTGCTGCTGGTGCGCGTCGCGGCCGAAAAGGCTCTGCCGTTCGAGCCGCTCAATCCCAATGCCGAAACCGTCGCCGCGATGAAGGCCGCGCGCCGGGGCGAACTCGTCACGGTCGGCAAGCCGGGCAAACTGCTGCAAAGTCTGAAGGCGAGAGGTTAAGTACACCGCTCACTTTCGGCGTGACTACAAGCGAGAAAAATCCGGTCGGCACAATTCGCCTGACTGGGCGCGAAGCCCTACATCAGTTGAGTGATTTCGCGCAATTCCACCGGGGCTGCGGCTCGAGAACTTCTGATCACTCAGCGTGTTCTCACACTCAAACTGATCTGCTTAATTTAGTGGCTCGCCGCCGCGACGCGCGGGGCGAAGCTCGCCACCGCGATCTTCGCCTCGCCCTGATTCGCCACCGCGATTACCTCGAGCGCCTCCGGATGCAGGTACTTGCGCGCCACCGCCTGCACCTCCGCGGCCGTCACCGCCTCGATCAGCTTCGGATAACGCTCGGCGTAATCGAGTCCGAGTCCGTTCAACTCGACCTGCAGCATAAAGCCGGTAATCTGGCTCTGCCGGTCGATCTTCAAGGGAAAGCTGCCGATTAGATAGCGCTTGGCCGAACTGATTTCGCCCGCTCCGACCAGCGTATTTTGCATCTCGCGCAGTTGGTCGAGCACCAGCTTCAGCGCCGCGTTGGCGCTCCGGTCCTTGGTCTGCAGCTCGATCAGGAACGCACCCGGAAACTTCGACGCCTGAAAGCCGCTCGCGACCCCGTAGGCCAGCCCGCCCTGGCTGCGCACCACCTTCATCAGGCGCGAGGCGAAGCCGCCGCCGCCCAGGATATAGTTCATCACCTGCAGCTTGTAGTAATCCGGGTTCGACCGCGCGATCCCGCCCGAGCCGATGATCAGATTGGCCTGCGCCACCGTGCGATCAATCACCTGCAGATGGATTCCATTGGGCACGACCGGCGCGGGCGGCGCCGCCTGCGCCGCCACCGTCCCGGCAATTCCCCCGAGTTCCTTTTCGAGTTGCTCCCGGATCGCGCCGGCGTCGATGTCGCCAGTCACCGCGATCACCGCGCCGCCGGTCTTGTAATGGTCGCGATAAAAGCCGCGCACGTCGTCGGTCGTCAGCTTCGCGACGGTCTCGTCGAAGCCGGCGCTCGGATGGCCGTACGGTTCGTCGCCAAAGACCTCCTTGAGGAACGCGACCTGCGCGACGTAACCCGGCTGCTCCTGCGCCGCCTTGATCTCCGCCACCTGGTCCGCCCGTTTGCGCCCGATATCGGCGTCGCGCAGCCCCGGGTTCGCCAGAATCTGCGCTAGCAGATGCAGCGTCGTATCCGCGTATTTTTTCAGCGACGTCATGCTCGCGATCGCGTAGTCATGATCCGCCCCAACGCTGATCGAACTGCCCATGAAGTCAACTTTCTGATCGAAGTCCGTCGCGCTGAGCTCGTTGGTCCCCTGCTCCAGCGCGGACGCGGTCAGCGCCGCCAACCCGGCTTTGCCCGCCGGATCGCGCCGCGCGCCGGCGTCAAACGCGATCGCGATCGAGACCATCGGCAGCTGATGCTGTTCCGAGACCAGCAGTACGGCGCCGTTAGGCAGCACGCTGCGCTTGATTTCGAGCGCCGCCGCCGGCCGCGCCGCCCACGCCACCGCCAGCGCCGCCGCCACCGCAATTAGTCCAAACCGGTTCATCGCAAAGCCCTCGTTACTAGTGTGATGTCTCACAGGTGACTTGCATAACGTAGGAGGCCCGATGCGGGTCCTTTCCTGTCATCCTGAGGGCAGTGAGCAACGCGAACGCAGTCGAAGGATCTCGGACAGCTTCACGCCAGTGAAGCCGGTACCGGTTTCCGCGTCCGCGAAGCGCTCCACGCAGACCACGCCTTTGAGGCAACTCGAAAACGCAGGTGCGGGCATCCTAATGCACCGCGCCCCCGATCCCGCCGCCGGCCTCGTGCGGCAACACCCCGGTCGGGACCAGCACGCCAATCGTGCGATTCGAGTCCACCAGGTACTGCTTGGCGACCCGCTGGACATCGGCAGCAGTGACTTTATCAATCTGCGCGAGGTATTGATCGACCATCTTGTAACTGCCGAGCATCTGGTACAGGCCGAGCTCCGAGGCCTGCTGAAAGACCGAATCCTGGCCGAAGACGAAGCCCGCCTGTTCCTGATTCTTGGCTTTCTGCAACTCCTCGTCGCTGACCGGCTGATCGCGCATCCGCGCCACCTGACGATCGAGCTCCGCGATCGCCGCCGCGCTCTTGACCCCCGGCCGCATCTGCGCCGTGACCCAGATCAGGTTGGGATCGAATGAGGTCATTTCGTACTCGACTTCGGAACTCACCACCATCCGCTTGTCCATCACGAGGTCCTTGTAGAGCCGCGAGCTTTTGCCGTCGCCGAGGATCTCGCCGGCGATCTCTAGCGCGTAGGCGTCGCGCGCGTTCTGGTAGTTCGGTGCATGCCAGGCCGCGGCGAAGGCCGGCAGATTCGCGGCGTGCCGCACGACCACCCGCCGCTCGCCATCCTGCGGCGGCTCGAGCTCGTCGATCGGCGCCGGCTTGGGGCCGTTTCGGATCGCGCCGAAGGCGCCGGCGATCTGCTTCATCACCTGATTGCCGTCAAAGTCCCCGACCGCCACCACGATCGCGTTTTGCGGCGAGTAATAAATCGCGTGGTAGCTCAGCGCGTCCTGCAGCGTCAGCCCCGCGATATCATGCATCCAGCCAATCACCGGCCAATGATAGGGATGCTCGACAAAGGCCGCCGCCTGCGTGATCTCGGCGAGCGCGTCCTCGGGGTTGTCCTCGGTGCGCAGCCGGCGTTCCTCCATCACCACCGATTTTTCCGAATCGAAGCCCTGCGGCGCGAAGTTCTCCATGCGATCGGCTTCGAGTTTGATCGCAACGTCGAGATGGTCGCGGTTGATCACCTCGAAATAGTCGGTGAAGTCCTCGGTCGTGAAGGCGTTATCGTCGCCGCCGTTCTCCTGGATGATGTTCGAGAACTCCTCGGGGCCGTACTTTTTGGTGCCGCGGAACATCAGATGCTCGCACATATGGGAGATGCCGGTCTTGCCGGTGACTTCGTTGCGCGAGCCGACGCGGTAGAAGACGTTAAGCGTGGCGACCGGCGCCTTGTGATTTTCCAGCACGATCACCTGCAGCCCGTTCGCCAGCTTCTCGTACTTGACGGCGTCGGCGACCCCGGCGGGCGCAATTGAC
This sequence comes from Binataceae bacterium (SeqCode), assembly GCA_050736455.1. Lineage (GTDB taxonomy): Bacteria > Desulfobacterota > Binatia > Binatales > Binataceae > JAJPHI01. The sequence goes on along the minus strand of JBOHWF010000029.1, from coordinate 5,469 downwards.
GCGAACCCCAGCGAGAGCATCGTCAGGGCTATCACTGACACCGAAAGCGATCGGCGCGCGGAAAAAATCTGGATTTTCATCGCGGTTGCACCAGTTAAGTCCGCCCCCGCGCGCACAGTCAAGTATGAAAATCTCAACACCCAGCAAATTGCGTTGAGGCAACCCGGTTTGCCAGTATGGACTCAATGGCGACGGAACCGACGACTGACAGCCACGAGCTCTTTCGCGTCAAAGGCATGCTGACGAAGTTCATGCGGATGCTCTTTCCGCTCGAATTTCGCATCGACTCGCTGCCCAACACCGGACCCGTCCTGCCGTTCCATTACCCGCTGATGCCGGGCGAGATGATCTATCTGCCCGACATGATTGCCGGCATCGGCGACGACAAGATGGCGCGTGATTACTACGTGCTGACCGCGAGCCATCTCGCCGCCCGCCATGAGTTCGGCACCTTCAGCTTCCGCCTCGCTGATATTCCCGGCTTCGAAGAGCGCGGCGAGACCGGCGTCGAGGCGCTCGACAGCTACGTCTCCTCGTTCGACGATCCGGGGCTGGCCGGCGCACTGATGCGGCTGTGCGAGTCGGCGCGCATCGACGTGGAACTGGCGCGGCGTTATCGCGGCCTCGCGCCGCGCATCACGCGGATGAATGCGGCGCTGGCGGAGCGCCTGCGGCCGTTCGCCTTGAGCACGATGCTGGTGCGGGCGTCGCTGGGTCTCGGCGTGATCACCGCGGATCCGTCGAACAGCTTTATCCGCAAGGCTGGCGAGTTCTTCCTGCCCCTGCGCGAGGCGGGCGCGACCGTCACGCAAAGCGCGCTCGCCACCGGCGCGATGTACGGCTGGCTGCAGGCGATGTTTGCCGCGGCGATGGCGGCCGGCGACACTGATTCGCTCGGCGAGGGCGCCGCCAACATGCGCGACGACCTGCTCGGCACGCTGCGCGGCGCCGAGAGTGGCGACGACGCGATGGGCGGTGACGACGTCGGCGACGTTGGCGGCGAGACCGATCAGCAGAACATGCTCGACGCCTCCGGCCGCACCTCGAAGGGCAAGGGCAGCCGCCCGCTCTCGCCCGAAGAGATCCGCAAACTGATCGAGGCCGGCGTCAAGCTCAAGCCGGCCGAAGCGACCGGCGGCGCCGAGGGTGAAGGCATGTACCTCACCCAGCTCAAGAACAAGGAGGCGCAGGAGCTCGATCTGATGCGCGAGCAGCTCGGCGAAATCGGCAATCTGCCGGGCGCTGGCCGCCTGATGCTCGGGCGCAATCGCAGCCAGGATTCCTACTACGCCTACGACGAATGGGACTACGTCGCCGCCGATTACCGGCGCAACTGGTGCCATCTGCGCGAGATGCCGGTCGAGGGCGACGGCGGCGATTTCTTCGAGCGCACGCTGATCCAGTATGCCGAGATGCTGCCGCAGGTGCGCCGCAATTTTCAGCGCATCCGCCCGGCCTCGTTCCGGATGGTGCGCGGACTCGAGGACGGCGACGAGCTCGACTTTGACCGGATGATCGAATCGCGCGTGATGCGCCGCATGGGCGAGATTCCCGACGGCCGCGTCTACAAGGCGCGCAAGAAGGAGGCGCGCGACGTCGCGACGCTCTTCCTGCTCGACATGTCGGCCTCGACCGACGAGCCGATCCATCGCGATCCGCCGCGCGCCGCCGCCGACGGCGCCGGCGCTGATGACGACTGGAGCAAAGCCTGGCAGCGTCGGCCCGATCAGCCGCAGCGGCCGCGCCGCATCATCGACGTCAACAAGGAGGCGCTGGTGATCATGGCGCAGGCGCTCGAGGAGATCGGCGACGCCTACGCGATCATGGGATTCTCGGGCCACGGCCGCGACAACGTCGAGTTTTACGTGATCAAGGAATTCGACCACGAGCTCTCCGACGAGGTTAAGGCGCGCGTCGGCGCGGTCGAGCCCAAACGCTCGACGCGCATGGGCACGGCGATCCGTCACGTCCGCGAGAAGTTCAAGGACGTCGCCTCGCGGGCCAAGCACGTGATCATGCTGAGCGACGGCTTCCCGCAAGATTTCGATTATGGGCACGACCGCCGCTCGAACGCCTACGGCATCCAGGACACGATGGTCGCGCTGAAGGAACTCGAGATGGCGGGCGTGCTGCCGTTTTGCATCACGGTCGATCGCACCGGCCACGACTATCTGCGGCAGATGTGCGCGCCCTCCCGCTACCTCGTCATCGAGGACATCACCTCGCTGCCGCGGCAACTACCCAAGGTCTACGAGCAAGTCGTGCGGTGGTAGCGATAGCGCCGGCGCGTTTGGCGCCGGCTTGAGCAGGGAATGAACGTGACGCGGAAGGGGCGAGCATCGCGAGATGCCCGCCCCCTGGCTTTTCAGACTATTGGATCGATCGAGCTACAGCTTCATCCAGACCGACTTGATCTGCGTGTAGAGATCGATCGCGTAACGGCCGAGTTCACGGCCGAAGCCCGACTGCTTGTAACCGCCGAACGGCGAAATCGGATCGAGCTGGTTGTAGCAGTTGACCCAGACCGTGCCGGCCTTGAGTGAACGCGCGACCTTGTGCGCGCGGCTGAGGTCGCGGGTCCAGACCGCGGCGGAGAGCCCGTACTCAGTATCGTTGCCCTGGAAGACGGCGTCGTTCTCGTCTTTGAACGGGATCGCGGCTCCGACCGGGCCAAAGATCTCCTCGCGCGCGATGCGCATGTCATTGTTGACGTCGCTGAAGAGCGTGGGCTGCACGAAATAGCCTCTGCCCTCGCCTGCCGGCCCGCCGCCGGTCGAAACTTTGGCGCCTTCCTGCTTGCCGACCGCGAGGTAACCCTTGACGCGGTCGAACTGCTCCTGGGAGACCACCGGGCCGAGCGTCGAAGCCTGGTTGAAGGGGTCGCCGACCTTGACGTTCTTGGTAAAGGCCGTGAGCTGCTCGACCACCTCGTCATAGCGGTCGCGCTGGACGAAGATGCGGGTGCCGGCGCAGCAGACCTGACCGGAGTTGAAATACACGCCCATCATCGAGGTCGGCACCGCCTGCGCCAGATCGGCGTCGGGGAAGATGATGTTGGGGGCTTTGCCGCCGAGTTCGAGCGAGACCTTCTTCAGATTGCCGGCGGAGGCCTTCAAGATGATTTTGCCGACTTCGGTCGAGCCGGTGAAGGCGACCTTGTCCACATTCGGATGTTCGGCGAGCGAGCTGCCGGCGCCTGGGCCGAACCCGGTAACGACGTTCAGGACGCCCTCAGGCAGGCCAGCTTCCATGATCAGCTCGCCGAGTCGGAGCGCGGTGAGCGGAGTTTGCTCGGCGGGCTTCAGAATGACGGTGTTGCCGCAGGCCAGCGCCGGACCGAGCTTCCAGGCGGCCATCAGCAGCGGGAAATTCCACGGGATGATCTGCCCGCAGACACCGACCGGTTCGCGCAGCGTGTAGTTGAAGAAAGCCGGATCGGAGGGATTGGTCTCGCCATAGAGCTTGGTGACCCAGCCGCCGTAGTAGCGGAAGGTTTCGGCCGCGGCTGGGACGTCGAAGCCGCGCGCGAAGGTCAGCGGCTTGCCGTTGTCAAGGGTCTCGAGTTCGGCGAGCTCGTCGGCGTGCTCATCGATCAGCTCGGCGATTTTGAACATCAGGCGGGCGCGCTGATGCGGTCCCATGCCGGGCCAGGCGCCTTCGTCGAAGGCCTTGCGCGCGGCCTTGACCGCGTCGTCGATGTCGGCTTTGTCGCCCTCGGCGATCAGCGCGAGCACTTCCTCGTTGGCCGGATTAATGGTCTCGAAGGTCTTGCCGGATTTGGCTGGCCGCCATTTGCCGCCGATCAGCAGTTGTTTGGGCGCGCGTAGAAAAGCCAGTGCGGCAGAATTTTTCGCGCCCTTTGCGGCGCGCTCAACCTGGGGTGCTGCAGCCATTGGAATAACCCTCCTGTTTCACTTTTCAGTGTTTTAGCGGAAGCTTTCGATTAACTACCATATCGCCGCCCTGACGCGAAGGGTCGCGCATCGTCCCCGACCATACTGTGCGGTATCGCGGATGCGCAAAACCCGTCGAGGTCGCGGCCGCCGATTAGCCTAGCCGTTGATCAAGGCCATCATTGCTGGCAGCGTGCGCTCGCCTGCGGCCGCTCCGCGGGGCGCGATCGCGTCGAGCTGGCGCAGATCCTCGGGGCTGAGTTGGACCTTAAGCGCGCCGAGATTTTCTTCCAGGTAGCGCCGGCGCTTGGTGCCCGGAATCGTCACGATATCCTCGCCCTGGGCCAGCACCCAGGCGAGCGCGAGTTGCGACGGGGCACAATTTTTTTCGCGCGCCATCGCGATCACGCGATCGACCAGCGCGAGGTTACGGGCGAAGTTCTCACCTTGAAACCGCGGGAACAGGCGGCGAGCGTCGTCCGCCGCGAAGTCCTCGAAGCGCTTGATCTGCCCGGTCAAAAAGCCACGCCCGAGCGGGCTGTAAGCGACAAAGCCGATGCCTAATTCGCGGCAGGCCGCAAGAATCTCGTCCTCGGGATCGCGGCTCCAGAGCGAGTATTCGGTTTGCAGCGCCGCGATCGGATGGATCTTGCAGGCGCGCCGCAGGGTCGCGGGCGCGGCCTCCGACATGCCGAGATAGCGGACCTTGCCCGCCTCGACCAGCCGCGCCATCGCACCGACCGTTTCCTCGATCGGCGTGTTCGGATCGACGCGATGCTGATAGTAGAGGTCGATCACGTCCACGCCCAGCCGCTTGAGGCTCGCCTCGCAGGCCGTGCGCACGTAGTCCGGTTTTCCGCTGATTGAGCGCGCGGTCGGATCGCTGCTGCTGCGCACTATGGCGAATTTGGTCGCCAGAATGACCTTGGCGCGCTGACCGCGAATCGCGCGGCCGACCAGCTCCTCATTGAGAAAGGGACCGTAGGCGTCGGCGGTGTCGAGAAAGTTCGCGCCGAGCTCAAGCGCGCGATGAATCGTCGCGATCGATTCCGTGTCGTCGCGCGCGCCGTAAAACTCCGACATGCCCATGCATCCCAGCCCGATCGCCGAGACCGTGAGGCCGCTCCGGCCGAGTTGCCGCGTTAACATCAATTCATCTCCCGTCAGGGTTATGCGAGGAGCGCTTCGACCCGGCCCATCTGCGACGTGTCGTAAGCGCACAGCGTCGTAAGCTCGCGTGCGAGCCGCGCCGAATGGAGCGCCTCGAGCAGCCCGCGCACCGGCGCCGAATCGAACTCGGCCTCGGGGATGATCAGATCATAGCGCTCTTCGCGCCACGGTTGAAAGGCGAGGCCGTGGACCTCCGCGGCAAAGCGCAGGGTGACGCCGGCGTCGGCGGCGCCGCCGGCGATCGCGGCGGCGACTTCGAGATGGCCCGCGGCGAAATTATCGTAACCGCCGATCGCGGCGGGCTTGAGGCCGTCCGCGGCGAGCGCATCGTCGAGCGCCGCGCGGGCGCCGGCGCCGCGCTCGCGGTTGATCAGCCGCGCGCCCTTGCGGGTGAGCTGTTCAAGGC
>JBOHWF010000028.1:0-18436 GCA_050736455.1 Binataceae bacterium (SeqCode) | reverse complement strand
GGGGTCGTTGACGTCGACGTACTGAGTATTGTTAACGACCAGGTAGCCCTTGATCACCATCATATGCCCGCCGCCGCCGTTCCAGTGCCAGCTAAAAGCGATCGGCTTGTTGGCGCAATAGATTTGCGACTGGACATCGGCCCAGGACAACGCCGCATCGGAAGTCTGACTCGCAGAAAACTTGTACGTGGGGTACTGCGGCCATCCACCGTTGTTGCAGCTCCCCGAGTTGTCGCTGCAACAGCCGCTCAGGCTGAATTCATTGTTGGCTTCGGTGCACTCCGAGACATCGTGCCCGAGAAACTTCATCGTCATCTCGCCGCTGGCCGCCCAACACCAGTTGGACGCCTGCTGCGGCAAAGTCGGCACGTCGACGGTCGCCACCAATGGCGGATTGCAACAGGCGCTCGTGATCAGCGCAAAGATCAAGCCCAGACCGGCTGTGAGTCTCATGCGCGTACCCCCCTTTCGGCAGAACGCTCGCTCGCGCGAGCTTCCGCACCGATTGCCAGAATTGTCCTCCGAACAAACGCAGCTTTGCGGACTCGGCAACCTATGTCAAGATTTGCCCGAATCCCGACGTGACCGAAAGTTTTCAGCGCAAGCAGCGGAAGTCGATATGGCGGAAGAAGTATTGCTGAGCGAACGCGTCGAGCATCACGTCATCCTGACGCTCAATCGCCCCGAGAAACGCAACGCGCTCAATCGCGCGATGATCGAGGCGCTCGAGGGCGCGCTCGCTTCCGTGCACGAAGACCAGGACGTCCGCGCCGTGATCATCCGCGGCGCGGGCCGCGGCTTTTGCTCGGGTCTCGACCTGCGCGACCTCGAGCAGTTGGGCACCGGCGGCACGACCTTCGACCAGGTGATCAAGCGCCTCGGCCAGTTGACCGTGCCGACGATCGCGGCGATCCATGGCGAGGCGCTGACCGGCGGACTGGTACTCGCGCTGTTCTGCGATCTGCGGATCGCGGCTGCGGGCGCGCGGCTCGGGATGACGCCCGCGCGCATCGGCTATCTCCCCACTTACTGGATTTTCCGCAAATTCGTCGAGACCGTCGGCCCCGCCAACGCCGCCGAGATCCTCTATCTCGCCGACCCGGTCGATTCGGCGCGGGCGCGCGAGATGGGACTGATCCACAAGGTCGTCCCGGACGCCGATCTGCTCGGCGCGGCGACGGCGTGGGCCGCAAAGATCGCGGGCAACGCGCCGCTCTCGCTCCGCGCGATGAAGCAGACGCTGGCGCGCGTGATGAGCCAGGCCTTCGAGGTCGATCACAAGGATCTCGACGAGCTCGGGATGCGCGTGCGCGGCAGTCAGGACGCCAAGGAAGGCGTGCGCGCGTTTCTCGAAAAACGCCAGCCAGTCTGGAAGGGCCAATAAACGCTAGTGGAGGCGCGCTCCGCCGCAGCGAGCACCGGGGGCGGCCGAGTCTGCGAGCCGCGTCAAGCATCAGGGCAGGGGGTCCATCTCAATCGCTGAAATGAAGGTGTTGCCATGAATCGAAACGCTACGCGGAAAATTTTGTTCGCGATTCTGCTGACGATCCCCCTGCTCGCCGCGCCGCAGACCGCGCTCGCGAAGCCGAGCGCCGCCGGCCATTGGGCCGGCACCAGCAAAGTCCGCTGTGGCAACCGTCTCAGCGCGCGTGAGCGCTGCAATGCCATCCAGAATATAACCTTCGATCTCACCCAGGATGGATCGAAGATCGGTGGCGCGTACACCTGTGCTTTCGGCACCCAGGATTGTCTGGCGCTGAACCACAAGGGCAAAATCACCGACGCCTCGTTTGACGGCCACGTCCTGCTCATCGCGGTCGACATGGGCAATGGGTCAACCTGTCGCTTCAAGGGCGGCCTGAAGCAGGACGCGGGGCAGGGCAGCTACTCGTGCAAGGGCGCGTCGGCGGCTGAGCAGGGCACCTGGAGAATCCGTCGCGTTAGCGCCGAGGCGCCCGCCGCCGCGCCGCAGATCCCTCCGCTCCTGCGCCCCTCGAAAGCGCCGTAAGGCTTCCCTTTCGCCTCCGCTGGTCGCGCGCAGCGCGCCGCTACGAGTGTTACGGGCGCACCTCGTAATACGCGTTGATCGGATTCTCGAAATCCTTCACGACGAAACGCGTGAAGCCCGCCTCCGACGTCATTTTGCGCGCCACCGGCTCGGGAAATCCGAGCGTCCCCAGACCCAGCCCGCCCGGCTCCGACAGCGCCGACGACATGCAGCACAACACCGAGAAGCCATACATCAAGGGCGCGAGCGGATTGTCCGACAGGTTCTGCTCGAACGTCGGCTGGCCATGGACATCGGCGATAAGCCAGGTGCCGTCAGCCTTGATCGCCGACCGGATCGCCCGGATTACGAGGTCGGGCCGCGTCATGTCGTGCAGGCAATCGAAGGTCGTGACGAAGTCGCAGCTCGCATCGGCGGGCAGCGGGTCGAGGCTCGCGTCGTGAAACGTCACATTCGCGACGCCGGCCTGCTGCGCATTCGCGACCGCGCGCTTGAGCGGGATCTTGGCGATGTCGTAGCCGTGGAACTGCGAGCGCGGATAGGCCTTCGCCATCTCGATCAGCGCGACGCCCGCGCCGCAGCCGACGTCGGCGGCCTTGGCCCCGGCCGCGAGCTTGGCGGCGACCCCTTCGAGTCGCGGGATCGCGACCGGCACCAGTTGGGTGCGGAACCACGGCGCCAACAGCCGTTCCACTCCGCGGTTAATTTCGGGGCCGAACGCATCGTAGTTCAAGCCGATCCCACTCTTGAACGACTGCGGCAACCGCTCGAGCACCGCCATCTGCTGCGGCAGGCTGCCGAAGCCGCCGCCCAAAAACAGCGGGCTCGACTCGTCCGCCAGCACCAGCGCGGTTTCCGCGCTCAGTGCGAAGCGCCCGTCGCCTTTGTAATCGATCAGCCCGGCTGTCGCCTGCCCCTGCAGCCATTCGCGGAGCCAGCGTTCGTGCAGCCCGGTTTTTTTCGCGAGCTCCGCGCTGGTTATCGCGCCCGCGCCGTTGAGCGCCGTGTACAGCCCCATGCGATCACCGAGATGGATCATCGCCGAGACCAGCGCCCCGCCGAGCAAGCCGAAAACCTGCTCCGCGGTCTTCTTCGCCTTCTCCATGTCGATCGGTGCAGACGCTGTAGCCATGATTATGAACCTCCGCGGATTTGATCGAGGGCGTACTCTGCCGCTGGCGCGCCTGTCAACCAACGTGGCTCGGTCGTTCTGGATCCCTCGCCCTTATCTCGCCAGTGGAGGCGCTTTGCGCGCCGGAGCGAGCACAGGGGGCGGCCGAGTCTGCGAGGCGCGGCCAAGCTTAAGAGTCTGCGAGCTGCGTCGTTTCTGGATCCCTCGCCCTTATCTTAGGGAGAGGGTGCGCGAGCACTGCGAGCGCGGGTGAGGGTTTCTTAGTGAAGCGGCGCCCGCGAGTCTTGCCCAGCCTTCGACTTTGTGCGATCCCAATCAAGCTTCAAAAATGAATGCCCAACGCATAAACCATCTGCGAGAGGACTCATGAGATCAGTGATGTGGCAACGTCTGAGCGTAGTCGCGATCGCGCTCGCGATCGTGGCGGGCATGAACCTGCAGGCGTCGGCCGAGACCGAAGCGCAGCGCGTCGTGGCCCGCCTCCTCGCGCCGCCCGTGATCAAAACCGCGCCGGGCTTCAGCGCTGAAGTCCTCGTGCCGCCCGGCCAACTCTATGACCCGCTGTTCGCCTTCCCGCACGACGGCGCGGTATGGCTCACCGACGACGGCGGCGAGGCCGAGGGCCCCGCCGGCCGCACTGGCAGCCGTGTCGTCTCGGTCGACGCACACGGCCACGTCTCGGTCATCGTGCCCTACACCACGACGGTGCCGATGATCGCCGGAAATTTCGCGCCGCCGGGCTTCGGCAACCTCGCCGGTCAATTGATCATGTTCTCGCAGCCCAAAGCTGATTTCGACGGCGCCTTTATCAATCATGTCATCCAGCGGCTCGACCCGGCGAATCACTATGCGCCAACAGTTGTCTGCACGCTGCCGAAGGCCGGCGAGCTCGGCAAGGGCGTCCCGGGGGCCGGCGTTGACGCGCGCTTCGGACCGCCCGGCAGCCCTTTCGGCGATCGCTTCTTCGCCGCCACGCTGCTCAACGGCGTGGTTTATCAGATGAACGGTGCGGGCGAGTGCGCGCCCTTCGCCGATTTCAGCAAGCTCGGCGGACCCGCGGGCATCGCTTTCACGCCCGACGGCAAGCAGATGCTGGTTACCACCCAGGCCGGCAAAGCGGCCGGCGAGCTCTCGGTTACTGATCTGAAGACCGGCGGCGGCTTGATCTCCCGCGTCGCGCCCGACGGCAAAATCGACGACCAGCCTTTCGCCAAAGGCCTGGACGCCCCGATGGGTCTCGATGTCGCGCCGCGCAGCTTCGGTTCCTACGGGGGCCAGGTCTTCGTCGCCGATCTGGGCCCCTCGATGGATATTCCGGTGATCATGACGCAACGGGAAAAGCCCGACGGCAAAGTCTATCGCGTTACTCCTGATGGTCAGTTGCACTTGGTGGCAAGCGGATTTCTTAATCCAATCGGAGTCAAATTTATTGGCGATAAGCTCTGGGTCACGGATGTTGCCGGCGACTTCATCGGCGGCAAACGCGAACTTCCCGACGGCTTCATCGTCGTGATCACCGCCAAGTAGCGGCGACGGCTCGACCCGACGTTGAGATCGCTTCATAATTAACACTAGGCGGAGCGCAGCGGAGCCGAGCAGGCGAGTCCGCGAGCTACGTTCAAATATTCGCCGAAAAGGGTAGGGCGGTAATCTGAGTTCAAGTGTGAGCAACGCAGTATCGTCTGATCAAGCACGCCCGCTACTACTGGCTGCTTCTAGCTGAGAGCCATTTGCCGCGACGATTGTTCGGCAGCATGCTGCGGAAGATCGCGGCGCTGCTGTCGCTGGCGGGATAGGTGGAGTGCAAGGCGGAGCCGATTGCAGTGATGAGGGTATCGGGGTGGGGCGAAGTGTCTGAGAACTCGGTCAAAACAACGTCACTTCAGGGTATTTTGGTTCCAACGGGAGCAGAACTGGCCCGTTGCGGCGCCACGGGAAGCCCCCTGGCCTCAAAACCGGGCTTGCACTTTGCGTTTGCAAACCGTCTGGCGTTGGTGGCAGTTTGAGTCGGGATTCAAAATGGAAATCCCGGCTTGCAAGAGTTTGGTCGGTCTTGGAAGTACCCTGACCCCCTCCGACCTCAGCAGCTTGCTTATGCGGATCATGTTGGAACCATTAAATAATAGCTCGAAACCGAGCTGCCCTATCGGGTCGTCGGTCCGCCGCCTAAAGGAAGAGAAGCGGGCCATCATTCTTCGCTATGCTCAGGCTGATGATGTTCAAGGATTGACGCAAGTTCTGACGACGCTGGCGTCCCTTGCTTTCCTTTGGTGGGTCGCCGTGTTGAGTGTCGACGTTTCCCTCTGGCTCACCGCCCTTGCGACGTTGCTGATCAGCTTGTTCGCTTTACGCACGTTTGTGCTGATGCACGAATGCGGCCATGGCAGCTTGTTTCGCACGCGATCGCTCAATCGCGGGTGCGGTTTCTGCCTTGGCGTTATCGCCGGCATGCCGCAGTACGTATGGTCGCGGCATCATAACTATCACCATGCGCACAATGGCGATTGGGATAAATACCGCGGACTCTACTCCACGCTGTCGGTTGACGAATATGCCGCGATGACCGGCCCGCAGCAGCGCATGTATAGAGGCAAGTGCGCAATCGCGGTCGCGCCTTTTGCCGGGTTGATATATGTGATTTTTAACCCGCGCTTTACCTGGCTAAAGGGCACTATCGACCTGGTCAGCCATATTGTTAAAGGGAAAGTTGCGCAGCCGAACCGGACGATCAAGGCGCTCGCCGTCGGCTTTGAAACGCGCTATTGGCAATCGAAAAAAGAGTACTGGCAGATGTTCTGGAACAACGTCGCGCTGCTCAGTATCTGGGTCTTGATGTGCTGGGCCTGCGGGACGGCGCTGTTCTTCACGATCTACTTAATCAGCACCTCGCTCGCTGGCGGCGCGGGTATTGTGTTGTTCACCGTTCAGCATAATTTCGAGCACTCCTATGCGAGCGACAGCGAACACTGGGACTACGACACCGGCGCGATTCAGGGTTCGAGTTTTCTGATTTTGCCGCGATGGCTGAACTGGTTCACCGCCAATATCGCCTATCATCACATCCACCATCTATCCGCGAAAATTCCCAACTATCGTCTGGTCAGCTGCCACAACGAATATCGGCATCTCTTTTCGGATGTCACCCGCCTGAAGTTATCGCAAATTCCTAAAGCCTTGAAACACATTCTCTGGAACCCGCGCGCGCAGCGAATCATCTCGGTAGCCGAGTATCGGCAGCAGATGAACCAAGCGCATTATGGTTAGTTGAGATTCGGGACGTTCGCGCCGGATTCTTTCATCCGCCTGACAGTGACGAAACGTTGGAGCTTCTGGGCAAGCGCCTTCGGCATCCCGCTCACTGAAGAGGACGCTCCCTGGGCCTGGGCGTGAGGGAATGCAGGCGGCGCCTAGCCCCAATATATGCCAGTGTGCGTCGGGACCCAAAAATAGAAATCCCGGTTAATATTACTAAGGTCTAGCAACTGAGGCGGTGTCACTTGTCCGCTGGTCAGAGTTCGCTCCAGAAGTGACCAACATGACATCACGATCGATAACGTAGCGTCATCTAGCGGACCGTTGAAGCCTGGAGATTCGTCACTGATTTCACTGAGTGCTCGTTTGGCGTCTTGCCACTCAGGCGTCTCCCGAATCCCTAATCTCTGAAAGAGTGTTCCATAGTTGCGAAGCCATGAATCTAGCGTGTAACGACGGCTTCCAAACGGATGCTCTGCCCAGAATACTTGATCGGGCCTCACCTGACGGCCGTTCTCAAGAAGTCGGCAGCAGCGGTGCGCAAAAGAGAGATCGGAGTTAAATTGTCTCTCCGTGACCTTCGAATAGAGGAACCTGATCGTCCAGCCTCTGGCTCACCATATCCGGCTCCGCATCCGACAGATGATACCAATCGATGTCCGCCGCCTTTCTGGACGAGACTCGCCCCTCGCTGCGCAACTCATGCAACCCCATCGTCAGGTAGATCGGATCGACCCGCTGCCCGCCTGGCCCAGCATCAGAGATCTTTTGCTCAAGCGTCCGCGCCAGCGCCACACCGTGCCGCGAAAGCACGCTTTCTAGACGCTTTTTCCCGACCGCAATTCGCGCCAGAACCTTCGGATTGGTCGTTGTTCCGCGTGACCCCACCGCCATCGCACCGTCATCCACCTAAAACGTCGTTCGTTTTAGATCATCCCCAAACATCAGCCTACTCGGCACTCACAACAACTCCTACACATATATAAATAACTCCCCTCTAATACTGTCACGACAATCGACCCGCCTAATCAGCGGCAAGCATGATCCGCACCTCGCTCGACCCGAGGCGGAAATCGCTCCATAATTAGCTGGTGTCGAGCAACGAAATTTTTGCCGAGCGCCGCAAACGCTTCCTCGACGCGCTTGGCGGCGCGCTCGCCATCCTGCCGAGCGCGCCGATCGCCATCCGCTCCGGCGACGTCGAATTCATCTATCGCCAGGACAACGACTTCTACTACCTGACCGGCTTCACCGAGCCCGACGCGGTCGCGCTCTTCGCGCCGGGCCAGCCCGACGAATTCATCCTCTTCGTGCGGCCACGCGACAAAAGCCGCGAGACCTGGACCGGGCGCCGCGCCGGCCTCGAAGGCGCAGTCGCCGACTACGGCGCGGCCAAAGCCTATGTGATCGACGAGTTGCCGCGGGTGCTGCCCGCTTTCCTCGACCGCGCCGAGCGTATCTATTTCCCGCTCGGCCTCAACCCGGCCGCCGACAGCCGCGTACTCGAAATGATCAAGGCCGCGGCTGCGATGCGTCCGCGCACCGGCTGCGGCCCGCACGCGATCCTCGACCCGCGCGAAATCCTCCATGAGATGCGCCTGTTCAAGCGTCCGGAGGAACTCGCGACGATGCGCCGCGCGATCGCGATCTCGCACGCCGCGCATGAGGCCGCGATGCGCGAGGCGCGCGGCGGCATGATGGAGTGGGAAGTCGAGGCGCTGGTCAACTACACTTTCCGCAAACGCGGCGCCGCCGGCCCGAGTTACCCCTCGATCATCGCCTCGGGCCCCAACGCCGCGACGCTGCATTACATCAATAACGATCGCGCGATGTGCACCGGCGAGTTGCTGCTGATTGACGCCGGCTGCGAGTACGACTTCTACGCCTCAGACGTCACGCGCACCTTTCCGATCGGCGCGGCGTTTACCCCGCTCCAGCGCGACCTCTACGAAATCGTCCTCGCCGCGCAGCTAAAAGCTATCGAGATGATCAAGCCCGGCGTCAAGTTCGACGATCCGCACGGGGCCGCAGTCCGCATCCTGGTCGAGGGCATGTGCCACGTCGGCCTGCTCAAGCAATCGCCCGAGGAGGCGCTCGAGCAGGGTGCGTTCCGCCGCTATTACATGCATCGCACCAGCCATTGGCTGGGCATGGACGTCCACGATGTCGGGCTGTACCGCGTCGGCGGCCACTCCCGCACGCTCGAACCGGGCATGATTCTCACCGCTGAGCCGGGCATCTATGTCGCCCCCGACGACGAGGACGCGCCCGAGGAGTTTCGCGGCCTCGGCATCCGCATCGAGGACGACGTGCTGGTTACGCCCGACGGCCGCGAAGTGCTGACCGCGGCCATCCCGAAATCAGTCGCCGAAGTCGAAGCGCTGACGCAGCCCTGAAGCGCGTACCCGACGAGAGTTAGTGCTTCAGTTTGAAGCGCGGAAGCCCGTTCTGTCATTCTCGCGCGTGGCTGCCGCGCGAAGAATCTCGGTCCGTTTTGGTGGGTCGCATGCGTCATCGGATCTATCATGTGTACATCATGAGCAGTCTCTCAAAGACGCTATACACGGGCGTCACCAACGACCTCGAGCGCCGCGTTTTCGAGCACAAGGTAGGGAAGCCTGGCTCCTTCACCGCCCGCTACAAGGTGGGCCGCTTGGTCTATTTCGAGGAGTTCGGCGATATCAACGGGGCGATCGCCCGCGAGAAGGAGATCAAAAGTATGACCCGGAGGCGTAAGTTCAGCCTGATCGAATCGCTGAATACTACGTGGCGGGATTTAAGCGGCCAGCAGAGCAGCGTCGAGTGTCCTATCCGGGATTCTTCGCGCGGCAGCCACGCGCGAGAATGACAGAACGGGCTTCCGCGCTTCAAACTGAACAGTATCTCATGAGGAGCTCTCTTCTACGTTGCCGGCTTTCGTGACAAAAAGACAGGTTATCGTGGTCCGTTCCTTAGCGAGCTTCGGCAGGCGCTCCCATAGCCCTCGATAAACAGGAATATCTGAAAAAGCTACACTATACTTTACGTCCGGCCGATTCATGCGGCGCAGACACTGACCGAGCGCGACATTGAAGGCGCCTTGCTGATTTGCACTGTTGGCTGCTTGCCATCCCTTTGCTTCGATAAGCCAGCGCTCGGAGTCCCTCTCAGCTTCGACATCGACTCCGTGCGAGCGAGACGCGGCAAGCTTCCATCCATTCTTCTCAAGCCACTCCCGAACGAGGGTCGTCGCTTTCACCTCGTCCAATGGGTTCGGATTTGCCCTAATGAGCCTCCGCAAAATCGCGTCGTCGTCGGCCATCTCTTCCGCCGCTCTGTCCTGTTTCTTTTCCGACCCGCTCCTATAGCTCGAGCGCGCTCGCGGAACCCACGATCGTTTTCGTCCCGTCGCTTTTCTCGCACCAGACCTCGAGTTCGGCGCGCGTGCGCGAGCCTTCCGCTCGCCGCTCCAGAATCCGCCCGCACGCCCGCGAGCTTTCCTCCGCCCACAGCACGTTGACCAGCCGCAAATCGAAGCGCCCGCCCACCATGAAACCGAGGCCGAAGCCCCGCGTCATCAGCTCGGCGACCATGCAGACCGACCACATGCCCTGCACCACGATCGCCGGGAAGCCGAGCTTGCGCGCCGCCTCCGCGTCGGTATGGTAGTTGAGCCCCGGCCCGGAGAAGGCCATGCACATCGCCTGCGTGATCGTGCGCATCGGCGTCTCAATCAGCTCGCCGCCGCGCTCGCCCACCTTGAAGCTGCGCGCGGCCGACTTTTCCCGCTCGCGATCGACCGCAAAGCCGCCGCCCTGATTCATTAGAAAGCTCTGATGGGTGCGGCTGCGTTGGATCACCCGCCCCGGCGCATCGAGCACCAGGCATTCATTGACCACGTACTCGCGATCGCGCTTGAGGTAGCGCTCGACCACCACCGATCGCGTGTGCAGCCGATCACCCGGCCGAATCGGCGCGAACCCCTGCCATTCCTGCCGCGCGTGCAGATTGCCGAACAGGTTCGGCAGGTACCAGTCGCGATTGCGGAAGACCGCCGAGTGGACCGTCAGCGCCGGCGCGACCGCGCCGCCCAGAGGCGAAGCGCCGCGATACCACGGATAGTCGTCGCCGGTCGCCGCGATATAATTCTCGATCACCGCGCCGTCGACCACGCACTCAATCCCGCCGAAGTCCCGGCCGACGTACACTTCGTTGGACGCAAAAATCTCAGTAGTCATTATTCTGTAGTCCTATCGCGCTTTGACCTTGGCCGCGAAGCGCTGATCGAATTTGCGCCGCTCGAGCACCGCGCGGATATGCGTGCCGTTGCCGATCTCTTCTTTTTCATCGAACGCGCGCACGACGTATTCGACCCGCCGCCCTTCGCCGCCCGTGACTTCGGCCTCGGCCCGCACCTTCCATCCCGCCGGCGTCGCCGCGGTATGCGTGACGCTGACCGTGACCCCGACCGACATCTCGCCCGCCTCGAGGTAGGGCTTGAGCGCGTTGATCGCTGCCAGTTCCATCGCGAGGCTCATCTTGGCGGTGGCCAGCACCGGCGGCAGCGACGGCTCCACGGTCCCGGCCAGGTCCGCCTCGCCGACAACAAATTCGTAAGTTCCTTTGGCCCCGACTGGCACCGGTCGCATCGTTTATGATCCCTCCCGCGTTGCGCTCCCACGTCATCATACAATGCTTTGCAGATCTGGCTAAGCCGCGGCGATTGCGCTTATGCTCCGAGATCGCGGGCAGACCGCGGCCGCAGCAGCAGAGGCACTGAGATGAATCAGCACCACACCGAACGCGAACGGCGCTTCCTCGAACTGGCCGGCTCGCTCGCCGACGAGTTCGCGCCACGCTCCGCGCAATATGACATCGAGGAGGCCTTCCCCTTCGAGAACTATGCGCGGCTGCGCGAGAGCGGCTACACCACCCTGATCATCCCGACCGAGCTCGGCGGACTCGGCGCCACGATGCTCGAGCGCATCAAGGCGCAAGAGCGGCTCGCGCAAGGCTGCGGTCCGACCGCGCTGGCGATCAACATGCACTTCAACGTCATCGGCCTGATGATCGATCTCTGGCGCAAGTTCAAGCAGCCTAACGTCGAGGCCAAGCTCAGGCAGATCGCGAAGGAACGGCTCATCTGCGGCGGTTCCGGCTCCGAGCCCGACAACTCGGTGCTGGTGCTGCGCCCGCGCACGACGGCGGCTCGCGTCAACGGCGGATGGCTCGTCACCGGCCGCAAAATCTTCAGCACCCAGAGTATCGCGCTCGATTACTATTTCGCCGAAGCGACCTGGGCCGACGCCCCCGACGGCCCGACCATCATCACCTTCTTCATTCCCCCGCGCGAAACCCCCGGCCTCAGCTTTAAGGACGATTGGTACACGATGGGGATGCGGGCGTCGGCCTCGCGCAGCTCCGAACTGAAAGAAGCCTTCGTGCGCGAGGAGGACGTCGTGCTGACGCGGATGGTCGCGCACAGCGGGCGCATCACGCGCATCTTCGCCAAGGCGCCGTTTACGATCGGCGCGCCCTATATCGGCATCGCCGTGGCGGCGCGCAACTTCACCGTCGAGATGATGCGCGATCGGCCGCGCTATCCGCTGCCTCATCCGATGAGCCATCTGCCTGCGGTCTACAACAAGGTCGGCGAGATGGACCTGCTGATCGAGACCGCGCGCGCGATGATGTGGAAGGCCGCGGCCGAGCTCGAAACCGATGACGGCGCGACCTGGTCGCGCAAGGCGGTCGCCGCGCGGATGGTCGCGATCGAAAACTCGGTGCGCGTCGTCGATCTCGCCCAGCGCGCCGTCGGCGGCGCCGCCTACTTCCGCAAGCTCCCGCTCGAACGCCATCTGCGCGACGTCCGCGCCGGCCTCTTCCATCCCTTCGACAGCGACGAGTCGCTCGAATTCCTCGGCAAGAGCGCCTTCGGCATCCCGATGAATGACTTGAGCGCGTTCGGCGGCGACGAGCGCGTCGACGAGAAGTAATGTCCACGGCGCGCGAAAAATCCCGCTCGGCCGCAGTGCGCGAACGCCTCAGCCATCCGATTATCGACTCGGACGGCCACGTCGCCGAGTTCGAGCCGGCGCTGTTCGATTACCTGAAGGACGTCGCCGGCCCCTCGATGGTCGAACGCTTCAAAGCGCTGCCCGATAGCCCGCTGAGCTTTCGCTGGAACCGGCTGACGCCCGAGGAACGCCGCCGCGAGCGCGTTCCGCGTCCGCATTGGTGGGTCCATCCGACCCGCAACACGCTCGATCGCGCGACCAGCTCGCTCCCGCGCCTGCTCTACCAGCGGCTCGACGAGCTCGGACTCGATTTCACCATCATCTATCCGAGTATCGGGCTGATCGGTCTCCATCTCGGCGACGACGAATTGCGCCCGGCGCTGTGTCGCGCCTACAACCGCCTCCACGCCGACATTTTTCGCGAGTACCGCGATCGCATCACGCCAGTCGCGGTGATCCCGATGCATTCGCCGGCCGAGGCGCTTGCCGAGCTCGACTACGCCGTCGGCGTGCTCGGCCTGAAGGCCGTCGTGATGGCGGGCTGGGTGCGCCGCCCGCTCGAAGCCGCCGCGCAAGCATCGCCGCCGGTCGCGGCGCGCTACGCTTATTGGCTCGATACAATCGCGCTCGACAGCGCGCACGACTACGATCCGGTCTGGCGCAAGTGCCTCGAATTGAAGGTCGCGCCGACTTTTCACTCGCCGAGCGTAGGCGTCGGACTGAGCAACTCGATCAGCAACTTCATGTTCAACCATATGGGCCATTTCGCTACTTCGGCCGCGGCCATCTGCAAGGCGATTTTTTTCGGCGGCGTGACGCGACGCTTTCCCGCGCTGCGCTTCGCCTTTCTCGAAGGCGGCGCCGGATGGGCCTGCGGCGTCTACAACGACCTCATCGGTCACTGGGAAAAACACAACCGCGAGACCATCGCGAATTTCGACCCGCGCAATCTCGACCGCGAGTTATTGGCGCGGTTGTTTCACGACTACGGTCAGGACTACGGCGCCGCGATCGTCGCGCGGCTCAGCCAGGACCAATCGCAACTGCTGTGGGGCGACGAGCAGGCCCCCGAGACCCGCGACGAGTGGGCGCTGGCCGGCATCGAGTCGCGCGACGATATCCGCGAGCGCTTCATCCCGAAATTCTTCTTCGGCTGCGAAGGCGACGATCGGATGACCGCGCTCGCCTTCAATCCCAACTTCAACCCGACCCGCTCGCGGCTCGGCGCGATCTACAGCTCAGACCTCGGCCATTGGGATTTGACCGATATGCGCGACGCCGCCTACGAGGCCTGGGAGCTGGTTGAGCACGGCCTCATCAATGAGGACGACTTCCGCGATTTCGTCTTCGTCAATCCGGTGCGCGCCAAGACCGACGTCAATCCGGATTTCTTCAAGGGCACGGTGGTCGAACGCGCCGCCGCGGGATTACAGTGACAGGCGATCTACGCGTCGATGAAGTCGGTTGGTTCGATTTTCGCGTTCCGCAGTACTCGTCTGAGTAACGCGATATCGTCGATATCTGTGTTTGGTATTGTAACCGTCTGCGCCCCAGGCTTTGTTGCTCTCTTCGATCTGGACATGGATTGATGCCTGCCACCTGAAAAGGGACCATCGTAACCCAGCGCTCGCAACTTACGGATGAATTCCCGGCGTTTGCACGGCCTGAGTTCGGGCATTTTCCCCAGGACGTTGGAAGAGGTCTCAGCTTTCGGTCGGCTTTGGCAGAGCGAAGACGTCTACCCCGTCGATCTGCGGTGGCCGTTGTTTTCCAATTTTGATTTGGACGTCGAGCCATCCGTCGAGAGCGTCGTATAACTCGCCCTCTGCCTCCTCTCGCGTCTGGCCTACCGCCCAAAGGCCGTCAAATTCGGGAATGCTGCCGAAGAATCGTCCGTCTGCCATCTGTTCATAGCTCGCATTCTTCATCGCAGCCTTCAGATATTCGAGGTAAGTCGCCACCGTTTGCACCTCGCCTTTCGACCAGTATATAGGTTTCGGCCACGCGCGACGCAATGCGTTAAAAGCAGTTACGACGTCATAACTTCAATGTGATAGACGCCGCTAAAAACCCCCTTAGGCGCCGCGCGGTTTCGGCACGTTGTAGGCGTCGAAGGCGATCAGCGTGCGGGTCTCGCGCAGATGCGGCAGGCGCTGGATACGATCGACCACCGTCCGCGCCAGCCGGTCGAAGTCCTCCACCCGCACCTTGACGATCAGATCGTACTCGCCCGCCAGCGAATGCATCTCTTCGACGATCTCCATCTCGACCAGCGCCTTGACGACCTCGTCAATCCGCGCGGGTTCGGTCTTGATCAAGACGAACGCTACGACCATCGGCGCCGCCCTCCCCAATGTCGGTCATCAATGTCGGTCATGCGCACGACTCATGCGCACGACGCCCGCGACAACCTCGCAGGCGCGGGGCGGATCTACGCCGCCGAGTAGCCGCCGTCGACCGCCAACTCCGCGCCGGTCACGTAGGAGGCGTCGTCGCTGGCGAGGAACAGCACCGCCGCCGCGACTTCCTCCGGCTGCGCCCCGCGCCCCATCGGCGTCAGGTCGAGCAGTGGCTGCAGCTCCTCACGGGTCGTGATCGCTTCCTCGACCATCGGCGTGAAGATTATCCCCGGATGGATCGAATTGACGCGGATTTACTCCGGCGCGTATTGCACCGCCGCGGCCTTGGTCAGCAGCCGCACCGCACCCTTGGTGCCGTGATACGCGGTCGATCCGGTCGAGCCGATCAAACCGTAAATCGACGAGATATTGATAATCGAGCCGCTGCCGCGCTTGCGCATCGCCGGAATCACCGCCTTCATCCCGAGCCAGACGCCTTTCTGATTGACATTGACGACGGCGTCCCATTCCTCCTCCGAGGTCTGCTCGAGCCCTTTCATGTTGGCGATCCCGGCGTTGTTGACCAGGATATCGAGGCCGCCGAATTCGCGCTCGCAGACCTCGACTGCGGCGCGCCAGTCGGCCGCGCGCGTCACGTCCAGATGGACCGCGCGCACCGTGTTGGCGAGCTTGGCGTTAATCGCGTCGGCGGTCTGCCGGGTCAGCTCGTCGCGGACGTCGCCGATCACGACCTTCGCGCCCTCGGCGCTGAAGCGCCGCGCCTCGGCCGCCCCCTGTCCGCGCGCCCCACCCGAAATCAGCGCCACTTTGCCTTTTAGACGATCCATTGCGATTTCTCCTTTTTGCCCTGGCCGTTTTTCTTCAGATCCCTCAGACCCCTCGCCCTGGTCCAAGGGCGAGCCAATAACCGGTGCCATCACCCAACCCCATCGCGCTTCTTTTAGATCCCTCGCCCTTGTCCCGCCAGCGGAGCGCGACCGCGCGAAGCGAGCAGGCGAGTCTGCGAGCCGCGTAAAGGATAAGGGCGAGGGACCAAGGGTGAGGGTTAAGTGTTCAGATCGCAGTGAGTCCCCCGTCCACGATAAATTCCGCCCCGGTGCAGTAGGACGAATCGTCGCTCGCCAGAAACAGTACGAGCCTGGCGACGTCCTCGGCGGTGCCCTCGCGCCGCAGCGGGACCATCGCGCCAAAACCCGCGCGCATATCCTTCGGGATGATATCGACCATCTCGGTGTTGATAATCCCCGGATGCACCGAATTCACCCGGATTTTCTCCGGCCCGTATTGCACCGCCGCGGCCTTGGTCAGGATCCGCACCGCGCCTTTGGTCCCGTGATAGGCGGTCGAGCCGGTCGAACCGGTCAGCCCGGCCACCGACGAGATATTGATAATCGCGCCGCCGCCGCGCTTGCGCATCGCCGCGACGCACTCCTTCATCCCGAGCCAGACCCCTTTTTGATTGATATTCACGATCGAGTCCCAGAGCTCCTCGCTGGTCTCCTCGAGTCCCGACATGTTGAAGATGCCGGCGTTGTTGATCAGGATGTCGAGGCCGCCGAACTCGCTGACGCAGACGTCCACCGCGGCGCGCCAGTCGGCCGCGCGCGTGACATCGAGATGGACCGCCTTGACGCTCTTGCCGCCCGCCTTGCCGTTGATCTCGTTGGCAGTTGCGTTACAAAGATCGTCGCGCACATCGCCGATCACGACCTTGGCGCCCTCGGCGGCGAACAACCGCGCCTCCGCCGCCCCCTGTCCGCGCGCGCCGCCGGAAATCAGCGCGACCTTGCCCGTTAGTCGGTCCATCTTAATCCTCGTCACGGTTCACTTTCGCGGGTAATTCTCAACCTTGCTTAGCAAGCGGCGCGTGAGATTGGAAACACCGCTGCGGCGGCGTTGTCGCGCGCGGTGCTCGGCCCGCCGAGGCGGGCCGTCTCTGAAGCCGCAGCCGTGAATGACCCTCACCCTTGATCCCTCTCCCTTGGACCAGGGCGAGGGGCCTGAAAAGAACGCGAGTGTCGTGTCCCACAAATCTCTACACCAGCAGTAGCGCGCTGGTTGTCATTCCGAGCGCAGCGAGGAATTCCGGAAACGCCCAGCGTTGGCATCGGCTTGAGCGGTGTTGAGGACCGGGATTCCTCGCTCCGCAGACTCCACTCGGAATGACAATTCGCTACAGTTACTTACGCGACACGACTATTTACGAGACACGGCGCCAGCGTAGCGCCGCGGAGCGGGTAGCCGAGTCTTGACTCTGGCCGCGCGTCGCAGACTCGGCCGCCCCCTGGAGCTGCGTGCAGATTGCGAGCGTGCGGCCCGGCAATCCACTGCTCTTTTCCGGCCCCTCGCCCTGGTCCAAGGGAGAGGGATCAAGGGTGAGGGTTATTCACGGCTGTGGCCTCAGAGACGATCCGGGTTGGCGAGCCGAGCAGCGCGCGCGACCACGCTAGCGGAGCCGCAGGCGCAGCGAGCAGGCGAGTCTGCGAGCTGCGTCCAAATTGCGAGCGTGCGGCCCGGCAATCCACTGAAACATTTCACCCTTCTTCCGCGATGCGGATCGCGCCAGACTTGGCGCTCGCGCCACCGCCGGCGCACCCCGAAAACCGCTGACGAACCTCCGACCCCCCGCCGATGATACCCGCCTCCACCCCAACTCCTTCAGCACGCGGCGCACAGCCTCCGGCTGTGCCGCCGCCCCCCGCCTCCGCCATCGACTGAAAAAAATGGGCGTCCGCTCCACCGTCTTGACCAAGCTCCCCCGCGCGCTCCGCGACGAACTCGAAAAGCGCCTGGTCGACAACTCCTTCACCGGCTATGACGAACTGACCAAGTGGCTGAATGGACTCGGCTACCGCATCTCGCGCGGCGCCCTCAATCGTTACGGCCGCCAATTCGAAGGCAAACTCGAGGTCGTCACCAGGGCCACCGCGCAGGCCCGCGTGCTCACCGAACCCGTGGCCGGCGACGACGCCACGGCCACCGACAGGCTCGTCCGTCTCGTCCAGCAACGGCTCTTCAGCGTGCTCATCGAGACCGAGCGCCCGATCCCGGAGATCGATCTCGCCCGCCTGGCGCGGACCATTGGCGATTTGAGCCGCACGACCATCAGTCAGCGCCGCTGGCTGGCTGAGGCCCAGGACCGCCTCGCGCAGCAGCAGGAGGTGGCGCAAACCAAGCTCGCCGAGCTCGAACGCACCGGCGGCCTCTCCGACGCCACCGCGCAATACATGCGCGACGTCCTGCTCGGCATCAATCCCTTCACCGATAAAATCTCCAATTCTGACAGTTAGAAAGCGGTTCTCCCGCGGGAATCAGCCGAGGCGCCTCCTACCCCTCTCCGTCTTAGCCGTCTTAGGAGAGGACACCCGCCCCAGCCGCAGACGAAGCCAGCAGGCACGTCCACGACCCGCGTCTTTTCCAGATCCCTCGCCCTTGTCCAAGGGAGAGGGACCAAGGGTGAGGGTCAGTCCTGGCTCCCTCTCTCCGTCAGGAGATGAAGGGAATCCACGACCCGCGTCTTTTCCGGATCCCTCGCCCTTGTCCCGCCAGCGGAGCGCGGGGGGCCGCGCGCAGCGAGCAGGCGAGTCTTGACTCTGGCCGCGCGTCGCAGACTCCGCCGCCCCTGGAGCTGCGTCTTTTCCAGATCCCTCGCCCGTGTCCACGCTGGCGGAGCCGCAGGCGCAGCGAG
>JBOHWF010000027.1:0-15832 GCA_050736455.1 Binataceae bacterium (SeqCode) | reverse complement strand
CTCTAGTACTGTCCCTGCACGATCGGCTGAACGGTAAGCTTGTCCTGCAAGTTTTCGAGCGCCGCCTGCGCGCCCTCCGCGGTCAGATCGTTGGCCCGCACCCAGCGGCCGTTGTGCGCGATAAATGTCGATATATCCAGGACGTTCTCGCTGAGCGATTTCTGCTGCTTGGCGAAATTGGCGGTCCAGACAATCTGTTTGGACTTCTCGTCGACAAAGTTCAGCGTAAAGGCGACCGACGCCGGCGATTGCGCCGCATAATCGTAGCCGACCCGCTCGCGGTAGTGATGCAGTGAGCCGTAGAGCACGCCGTCCACGCCGAGCTTGCGGCCGAGTTCGAGCGCGTTTTGGTCCATATCGGCGAGCGTCGTCGGCGGCATCTGCTGCAACATGTTCGCAACGTCATCCTGGGTCGCTACCGTCCAGCCGCCGATGATCGTCGCGCGCGCGTAGATTTCCGCGGTCGCCGCCTCGGCCGCGCCTTGCGCCAGGTTATGCTCGATCTTGTCTGGCGCTTCGATCAACGGCATCACCGCGATCTTGTGAACGATGATCGTCTTGCTCGAGCGTACCGCGTGGACCACGAGCCCGGGGGTCCCGCGAAAGCCGGGCACCGCGTGCGCGAGATCGCCCAACGCCTGGTACTCGCTGCTGTCCTGGAGGCGCTCGCAAGCCGCAAGCGCGAACATCAGCAGCAGCAGAGCGATCAGGCGCACGCCGCGCAGCCGCGTCACGGAGCCACCTTGATCGACAGCTCCTTGAGTTGCCGCGCCTCGACCTCCGACGGCGCGCCACTCATCGGATCAACCGCCTTCTGCGTTTTGGGAAAGGCCATCACGTCGCGCAGCGAACCGGTTCCGCAGACCATCATGGCGATCCGGTCCACGCCAAACGCGATTCCGCCGTGCGGCGGCGCGCCATACCCTAGCGCGTCGATCAGGAAGCCGAATTTGCTCAACGCTTCTTCGCGTCCAAGTCCGAGAATGCCGAAAATCTTGAGTTGCAGCTCCGGATCGTGGATACGGATCGAACCGCCGCCCAGCTCCTGCCCATTCAAGACTAGATCATAGGCCAGCGCGCGCGCTTGCGTCGGCGCGCTCTCCAGCAAAGCCAGATCGTCCGGATGGGGCGCCGTAAACGGATGGTTCATCGACATCATGCGCCGCTCCTCCGCGCTGTACTCGAACAGCGGAAAATCCACGATCCAGAGGAACTTGAGCGCCGAGGCCTCGCGCAACGCGAATTTGTCCGCGAGCTGAAGCCGCAGATCGCCGAGTGGCGGCCGCACGAGATTCTTCGCCCCCGCCATTATCAGCAGCGTGCCTCCCGCCGCGAGTCCCGCAACCTGCTCGACGCTCTGACGCTCGGCCTCGCCGACGTGGCGCGCGAGCGGCCCCTGCCATCCGCTCTCAGTGGTCTTGGCCCACGCGAGCCCCAGCCCCTTTTGCGCTCGCATCGTTTCGACCAGCTCGTCGAGCTCGCGGCGCGACAACTGATACGCCCCCGCAAGCGCGAGCGCATAAATCGACTCGCCGCGCCCGAGCGCTTCCGCGAAAACTTTGAATGACGTTCCCGCAAAGGCGCGGGTCAGATTCTTCAGCTCCAGATCAAAGCGCATGTCAGGCTTGTCTGATCCGAAGCGTTCCTGCGCCTCCTCAAACGGCATCCGGAGAAACGGCGGCGCGAGTTTCACGCGGAGCGCGTAGTCGTAAATCGACACCATCATGCCTTCCGCCACGCCCGTGATGTCGTCGAGCCGCGGCCCGGTCATTTCGATATCAATCTGGCTGAATTCGGGCTGTCGATTTGCGCGCAAATCCTCGTCGCGAAAGCAGCGCGCGATTTGATAGTACCGATCGAAACCACTCACCATCAGGAGCTGCTTGAGCAACTGCGGCGACTGCGGCAGGGCGTAGAACTTGCCGGGATTGACCCGGCTCGGCACCAGGTAGTCGCGCGCCCCTTCAGGTGTGGCGCGCCACAGGATCGGCGTTTCGATCTCGATAAAGCCCTGGCCGTCGAGCCACGCGCGCGCCCCGCGAATCGCCTGATGCCGCCGGCGCAGGTTATCCTGCATCTCGGGCCGCCGCAGATCCAGGTAACGGTACTTGAGCCGAACCTCCTCGGCCGCGCTCTCCGCGCCCGCGCCCAACTGAAACGGCAGCGGCGCCGACGCGCTCAGAATCGCCGCCGACGCGATCGCGATCTCGATCTCGCCGGTGGGCAGCTCCGCATTGACCGTGGCGGCGGAGCGCCGCACCACCCGGCCCTTCGCCGCGAGGTAGAACTCGGCGCGCGCCGCCTCGGCGACCGCGCGCGCCGCGGCTTGACTCTCCGGCTTGAAGACTAGCTGCACGATTCCTTCGCGATCGCGCAGATCGATAAAGATGACGCCGCCGTGATCGCGGCGCGCCGCGACCCAGCCCCACAGCGCGACTTCGCGCCCGTCGTCGGCCGCGCGCAGCGTCCCGCAGTAGTCACTGCGCGGCCACGGCGGAATCGGCGAGTATGAATCGATGCTCGACATCGGCGGCGATCCCGCAAGAATACCTGTGCCGCTGGACGCGCGAAATAGTCAGCGGATTGGAACCGCCACTGGAGCGACTTCGTCGGCGACCGCCGCGAGCGGGAGCTCGCGCTGGCTACTGGCGCGCAGATCGCGCAACTGGACGACGCCGCGCGCCAATTCGTTTTCGCCGAGAATGATCGCGAAATGAGCGCCGAGCTTGTTCGCTCGTCGCATCAAGGCCTTGAGCCCGCGATCCGGCGCCAGCAGCTCGACCCGCAGCCCCCGGCGCCACAACTCGCCCGCCAGCTTCGTCGCCGCGACGACGGCGCCATCGCCGAGCGCGATCAGCGCAGCGTCAGGCGCGGCCTTCTCCGCGTCGCCGGCGGCCTCCAGCGCGAGCGCCAGCCGCTCGACCCCGATCGCGAAGCCGCTGCCCGCGACCGGCCCTCCGCCCAGCGCCTCGACCAGCCCGTCGTAGCGGCCGCCTGCCACCACCGCGCTCTGCGACCCCACGGCCTTCGAGACGATCTCGAAGGTCGTCCGCATGTAGTAGTCGAGGCCACGCACCAGGCGCGGGTTCACGACGTAAGTTATCCCGGCCGCGGTGAGCAATCGCTCGACCAGACCGAAATGGGCGCGGCAGGCCTCGCACAGATAGTCGAGGCTCTGCGGCGCACCCGCCGCCAGCTTCACATCGATTTTGCAGTCGAGGAGACGAAGCGGATTGCGTTCGAGCCGCTGATGGCAATCCTCGCACAGCTCGTCGAGATGCGCGCGGCCGTATTCGAGCAGGGCCTTGCGATAGGCCGGGCGACACTCGGCGTCGCCGAGCGAGTTGATCTGAAACTCGAGTTCTAACTTCAACTCCTGGCGCAGCTCGTCGATCATGATCAGCAGTTCGGCGTCGCAGGCGGCGTCAGCGCGGCCGAAAATCTCGACCCCAAACTGATGAAACTGGCGAAAGCGCCCCTTTTGCGGACGCTCGCGCCGAAACATCGGACCGGAATAATAGAAACGCTGCTCGGGATCGCTGCGATCGAGACCGGCCTCGATATAGGCGCGGACGACGCCGGGCGTGCCTTCCGGCCGGATCGCAAGCAGGCTCTCCGCCTCGTCGCCGTCGCTGAAGGCGTACATCTGCTTTTCGACGACGTCGGAGGTCTCGCCGCTGGAGCGCTGATACAACTCGAGCCGTTCGAGAATCGGGATGCGGATCTCGTGGACCGCGTGACGCTCCATGATCGCGCGCGCGCAATCCTCGACCCGGCTGACGGCGCGCGCGCTCGCGCCGATCAAATCTTGAAAACCTCTGAGGCGCGTCACTAGCGGAGCCGGAGGCGCAGCGAGCAGGCGAGTCCGCGAGCTGCGTTAAAGAATAAGAACAACGGCAAACCCAAATTGACCCACCACCCAAAAAATACTCGCGCGCTCAAGTCGAAAAAAGGGGCCGTCCACTGCGGACGGCCCCTCGTGTCGTTTCGCGGCTCTCCGCTTCGGCTACATCGTCAGGATATTGATCGTGCAGGCCGAGCCGAGCCCGATCACATGCGCCATCCCGACCTTGGCATTCGGCACCTGGCGTTCTTTGGCGCGCTCGTCTTCCGTGAGATGCCAAACGATCTCGCAGATATTGGCGACGCCCGTCGCGCCGAGCGGATGACCCTTCGAGAGCAGCCCGCCCGAGACGTTGACCGGCGCCTTGCCGCCGAGCCCCGGATGCTTGCCGCCACCCTCGTCGATAAACTTGGCCGCTTCGCCGTCCGCGCAGAGCTCGAGGTTCTCGTAGTGCACCAGCTCGGCGGTCGCAAAACAGTCGTGCAGCTCCGTCAGGCTCACGTCCTTGGGACCGAGCCCGGCGGTCTCGTAGGCCTTGCGCGCCGCGCGCCGCGTCAGCGTGCTCACATCGGGCAGCGTCAGATCGCGATCGGTGTAAGGATCGGAGGTCAGCACCGAGGCGGCGATCCGCGGCCGCTTGCGCGCGCCGGCAAGCTGCTTCAGCTTGTCCTCGGAGACCAGGATCGTTGCCGCCGCGCCGTCGCCCGTCGGACAGCACATGTAGAGCGTGTTCGGGAACGCGACCATCCGTGCATTCATCACGTCCTCGAGCGAGACTTCATTGCGATACTGCGAGAACGGATTCTTGGTCGCGTGCTTGTGCGATTTGACGGAAATCTTCGCAAAGTGCTCGAGCTTGGTCCCGTGCTTGCGCATATGCTCGACGCCCGCCTGGCCGAACACCGCCGGCATCAGGCCCGAGCCAATCCGCCCCTCGGTCGAATACGCCGGATCGGAACCGCCGCCGCCACCGCCCAGCAACCCCTGCTTGCCCATCTGCTCGACCCCGATCGCCATCGTGACGTCGTACATCCCCGACGCCACCGCGATATAAGCTTCGCGAAACGCGGTCGAGCCGGTGGCGCAGGCATTCGAGACATTGATTACCGGGATTCCCGTCTGGCCGATCTGCTGCAGAATCCGCTGCCCGACCATCGCATTCGATTGATAGAGATTGCCGGCCGCGAACATCTCGACATCCTTGATCGTGACGCCCGCGTCCTTGAGCGCGATCAAGGCGGCTTCAGCCCCGAGCTCCGGCACTGTCTTCTCCGGATAGCGGCCGAATTTGATCATTCCGGTTCCAAGCACATAAACATTTCTCATCGCGATTCTCCTCAGGGTACGACTCGCGGCCCGTGCCGCTTCGCCTGCTGTGACTTTCTAATTCTTCCTCTAATTCTTGCTGGGGCGGAACTGAAACGCCATCACTTCGTTGCCCTGGCGATCCTTCGCCACCGGATTCACCACCAACTCGACCGGCATCCCGAACGCCTGCTGCGGATTCTTCTGCAGGGCTTCCGGATCGACCTCGATCAGGTTCGACTTGACGCTGATGCCCTCGGGCAAATCGACGATCGCCGTGACGTAAGGCGTTTTGATTCCGGGGAACGACTGATGGATCACCGAAAAGACCCAGACCTTGCCTTTGTCCGAGAGCGCGACCTGCTGAAAATTCCCGGCGGTCCCGCATTTCGAGCAGGCCAGCCGTTTCTGATCGAGAAACAACGCGCCGCAACTGCCGCACTTGATTGCCACCAGATGAGGTTTCGGTTGCAGCTTGAGTATCGGGATGATCGGGCGCGGTCCCGGTTCAGCCTGCGGCGTCTGCGGTTCAGCCATTTTGTTCCTCCGAAGGGCGCGTGGCGACACGGAATTGCGTGGTTGCGCCTCGCTGAATCGAGTCTCCCACAGCCCCCGCCGGATCGTCAACCCGCAGCGCGCGGATATGCTCGTCCGAAATTCCGGATCTCGCGCGCCAGCTCGGCCGGCTGCTCGAGCGGGATATGATGATGCGTCCCCGCGATCGTCACGAGGTGCGCGCGTGGATTAGACGCGACCGCCGCCGCGGCGGCCTCCGCCGTAAGAATGCGGCTCTGGCCCGCGCGCACCAGCAGCAGCGGCAGGTCGATTTGGCGGATCGCCGCCGCGACCTCGAGCCCGTCGCTGCCAAAAAAACTCTTACGATCGAACTTCATCGTGAAGCCGCCGCTCGCCGTCCGCGCGAGGCTGTGCTCGGCGACTGCGCGCATGATCTCGGGCGCGATCGCGCCTTCGTTCGGCATCAGGCGGAACATGGCGATCGCGGTCGCGAGGTCGGGGTAAATCACCGTCGGCAGCGCCTTGAGATGGCGCAGATAGCGATTGCGCCGTGCGCTGGAGGTCACCGGGACATCGATCGCCACCACTGCCCGCGCCAGCTCCGCGAAATGGATCGCGAAGCCAATCGTCGCAATCCCGCCCATGCTGTGACCCACCACCACCGGACGCTCCAGCTTGAGCGCGCGAATCAGCCGCGCAACATCGTCCGCATACGCGAGCGGCGAATAGGCCGGCGGCTTCGCCCATGCGCTGTCGCCGTGGCCGCGCAAATCGAGCGCGACGATCCGCGGCGCGGCCGCGCCTATCGCCTCGGCGACCCATTGCCACCACCAGGCATTGGCGGAATTGCCATGCACCAGGACGACGCAGTCGTGCGCCGCCCGATTCCATTCGAGATAGTGGAGCCGCGCCTCGCCCTCGACGAAACCGCTTTGCGGCGCGTTCACTTCAAATCGGTGAGAAAGCCGTCGAGTGCGGCGATCAGTCCCGTCGGATTATCGATCATCACGTGATGAAACGAATCAGGTACGGTGGTCTGACGGCAATCGGGCATCGCCGCCACGATTTTTCCCGTGATCTCGTCCGACAGCACGCTCGACCCGGCACGCACATAGAGCGACGGGCACTGGATTCGCGCAAGGCCCTTCCAGACGCTGAGCGGCTCGCGCATCAAGGTTCGCCGATCCATCTTATGGACCCAGCCGCCGCCGGCCTCTTGCCGGAATGAGAGCCGCGCGACGTATTCGAGAATTTCCGGCCGCGCATTATTCTGCCGCGGGTTCGTGCGGAACTTCGCTACCGCCTCCTCCAGCGACGCGAACGGACGCGAGGGCCGCTCGCCGATCGCGCGCAGCGCCGCGATCGCTTCCGCCGGATAAGCCGCCGGACTGTCGATCACCACCATCGCGCGGAGCCTCGCGCTATGTTCGGTCGCGTACGACATCACCGTATGCCCGCCCATCGAATGGCCGACCAGCACCGGCGCGCCGAGTCCCCAGCCTTCGATTACCGCGGTCAGATCGGCGACGTATTGGCGCGTGCCATAGGTCCATTCGTGCGTCCACGGACTCTCGCCATGACCGCGCTGATCGAGCGCCAGCACGTGAAAGCGATCGCTGAAAGCCGGCGCCACGAAGTCCCACCAGCGCGCGTGCGCCGACCCACCGTGAATGAACAGCATCGGCGGACGACCGGCGCCGCCGTAATCCGCGGCGCTCAGGACTAAACCATCGGCCGCTTCGAAAGCGCGGGTCGTAATCATCGTTCGCTATTCAAGAGGCTTGCCGCTCATCGCGCAACCGCTAAGCCCTCCTTGCGACGAGCGGGCGCCGTCTTCGCAATTCAGAGCGCCGCGATTGACGTTGCATTCGCATGCGAAAGCCCGGGCTCGCTTCGTCGGCCAGCAGGAGCTCCGCGCTCGCCTACGGATCAACCTGCGGCGAAAAAAATGACCGGCGCCCTGGCGCCGGTCATCCGCAAGCTCGATGGTGAGCGCAGGACTTACTACTGAACCAGCAGCCCGAGGGCCCGCACTACGATCTTGTCGGTCGGCGGACCGCCGGCCGCGCCCGCTGCGAAGTTGACGCGCAGTGACAGCAGCACGGACCCATTGCTCGGCTTTATCGAGGTTCCCACGCTGGCCACGCAGACCGGACCCACATTGGTAAGCGGCGTCGCGTCGTCTAGCCGAACCAGCGCGACGGCAGGCGGATTCTGCACCTGGGCCAGTCGGATCTGATCGATAAAGCTGTTGGCGCTGGTCAGCTCGTAGCAGACCACCACCCGGCTGATCCTCGTCTGCGGCTGCAGTTGGAGCGCCATCTGTACGACCTTGTCGCCACCGAACGAGTCAACGT
The DNA here is from genome assembly GCA_050736455.1 of Binataceae bacterium (SeqCode). Lineage (GTDB taxonomy): Bacteria > Desulfobacterota > Binatia > Binatales > Binataceae > JAJPHI01. The sequence continues at coordinate 7,810 of JBOHWF010000027.1, read as the reverse complement.
TGCCGGGGGTCGTCGAAGTAATTACCAGGCCGGTCAGACCGCCGCCCACCCCCGAATTGGTCGAGAGCGAGGAAGTCTGCGTAACACTGGGATCGCCGGACTGCAGATCGAAGTGATTCACCCATTGAACATGACTGCTCGAGCCGTTGCTGCCCGCTAAGGCTCTGCCACCTAGTCCCACCGTCAGCGCGAGCGCGACGATTAAACCAACCCCTGAGGCTTTCCTACTGCGCACCACTCCCCTCCTTTGTCGCCAAGAGTTTTAAACTGAACCTCGAACGAGTTTACAGCCGATAACACACAGTTCACAAGTGTAAAAGCGCAGACGAGCGGCTTCGACCCCAAGGTGCTTACCGGCTTAAATCGGGTATCACACGAGCTTCCCCACGGTCTTACTCCGTGAAAGTTGCAGCGGACTTCAATTCTTCGCCCCTTAGCCCCGCGAGGGATTCGGATCAGCGGCTTCCCTTGACAAGAAAAAGGCTTCCTGTCTGTATCCTTCCCATCGGAAATCTTTTTGCTTGGCCATAATTTTCGATCGCCTGAGCGGCTCGCTCCGATCAAGGAGAGATCTCGATGGACTCACAAACGACAACCGGCTTTGTCTCTGCCGACGGCCATGTGGTCGAGCCGGCCGATCTTTGGACGACCCGCATGGATCGACGCTTTCGCGATCGCGCGCCGCGCGTCGAGTCGCGGCCCGACGGCGATTTCTACCTGATCGACGGCTTGCCGGCCATGCCGGTGGGACTCGAAGGCGTCTCGATGGAAGACAAGGTCCTCGGCCGACCGCACTCCCCACAAGGCCATCGACATGCGGATACCCGGCCCGGCGCCAATGACCCGCAGGCGCGGCTGGCGGATCAGGCGCTCGATCATCTGCGCGCCGAGGTCATCTACCCTGGCTTCGGTCTGTTTATCGGGGTCGCCCCCGACGCCGAATATCTTCGCGAGTGTTGCCGCGTCTACAACGACTGGCTGAGCGAGTTCTGCGCCGCCGCGCCTGGTCGATTGCTGGGCGCCGCGATGCTGCCGATGAGGGGCCCGATCGCCTGGGCGGCGGAAGAGGCGCAACGCGCTGCAAAAAAGGGACTGCGGACGTTCGCTATCCCGACCGAGGTCGCGAACCGCTCTTACCAGGAGCAGGAATTCGACCAGTTGTGGGCGGCGTTGGCCGACCTCGGACTGCCGGTCTCCCTGCACGTCGGCACCGACGAGCCGTTTTACAACAAGGCCCTGCGGCTGGGGATCGGGCGCGCCTACGTCGATTCAAAAATCTGCTCAGCCCAGCGCTCGATGGCCGATCTGATCTGGGGCGCGGTTCCGCAGAAATATCCGGCGCTGCGCTTCGTCTTGGCCGAGGGCGGTATCGGCTGGGTCGCCTCCGTGCTGCGCAGCATGGATCACTGGTGGGAAGACCATCACAATTGGATGGAGCCGAAGGTGAACGAGCGCCCCAGCTTCTACTTCCAGCGCCAGTTCTGGGCAACCTTCGAAGACGATCGCGCCGGGGTGCTGACGCGCGCGCTGGTCGGGGTTGACCGTTTGATGTGGGGCTCGGATTACCCGCACACCGAGGGCACCTTTCCGCATTCGCAGGAACAGGTAACGCGAGATTTCGCCGGTGTCCCGGAGAGTGAGCTTTATCAAATGGTCGCGGGCAACGCCGCCAGCCTATACGGCATAGACCGCTGATCCTGTATATACTGGTTACCTGGGATAACCTACTAGTATTTATGAGACGTAACACTAGTGCTAGGCTTTCCGCGACGTGCGACATCGAGCTTAAACGAAACGTTATGGCTGTTCCTCAATGTCCTGAGTGACTACTTGTAGTCCGATTCTTTCCCGCGCTGCGCCGTCCGCCCAATTGTCTCTGCTATTTTCTGCGTTGACAGCAGATTTTAGCCCTGCCAGTCGTTAACCCCAGCACAATACTGTTGTCTGCGGAGACTTTGAGGAGACCATAATGAGTGTGAAAATGGGTTTTAAGCGTTCTTTCACGGTGGCGTCACTAGTAATTGGAGTTCTGCTCTTGTTTAGCTGGACTCCTGGAGCAATGGCAGATTCCAATGATCCCGGCGTCGTTTACCTGACCACCAACGCCGCGGCGGGCAATGCGGTTGACGTTTTTGCCCGCGCCGCCGACGGCTCCCTGACGCTGCGCGGCGCGGTCTCCACGGGCGGGCTCGGCACTGACAGCGGACTCGGCTCGCAGGGCTCCCTGATTTTGACCCGCAATCGACTGTTCGCGGTCAACGCCGGCAGTAATGACATTTCGGTATTTGCCGTGCAGCCTAACGGCGGACTGGCGCTGCGCGCGAAAACCCCGGCGGGCGGCAGCACACCGATCAGCCTTACGGTCCGTGGCGATTTGCTCTACGTCCTCGACGCCGGCAGCCCAGCCAACATCTTTGGATTTACGATCGCCGGCAATGGCCGGCTGACTCCCATTGCCGGATCCAAGCAACCGCTAAGCAGCAGCGCCCCGGGACCTGCGCAAGTGAGCTTCAACAACAACGGCAGGTTTCTCGTGGTGACCGAAAAAGGCACGAGTCTGATCGACACCTATGCCGTCGATAACAAGGGCGTCGCCCATGCACCGCTGATCACCCCGTCCAACGGAAAGACCCCGTTCGGCTTCGCTTTTGACAGCCGTGACCACATGCTGGTATCCGAAGCCTTCGGCGGTCCCGGCAACACCAGCAGCGCACTCTCCTCTTACGGCCTCAACGCAGACGGCAGTCTTCAGGTGATCAGCGGGTCGGTGCCGAACCTGGAGATGGCCGCGTGCTGGGTAGTGATCACAAATAACGAGAAATTCGCCTATACATCTGACACGGGCAATGGCTTCATCTCGTCTTACCGCTTGAGCAGAGACGGCGCTCTGAGTCTGATTAACGGGGCAGCCGCCGACACAGGCGGGACTACCAGCGCCCCGATCGATATGTCTCTGAGTGAAGGCAGCCGGTTCCTCTACGTACTCACGGCGGGCACCGGGGAGGTTGATATCTTTGCCGTCCAGCGCGACGGCAGCCTAAGCCCGATCACGGGACCGACCGGAATCGTCGCCAGCGCTGCCGGGATCCAGGCTCGCTAAGAGCAACGATTTCAGCGCGCTCGTGCAGAGAACGCCCCGCGGGCTTTCTTCGCACGAGCGCGCCCTCCGGGCAGCCGCTCGACGGCGCTTTGCAGCCGCGGGCTTTCGTGCCACGATCGCACGCATACGTCCGTATGCGCAGAGCAGTTGCAATCGCGTTGAGCGCAGCCCTCGTCCTTCCCTTGATCGCGGTCGGCGACTTCGCCGCCCGGGCGGCCGACCTCACCGCCTCCGGGGCCGCCTCGGCCGCGCCGCCGCCTGCGACTGGTGCGGCCGATACCGGAGAGAGCAACGCCGCGAAGGCGCGCAAACTGACGGACACTGCCATCAACCTGACCGACAGCGATCGGGCGGTGAATATGCTCTGGCAGGCCACCGCCCTCGATCCCTCCTTCGAGGAGCCGTACCTCTATCTCGGACTCTACTACAACTCACGTTCGCAATTTGATCGGGTCGTCGAGGTGTATCAGAAACTGGTCAAGAGTCATCCAAACGAGACCAGCGCATGGCTCAATATCGGTGAAGCCTACATGTCCTACACGCCGCCGCGTTTCGACTCGGCTTTGCCGTACTATCGCAAGGGCTTCGAGCTCGATCCCAGTTCGGCTTTCGCCGCCTTCCGCCTCGGTGAAATCTATGCGCAGCTAAACAATCGCGCTGAAGCCCTCCGTTATTTGCGTTTGGCCAGCGGCGCGCGCGCGAAAAGCCCCGAGATCGCCGACCAAGCCGACCGTCTGATTCATCAGATAGGCTCGTAGCTAAGGCGACGTCTTGGTCGCCGCCGACGCCGGACGCATCGCGGTGTGATTCTGCGCCTCGACGGTGGCTTGCCCCTGCAGACGGATCGCCAGTGGCACGAAATCCCGGTCCAGCAACTGCTGCTGCTCAGGCTGCAGGCTGGCGCGTATTTTCAGATATGCGCTCACCAGCAGGTCGCGCCGTTTTTGCTCGAACTCGCGCTGCGCTTCTCTGATCTGCTCGCGGGCTTGGTGGACCGCTTCGCCAGCTCGCTGACGTTGGAAATCAGTGAGCTTGAGTTCGTTGCTCAGCCGCTGAAAAGGCTCCTCGATCGGCGGATGCAGTAGTCTCAGCCGGTAGGCAATCCGGCTGCCCGCGAAGCCGATCGATGCGCCCGCCAGGAGCGCAACCGTGATCAGGCGCCAGTCGAATTTAGCCCGCAAAGCCGTGGTCGCGTCCCTCTCCAAAATCGAGTTTGCTCTCGTCGAGCGTTGAGTCCCGTCCAATATCATCCATGCCAAAGAGACTGTTGTTATTGGGATTGGTCACGACTACTGCGGCGCCAGCGCCATTGATCGCGTCCTCGAGCGTGACGCGCGGCGAGGTAGAAAAATAGAGCGCGACCGCGGCCGCGACACCCATCATAAAGGCCGCCACCAGCATCCGCCGGCGCTCGTCGACGACGTTCGCTGCAGGAGAACTCGCGGTTCGTGGCTCCCGCAAATTAGGCAGCGCGCTCGATCGTTCGACCCGGCCTGATGGTGGCGCGCCATGCAGTACCGGGGCAGTCAGCGCAAAGACGCGAAAAGCGTGATCGCAGCTGGCGCAGCCCCAGAGATGCGCCAGCAGGGCGCCGCGATCCGCTTCCGGCAAGCTTCTGCGCCAAAATCCAGCAAATTCTCGTCTGGCTTCCAAGCAAGTCATCGCTTTCTCGCTCCTCGACCCATCGACAAAATCTGTTCTGCGCGCCGTCGCATAAGCTGACGCGCGCGGAAAATCCGAATCTTGACTTTGGCGCCGCTCCAACCCATAATCTTCGCTATTTCTTCGATAGTCAACTCTTCACTTTCTTTGAGAGTCGTGATGACACGGTCTTCTGGTCGCAGGGTGTCAAGCAGCTTATGTGCCAGATCGTAGGCGGCGGCAAGCTTCTGCGCCTGTTCCAACATATCTTCTGGAGTCGTTTCATTCACCAATTGCGCCCATGATTGTTCGGCTTCACCTAAATCAGCGACCAGATCCTCGGGCCGACGACGCCTTCGCCGCAACTCGTCGTAACAAACATTCACGACGATCGCTCGCAGCCAGCTACGAAATGGCAACTCCTCACGATAGCTGCGGAGTCCCGCGAAGGCTCGAATAAAGCTCTCTTGGGTCAAGTCCAGAACGATTTCGGGGTCGGAAAAGAACCGGCAGCAAATACGCTCGACGTTTCCCCGATGGATCGACGCGAGCTCACCGAACGCCGCGGTTTCCCCTTTCAGGGACTCGCGGATCAGTTCCTCGTCGGTTCTGACAATCAAGCTCCGAACACGCGTACTAACGGCGCGAAAGCTGAACATACCTGTTGATAAGTACGCTCATCCCTGCGGCGTGGTTTCAGTTCTGTTGCGGTCATTTCTGTTTCGATCGCCGACCGCTTTCACTGATCGTCGATACCGACATCCTTGGCAATCCGGCCCGAGCAAGGTCGTCTGGGGTGTCGAGGTCCGTTATGATCCCCGAATCGGCGGCGTCGAAATAGGCGACTCGCGAGGGATCGGCCCGCACAACCGCGCGCGCGCCCTCCTCCTCGGGCGCTGCCATCAGCTCACCGAAAAGCGCTCGATCGAAGATAACCGGATGGCCGCGCCGGCCATCGTAGCGAGCGATCACGATCGCCGCTCCTGTGCGCGCATAGGCAGCAACCACACCACCGAACGTCGCCGGACAGACCATCGGATGATCGATCAGATGGACCATCACCGCTTGTGCCGTGGGTGGCGCGGCTGCGAGTCCGGTCTTCAGCGACGACAACTGACCCCGCGTGAAATTATCGTTCTGAACGATCGCCACACGCGCATCGGTCGGGGCGGCGGCGCGTACCCTGTCGGCCTGCGCACCGAGCACCAGGGTGAGATTCGGCACCGCGGTTAGCATCGCCGCCACCAGGCGCGTGAGATAGGTCTCGGAATCAATCTTCAGCAGTGGCTTGGGGAAGCCCATCCGCCGCGATTCGCCCGCGGCCAGCAGGATGCCGTGCAGCTCGATGGTAGCCACGGCGGGCTCAGGCGTGCGCGCGCAGGATGCCGCTCTTGACCCCGAGCGTCAGCTCGTCACGTCTGCCGCGGCGCCGCTCGCGAATTATCTCCGCCATGATCGAGACCGCGATCTCCTCGGGCGTATCCGCGCCGATATCCAGGCCCAGCGGTGCGTGAACTTCCTCGAGCAGCTTCGGCGCGATGCCGTCCTTTTCCATGCGCTCCAGCGTGGCTCTGACCCGGCGCCGCGACCCGATCATTCCAATGAAGCAGCTCGGCTGTTTGAGCGCGGCGCGCACGGTCTCGTCGTCAAAGGCATGGCCGCGGGTCACCGAAATCAGGTAGCAGTTGCGATCCAGCTTCAGTGAATCGATCGCAGCGGCGAAGGGCTTGACGATAATTTCGTCGGCGGTCGGAAAGCGCTCGCGATTGGCGAACGACGCGCGATCGTCGATTAGCGTAACGCTGAAGCCCAGCATCGTGCCCAGCGCTGCGAGCGGCTGCGCGATATGCCCGGCGCCCACGATGATCAGCCGCTGCACCCCACTCACCGGATCGACAAACAAGCGCGTGGCGCCCGTGCCATCCCTCCGCACCGCGCGGTTCAGTCCGCCGGCCGCGTCAACTTCAAGCAGCCCGGCCGCCCCGTCAAGCGCGCGCGACCTGAGTTGATCGAACGCCGCGCGGCTCAGGCCACCCAGCTCGGGCGGAATGCGCTGATCGGTCGGGTCGATCAGGACCTTGGCGCCGGACGGCAGATCGGTCTTATCCCCGGATTCGACCAGGCTGAGGATCGCGGCAGGACGCCGATTCGCCACCGCGGCGGCGAGCCGCCGAGCCAACGCGAGATCGTCGTGCGGCGACCACAGATTGATGAACACCTCCATGATGCCGCCGCAGGTCCCGATCTCCTGCTGATCGAGGTCACCGGTGAGATCGACTTCCGCCAGCCGCGCGCCGACCCCTTCGTCGAGCAGCAGGCGCGCCTTGCGAAAGACCTCAGCCTCGCCGCAGCCGCCGCCAATCGTGCCGAATTGGCCGTCGGCGCGCACGATCATCTTGGCCCCGACTTCGCGCGGGGTTGAGCCGCGCACGCCGATTACGGTTGCCAGGGCGAACGGCCGATCGCGCTCGAGGGTCCGCGCGGCCTCCGACCAAATCTCATTGGATTGCGCCATTGCTGACCCTATTCTGGCGCAAGTAGGACGACGCTTTCCAGTAGTCGCGGCACGCTCGAGCGCCGCGCCTCACGCGGGGCGTGGCCTTTAGTCGGTGTCGCGGGACGCGCGCGGCTGTGGCCGGCCAGTCTCCTCCTCGGCCAGCGAATAGCGGGCGAGCATGCGATAGAGCGTCGAGCGCGAGATGCCGAGCAGGTCGGCGGCGCGCCGGCGATTCCCCTCGGTCTCCTCGAGCGAGCGCACCAGCGTGCGCTTGATCACCTCGTCCAGCAACAAAGACTCGTCGCCGGGCGCCGGGTCAACCACCGCCGCAGCTTCTGCACCGGCCGTCTCAGCCGTTGCAGGAAGCTTCTCCGCCGAGCCCTCGGAACTCACGAGCGCCGCGCGGCCTCGTCCAATCTGCTCAGGCAGCGTGTGAATATCGATACGGTCGTGGTCGGCGAGCATGACGGCGGATTGGAGGGCGTGGGCGAGTTCGCGGACGTTGCCGGGCCAGTCGTGGGCGGCCAGCGCGGCCAGCGCGCGGCGCGCGATGAAGCGGATCTGTTTGCCGA
>JBOHWF010000026.1:0-5126 GCA_050736455.1 Binataceae bacterium (SeqCode) | reverse complement strand
GCGGAGGGCCATGAGGCGGGCAATTACGGGTTTATGGATCAGCAATTCGCCCTGCAATGGGTAAACCGAAACATCTCAGCCTTTCGCGGCGATCCGAGGAAAGTGACCATTTTCGGTGAGTCCGCCGGCGGGCAAAGTGTTTACAGCCAGCTCGCCTCGCCGACCGCTAAGGGGCTGTTCCAGCGGGCGATCGCCGAGAGCGGGTCATATGCCAGTTTTACGGACTACCTCGATTCGATCATTCCGATCGCCCAAGCCGAAACTACCGGTAGCACCTTCGAGGAATCCGGCGCCGCCTTCGCCACTGCGGTCGGATGCAGCGACCAGACCGCCGCATGTTTGCGCGCCGTCTCCGCGCCGACGCTCGTCGGCGTGCAGCCCTTCCCGATGTATCCGTTTGTCGATGGAACGCTGCTCACCCAGACGCTCGGCGCAGCCTTCGCCAGCGGCCAGTTCAATCAGGTGCCGGTGATCTCGGGGACGAATCACGACGAATACCGGCTCTTCGTCGCCGGCATCTACGACTACAAAGGAACTCCATTGATGAATGCGGACTATGCCACCGCGGTCACGACCCTCTGGGGTTCGCTGCTCGCGCCCGCGGTGCTCGCATTCTACCCGCTGCCGCCGAGTCCGCCGGCGGACGCTGCCTCGCTCGCGCTGGGCGCCTCCGGCACCGACGGCCTCTTCAGTTGCCCGGCGCGCAACGCCGACCTGTCGCTCGCGCAATTCGTAACGACCTACACCTATGAGTTCAACGACGAGAACGCGCCGCTGGGCCTCCTGCCTCCGGCAAGTTTTCCGCTGGGTGCTTATCATTCGGCGGAAATCCAATACCTGATGACGGTGGGAGGAATCCCGGCGCCGTTCTCGCCGGATCAGCAGGCGCTTTCGGCGGCGATGATCAGTTACTGGACGCAGTTCGCCAGGACCGGCGATCCGAACTCGGCCGCCGAGCCGGCCTGGTCGCCCTACAGCTCGACGACGGACGAGTTTCAGTCCTTCCTGCCGCCGACGCCGGCGGTCGAATCGGGCTTCACCTCGGATCATCTGTGCACAGCTTTCTGGGATACGTTCTAGCCACGCGCGGCCGCGAGCCTCTCCGAAAACAAAAGGCCCTTGGCGTCGATGCCAAGGGCCTTTTGTGCCGCGATCAAAATCGCGCTCTACCCGAACATCTCTTTGAGCTTATCGACGAAGCCCTTCGAGAGCGGATGATTGACGTCCTCGCCCGAGGCGCGGGCGAACTCCTCGAGCAGTTCGCGCTGGCGCGCTGACAGCCGGCGCGGGGTTTCGACTGAGATCCGCACGAGCTGATCGCCGCGGCCGTAGCCATGCAGATCGGCAAAGCCCTTGCCCTTGAGGCGAAAGACCTTGCCCGACTGCGTGCCGGCCGGAACTTTCACTTTCATCTTGCCCTCGAGCGTCGGCACTTCGATTTCCCCGCCCAGCGCGGCCTGCGGAAAGCTGACCGGAACCTCGATCACGACGTCGTGATCCTGGCGGACAAAAAACGCGTGCTCCTTGACGTGCACAACGACGTAGAGATCGCCCCCCGGTCCGCCGCTGAAACCCGCCTCGCCTTCACCGCGCAGCTTGAGCCGCGAGCCGTTATCGACGCCCGGTGGAATCCGCACCGAGAGCGAGACCGGCTTGCGCAGCCGTCCCTGGCCCTGGCATTTCGGACACGGGTCCGCGATTACCATGCCGTCGCCGCGGCATTGGCCGCACGTGGTCGCGATCGAGAAAAAGCCCTGCTGGGTGCGTACCTGTCCGGTTCCTTTGCAGTTTGGACACGGGCGGACCCCGTCGGCGCCGTTGCGGGCGCGGGCGCCATTGCAGCCCTCGCAGACGGCGAGACGTTGAAACTTGACGACTTTCTCGGCGCCGCGCGCGGCTTCCTCGAACTCGACTTCGAGGTCGTAGCGCAAATCCTCGCCGCGCCGGCTGCGCGAGCGCGAGCGGCCGCGGCCGGTGCCGAAGAAATCGCCAAAAATATCGGAAAAGACCTCCTCGAAGCCCTGGCTGAAATCGAAACCGCCGAAGCCGCCGCCCTGTGGCCCCTGAAACGCCGCGTGCCCCAGGCGGTCATAGCGCGCGCGCTTCTCCGGATCCGAGAGGACCTGGTAGGCCTCGTTGATCTCTTTGAATTTTTCCTCGGCGTGTTTGTCGCCGGGATTACGATCGGGATGAAGCTGGATCGCGAGACGCCGGTAGGCCTTCTTGAGGTCGTCCTCGCCAACGCCGCGGCTGACCCCCAAGACTTCGTAATAGTCGCGTTTTTGCTCAGCCGGCATCGGGGGGTAATGCTAGCCCACGGCGGCGCGTGAAGTAAGCCGCAAGGCGCTGCGGCGAGTGTGCCCGACCTCGCACCTCCCGCGCAGAAGCTTCATGTTCCACAACCCTCTGCAACGCCGCAGCTGCATTTGTCATTCTGAGCGCAGCGAAGAATCCCGGACCGTGGCCAATCCGGTGAAAAAAGACCGGGATTCTTCGCTGCGCAGACTCCGCTCAGAATGACGAATGCGGCGGTTTGTCAGGCACAACAGCAAGCTACTTCACTTCTTTGAAATCGGCGTCCACGACGTCCTCTTTCTTTTGCTCGCCGCCGCTACCGTTTCCGCCGCTGTCCGCGTGAACGCCATCGGCGCCGTCGCCGCCGGGCTGCGCGCCTTGCCGGCTCTTGCTGTACATCGCTTCGGCCAGCTTGTGCGAGGCGTTGGCCAGCGCTTCAGCCGCGCGATCCATCTCGGCCGCGTCCTTGGATTCGAGCTTCGCCCGCGCGTCCGCCAGCGCGTCGTCAACGGTCTTGCGCGAGGCCTCATCGAGCGCCGCGCCGTGCTCCTTGACGGTCTTCTCGGTGGTGTAGATCAGATTGTCGAGCTTGTTGCGGGCCTCGGCCTGCGCGCGCCGATCCTTGTCGTCGGCCGCATGCTGCTCCGCCTCGCGCACCATCCGCTTGATCTCTTCCTCGTTGAGACCCGAGGACGCCGTGATCCGAATCGACTGCTCCTTGTTGGTGCCCTGGTCCTTGGCGTGGACGTTGACGATGCCATTGGCGTCGATATCGAAGGTGACCTCGATTTGCGGCATCCCGCGCGGCGCCGGTGGAATTCCGACCAGGTCGAATTGCCCGAGCAGCTTGTTGTCAGCGGCCATTTCGCGTTCGCCCTGGAACACCCGGATCGTCACCGCCGGCTGATTATCCTGCGCGGTCGAGAAGGTCTGGCTCTTTTTCGTCGGGATCGTGGTGTTCTTCTCGATCAGTTTGGTGAAGACCCCACCCAACGTTTCGATTCCTAGCGACAGCGGGGTCACGTCGAGCAACAGGACGTCCTTGACCTCGCCCTTGAGCACGCCGGCCTGGATCGCCGCGCCGATCGCGACGACTTCGTCGGGATTAACCCCCTTATGGCCTTCGCGGCCGAAAAGTTTCTTGACCCGCTCCTGCACCGCCGGCATGCGGGTCATGCCACCGACCAGCACCACCTCGTTGATCTCGGAGGTGCGCAACTCGGCATCCTTGAGCGCGGTCAGGCACGGCCCGTCGAGCCGCTCGAGCAGGTCGTTGCACAGCGCTTCGAGCTTGGCGCGGGAGAGCTTGATATTGAGATGCTTCGGCCCCGACTGGTCGGCCGTGATGAAGGGCAGATTGATGTCGGTCTCGGTCACGGTCGAAAGCTCGCACTTGGCCTTTTCGGCTGCCTCCTTGAGGCGCTGCAAGGCCATCCGATCGTTGCGCAGATCGATCCCCTGATCTTTGCGGAATTCGTCCGCGAGGTAGTCGATCACGCGTTGATCGAAGTCCTCGCCGCCGAGGAAGGTGTCGCCGTTGGTCGACTTGACCTCGAAGACGCCCTCGCCCAACTCGAGGATCGAAATATCAAACGTGCCGCCGCCGAGATCGAAGACCGCGATCTTCTCGTCTTTCTTCTTGTCGAGCCCGTAGGCCAGTGAGGCCGCGGTCGGCTCGTTGACGATGCGCAGAACGTTCAGGCCGGCGATGCGGCCCGCGTCCTTGGTCGCCTGGCGCTGGCTGTCATTGAAGTACGCCGGAACCGTGATGACCGCCTCGGTCACCGGCTCGCCGAGGTAGTCCTCGGCCGTCTGCTTCATCTTCTGCAGGATGAACGCCGAGATTTCGGGCGGGCTGTAACCTTTCCCGCGCACCTCGACCCAGGCGGCGCCGTCGCTGTTCTTCTGAACTTTGTACGGCAGCACCTTCATCGCCTTCTGCACTTCCGGATCTTCGTAGCGACGGCCCATCAGGCGTTTGATCGCAAACACCGTGTTGGTCGGATTTGTAATGGCCTGGCGCTTGGCGATCTGTCCGACCAGCCGCTCGTTCGATTCCGTGAACGCAACCACCGAAGGGGTGGTCCGCGCCCCCTCTGAATTGGCGATCACCGTTGGATCGCCGCCTTCCATAATCGCGACGCAGCTATTGGTCGTGCCCAGGTCAATTCCGATTACTTTCGCCATTTATTCCCAGTCCCCTATATAGACTCATAACCACGTTTCAGCGGTTTTCAACTTTCACTCTCGTTGTCGCCGTCTGTACCGTCATCCGAATCCGTGTCGCCGTCGACGGCCGATTTTGCCTGACCGCCCCTGGCGACGCTCACTCGCGCCGGCCGCAGCATCCGGTCGCCGATCATGTAGCCGCGATGGAATTCGTCGACGATGGTATTTGCCGGGTGTTCAGCTGAGTCCACGTGATCCACCGCCTCGTGACGATTCGGATCGAAAGCTTCTCCGACGACGGTTAACGCGACCACGCCCTGCGCCTTGAGAAAATCCAGGGCGCCGCGCAGGACCAGTTCGACGCCCTCGACGATCGAACGCCCGTTGCCATCGCCCTTCGCCGCGCCGACTGCGCGTTCGAGGTTATCGACCAGCGGCAACAAGTCGCGCAGCAGGTTTTCGCGTTGGACCCGGATGGTCTCGTCGCTCTGCTGACGCGCGCGTTTGCGCACGTTATCGGCGTCGGCGAGCGCCCGCAAATACTTGTCCTTGAGCTCGGCGATCTCCCGGTCTTTCTCGCCGATTTGACCCTGCAACTTCTCGATTTCCGCCGTGACGCCATCCGCGGTTTCTCCGGAATTGGAGTCGGTCGCGGAATCGCC
>JBOHWF010000025.1:0-2129 GCA_050736455.1 Binataceae bacterium (SeqCode) | reverse complement strand
CATCTCATGTGGCCAAGTTTGGCGGGCGGATCGATCCTGTCAAGGACGCCATAGGGCGTTTCGATGAACGCCCGTTGCAAGCAACAGGCTGCGGCACCGGCTTTTCCGGCGCGAGCAAGGCTCGCGTCCTTGCCAGGATCGAGCCCGCCTCGCCGATAATGCTTGGCCTGTGCGATGAATGGCGAAACCTGACATTGACCGGTATATCAAAATGAGACTTTTACAATTAAGAGCATCGGCGACCGGTCCGCAAATTGGGGCTAGCGGACTCCCCGGAGCATGAGTTCATGCGCCCTCAAAGTCCGGGCGTGATCTGGTCCTCGTCCAGCGACGCGTCCTCCTCCGGCTCGCCGCCCGCCTCTTGCGATCCCTCCGTCTCGATCTTGATGCTGAGCCTGCCGCCTTCCTCGATCGCCGCGCGGCGCAAGGTTTCCTCGGCCTGGCGCACCTCGTTCTGGCGTTTCCACAGCGCCGCATATAGCCCGTTTCGCGCCAGCAGCGAGGCATGCGCGCCGCGCTCCACTATCCTGCCCTTGTCGAGCACGATGATCTCGTCGGCATTGACGATTGTCGAGAGCCTATGGGCAATTACGACGGTCGTCCGGTCCTTGGCGACGAGATCGAGCGCGTCTTGAATTTCGCCCTCGGTGAAGGAGTCGAGCGCCGAGGTCGCCTCGTCGAGGACGAGGATCGGTGGCGCCTTCAGAATGGTCCGGGCGATCGCGACGCGCTGCTTTTCTCCGCCCGAGAGTTTCAGTCCGCGTTCGCCAACTTGCGCGTCGTAGCCGCCCGGAATGTGTTCGATGAAATGGTCGATTCGCGAAAGACGCGCCGCGTCGCGCACCTCGGCATCGCTCGCCGCAAACCGGCCATAGCGGATATTATAGGCGATCGTGTCGTTAAAAAGAACCGTGTCTTGCGGAACCACGCCGATCGCCGCGCGCAGCGAGGTTTGAGTCACCATCGAGATATCCTGACCATCGATGGCGATCCGCCCGGCCGAGGGTTCGTAGAAACGGAAAATCAAGCGCGACAGCGTGGATTTGCCGGCCCCCGAGGGACCGACAATCGCCACGGTTTTTCCGGCAGGCACATCGAAACTCACGTCCTTCAGAATTGCTCGGCGCGGGTCGTAATTAAAAGACACATGCTCGAACGAAAGCCTGCCGTTCGTCACGGCAAGAGGCTTCGCGCCAGCGCGGTCCTCGACCTCGGGGTGCTGGCCGAGAATGGCAAACATCATCTCGATGTCGATCGCCGCTTGCCTGATCTCGCGATAGACGACGCCCATAAAATTCAACGGCTGATAGAGCTGAATCATCATCGCATTGATGAGGACGAAATCGCCGACCGTATGAGCGCCGTTCTTGATGCCCTCGACGCTCATCGCCATCGCGGCCGTCAATCCCACGGTAAAAATGACCGCCTGCCCTGCGTTGAGCCAGGCAAGCGACGTGAATGTCTTTATGCTCATGCGTTCATAGCGGGCGATGGATTTGTCGTAGCGCTGCTCCTCGCGCTCCTCGGCATTGAAATATTTGACCGTCTCGAAGTTGAGCAGGCTGTCGATCGCCTTGGTATTTGCATCCGTATCGCTCTCGTTCATCGCCCGCCGGATCGCGATCCGCCAATTGGTCGCCGCCGCGGTAAAGCCCATGTAGGCGAGGATCATCAAACTCACCACGGCGGCATAACGCCAATCGAATTGATAGAGAAAAACCGCCAGGATCAGAATGAATTCGACAATCGTCGGAACCGCCGTCAGCATTGTCGTGCGAACGATCGTCTCGATTGAATTGCGGCCGCGTTCAAGAATCCGGGTGAGACCGCCGGTCTTGCGTTCGAGGTGAAAGCGCAGCGACAGGAGATGCAAATGCGAAAATACGTCGCGCGCGAGACGGCGCACGGCGTGCATCGCGACATCGGCGAAGATCGCATCGCGGGCCTGGGTGAGGAGCGCCATCAAAATGCGCAGACCGCCATAAAGAAGCGTGAAGGCTAGCGGACCCGCGATCACGGGGACAAGGGACGCCCGCGCCGGATCGCTCAAGGCGTCCGTGGCCCATGTGAAGGAATAGGGAACGGCGATCGTGACAATTTTCGCGGCCAGCAGCACCGCCACGGAGGCG
>JBOHWF010000024.1:0-4071 GCA_050736455.1 Binataceae bacterium (SeqCode) | reverse complement strand
CCACATCTCATTCTCGGGCATTCTGACTTTTCGCAACGCCGCCACCAGCCGCGCCGCGGCAATCGTCGTGCCCAATGATCGGATTATGGTCGAGACCGACGCGCCCTATCTTGCGCCCGAGCCGTATCGCGGCAAGCGCAACGAGCCGGCCTTCGTAACACGGACTTTGGAAGTGCTCGCCGCTCTGCGCGGCGTGGATCCCGCGGCGCTCGCCGCGACGATCACGGCCAACGTCGCCCGGCTCTTTCTAACGGGGTAGCCAAACCTGCTCGCCGACACCAACGGTTTACACCCTGATCAGTGCCGCGGCTGCCGCATTTCGAAGATTTGGGCTACAATTCCATTCCGACGAGCTTTAACAGGCTCGCAGGGAGGTCTCTGGAACATGGCCGGAACCTTGAACCCGGTGTTGAGCTCCGAAGCGCGAAAGAAACTCGAGTTAGCACACGCCCCCAAGCACGCGGGTTCCATCTCGATAGTGAATTACAAGGGTGGCGTGAGTAAGACGACAATCACCTGCTTGTTGGGATACTACTTGGCGAATCTGACTAAGAAGAAGGTGCTACTATTTGATATTGATCCGCAGTGTAGTTTGTCGCTGGCGCTAGGTTTCAACCCGGAAGAGGTTAGCCACACTGAGTTGACGGTGTACAATTTAGTCAAGCCGTCGAAGTGGACGAAGATAACCAAGACGAACTTTGAGAACTATGTCCAAGACGTGCGCGACCGGTTCGCTCCTAAGAATCTGCGGATAGTTCCCGGATCCTTCGATACTGACGACCTTGATATGACTATAGCGACGAGGATCGCGGAAGACAAAAGCCTCCATCAGAACCAGCAATTTCTCTATTGTAAGCGGCTCTCGTGTGCTTACGACAAATACGACTACATTTTAGTAGATTGCCCACCCAATAAGATGTTTTTGACGCAAGCGATGCTGCGGGCGTGTTCATATTATCTAACGGTAACCATTCCTGACGCGATTTCGATATATGGCATGCCCCGGTTGCTGCGCTGGATCAATCAGATTCCGAAATCCGAGCGTCCACTTTCCTTAGGCTACGTCTTGAATGCGTTAAACCGTTCCGGTGGGGCCCCCGGCGGCAAAGTGTATAGCCAGCAGCAAGCGGAGGCGAGACTGATACAGAGCATTCAGAATGACCTGCAGCCCGTCGAGAAGAAGGTTCTTGGTAGTGATGTGTGCACCGGTGCACTGCCGAGACTTGACGCGATCGCAATTTTTCTAGGTGAACAGGACGCCAAATCCACCAGGTTCGATTTCCCGAAGCGGACGTCGGGACAGCCATCCGTCGACGAGTGCCTAACCGCGAAGACTGTGATGAAGCGAATAGCCGACTACCGTGCCTAAACGCGAAATCGTTCACAAAGCAGAGACCCCCGTGACCGATGAAGTCCGGGATGTCCTCAAGCGCTACTTTTCAGAAGGAGAAATCCAAAGATTGGAGCGCTTGGGAGGTCGTGTAATGATTTCATTGACCGCGCCCTTTATTTCTAAATCCCAGCGCGAGGCGTCAAGAAAGTTAGTTATTGATCAGAATTTTCTCGAAGAGCTCCAGAAACAAAAGAACGATCCGACCGCAGTTCGTGGCGTGCTTCAAAGTCTTAGCGAGATCCAGCTACGTAGCCTTTGCAAGCGCCTTGAAGTGCCAGTCGGGTCAAAAGGCAATTCTGCGGAGATTCGCGCGCGACTAGCCCAAAGCCTCGAAGCCGAGAGCTTTTGGAGGCGAATTTCCAATAGCGCGCCGCGGACTGAGATTGACGAAGCGCGCGAAAAGAAAAGCGACTAGGGCGCCTCAACGATTTCGTCGCGATCTAAGAGACCTGCATTGCGCCTCTACCAGCTTCGCAATCAACGGCATCGAATATCGGGGATCCGCTGAGACGTTACAACGCTTTGCCGCGGAGTTGACCGAGTCGCTGGGCCAGCCAGGGGCGGAGGAAATCGGCGCTCTCACGCAGCAGGCCCATCTCGGCTGCGGAAACGCCACCGAGCTTCACCACGATGAACAGATAAATTGCGCCGCCGGCCAGGGTCAGCGGCGCCAGCGTCAATAATGACTGCGGATGGAGCAGGTAAAGCAGGGCGCCCATCACCAGGCTCGCGACGCCGGGGCGCCAAAAAAGCCTGAATGAATTGAGCGGAAAGCCGGCCTCCCAGACGCCCCCGATCCACGCCGCCAACACCAGCGATTCCGAAACCATCAGGGCAATGCACGGTCCGAGGAAGTTGAAGTAGCGCACCAGAACTAGATCCAGTACGACGCGCACGACGAGCGCGGCACTCGAGCTGATAAACAGGAAGCGCTGGCGGTTGAGCGCCGTCAGCAGAAACGGAAACGGGGTCGAGAGAAAGACCAGCCAGATGCCGACGCTGAGCAGGCGCATCGCGGGCGCAGCCGCGTGATAGCCCCCGCCCAGCAGTCCGACCGTGAGCACGTCGGGGAAAAGCGCAAACAGGATCGCGACCGGAAAGCTCATCAGCACGAAGGTTTTGACGCTGCGTTCGTAGGCTTCGCGGAAAGCCGCGCGCTCGCCGTCGCCCACCGCCGATCGCGAGTAAAAGGGAATCAGTGGCAACACCAGCGCCTGCGGCAGAAAGCGCAAGCCCGCGGCGATTTTGAACGGCCCGCTGAACAAACCGACGGCAGTCGCGCCCGCCATCAGCGTCAGAATCATAACGTCGGCCTGTTCGGCGAAAATCCGTACCGCGTTGGCCGCACCCACTGGAATCGACTCGCGCAGCAGATATTTCCAGAGCGCGGGAGCCAGACGCATCCGCACCCGGCCGTGATCGTGCAGTACCTTCCAGCGATAAAATCCCCATTGCACCAGCGAACCGGTCAGGTGCGCGGCCACCACGCCCGCAAGCCCGTAACGCAACATCATCGCCGCAACTACCAGGCCCAGCGCCACCATCTTGTGGAGCACGAAGCCCAGCGCGTTGTTCTCGTAGTCCTCCTGCGAGCGCATCACCGCGCCCCAGCATCCGCCGATAAACTGCGTCAGCCCTTCGAGGCCCATCAGCGCGACCAGTAACGAAAGCCCGCGGCTGAAATGAAAGAACGGGATGACCGCGATCATCAGTAGACTCGCGGCAAGGCACATCACCCACGCCAGCCCAAGCGTCGCGCCCAACACCTCCTGGATTTTTGTTGGTTCGATCGCGAGGTCGCGCGTCAGGATGATGCTCAATCCGCCGTCAGCGATGCGGAAACTCACGAAGGAAAACGCCAGCATGAACGAATAGGCGCCGAAATCGGCGACCGAGACGTTGCGCGCCACGATGATGATAATGGCGAGCTGGAGCAGGCCCGCGATCGCGGTGGCGCCGCCGCTCGCCAGAATATTCTTGGCGATCAGCTGCGACTGTTTCACTGCGTCACGGTTTCACAACGGGATTTTGCGCCGCGTCACTCGACCCAGAGCCAGTTGCCGCCGGCGAGGTTCTGCAGCGACGCATACTGGAGTTGTTCCTCGAGCTGCTCGCTGAGGACTGCCAGTTTCGCGTTGGCTTCAGCGAGCTCCGCGGCCACCAGGGAAAGCTCGTCAGCGATCCCGGCCTGGCGTTGCGCGCGCGTCAGATCCGCCTGCCGTTCGAGCTCCAGATAACTGGCGTTGAGGGCCGCGGTGGTGCGGTCGTAGGCGTCGATTTGCCCGTAGACCTGGGTGATCGAGCTGCGCAAAGTCGCGGCGCTGGCCTTCAATGTTTCTTTCGAGACGGCCAGGGTTTCGTCGGATTCATGCCGCGCCGCCCGCCGCTGGCCGAAATCGAACAGCGGCAGCGAGATCGTAATGTACGATTCATAGAGGATCGGGCGCGGAAAACGCGAGCTACCGTTGAAGTGTTCGAGGTCCTGGCCGGTCGAGAAATCGGTGTAGAGATTGGCGACCGGCCAGTCGCCGACCTTGTCTACCCGTACCTGCTGGCGTGCGACCTCGATCCTGGCCCGGTCCACCAGTAGCGACGGATTGTCGGGGATTACCTGGGCCAGAAACTCGTCGAGCGGCGCCAGCTTCGGCATCGCCGGCGCGGTCGGCTCGATCTCGATC
>JBOHWF010000023.1:0-3283 GCA_050736455.1 Binataceae bacterium (SeqCode) | reverse complement strand
AGGTCAAAACCCCATCGTGTCGGCCCAGTCGGCTAGCTCCGGGATGCGATAGCGCTCGCCGCGGTAGGCCTTGTACATCAGGAAGACCCAGAAGATCGCCAGAATCAAATTGATCAACCCTTCGAGTCCATGCAGGAGCCATCCAATGCTGAAGGGCAGCACCGCGATGAAGACGCCGAAGATGATCAGGATCGCGATCCACGCAACCGAAAACAGGATCGATTGGCGCGCGTGAAAGCGGATGAATTCGTCCTTGTCATAGGGATCGACGTTGAGAAAAATCAGCCCGGACACGAAGAAGAGCAGGTAGCAGAGCGCCGCAATCGGCCGGCTCTGCGGATTGGTGGTCGTTTCCATCAGCGCGATCCTCCATCATCTAAAGGCAGCAGCAACAGCGCGGATCATAATGAACCAGACACGGCGGCGCGCGGCAATCCGCGTCGCCGAGCCGTTGGTGCAAAGACGGAAACTCAGTTGTACCTGGCGCAGTTGCA
The DNA here is from genome assembly GCA_050736455.1 of Binataceae bacterium (SeqCode). Lineage (GTDB taxonomy): Bacteria > Desulfobacterota > Binatia > Binatales > Binataceae > JAJPHI01. The sequence goes on along the minus strand of JBOHWF010000023.1, from coordinate 2,789 downwards.
GAATAAACCTGATGGGAGAATCCCGGCACTTGAGCGCGGGGTCAAAGCCAGGCTGGCTGGAAGCCGATTGCTGATTAGAGTGAAGAAGCCGACTGCGGTCCGGGCCCTGCCTGCACTTGCGCTAATGGTTGCGGCGCTGGCGGTGGTTCTCGCGCCGACCCGGGCTTCCGCCGCGGTGCTCGATTTTCGCATGGCGGATTTCAGAATTCTGAACGCGGCGACCGCGGCGCCGATCGGCAAGGTCCATTATGACGTGAGCGACGGCCCGGCGGGGGTCCAAATCGTTACCAGTGATGCGCGCTATACCGACGGTCAGCACGACATCGAGCGCGATGAAATCGACACACGCGACGCGTTGCCAATCATGATCCGCTACGAGCATACCTTCTTCCGCACTGACGGCGCTCTGCTCAAGACCAGCCAGGCCGACTTGGCAACCGGGCTCGGCGACTGCACCAGTTATGAGAACGGAAAGCCGGTCGTCGCCAGCAAGACCTTCGCTTTTCCGAAGGACACCTACGCCGGCGCCGGGATTATGCTGCCGTTGCAGGAGTCGCTGCGCCTGGGAACTCGCGGACCGATCGTGATGCATTATTTCGTCTGTGTCCCCGGCCCTAGGCTGGTAAAGATCGACGCCTACGCCAAGCCGCCCGGGTCCTGGGAGCACTATCCCGGCAAGGTCGTGCGTGCGGTTATCAAGCCGGATTTCGGCTGGCTCAACTACCTAATCGCCCCGTTTCTGCCGGAGATGTACGCGTGGTTCAACGCGAATGCGGAGTTCCCGCTGGTCGGCGGACAATTCTCCAAGTTCTACAAGGGACCGGAGATAATCATCGCGCGCGAGCAATCCGCCACGGCAGACCAGCGCGCCGCGCGCGATACGCCGGCCAAGTCGCTTCGCTGAATTTCTCTGAGCGTCGAGCTTAAGTTTGGACCAACCGCTGCGCTCCCGCTGACTATTCAGACGATGAGCAAGGGTGTTTTTACTCACTTAGGACTGTGCGGGCTGCTTGTGATCCTGGGGCTGGCCACGGCGGTCCAGGGGGCGGCCCCGCCGCAGTCCGATCCGCTTACGCAGGTGAAGCAGAGCGTGACCGCGGTGATCGCGGTCTTTCATGAGCAGCATATGCCGCTCGCCGAGCGGCGCGAGAAACTGCGAGTCCTCGCGGCTCGCTACTTCGATTTTGCCGACATGGCGCGCTCGGCGCTCGGCTACCATTGGCGCGATCTGACCCCGGCGCAGCGCGCGGAGTTCGTTCCACTTTTCACGACGTTCATTCAGGACGCCTATCTGAGCAAGCTCCAGGATTACACCGTCAGCAAAGTGCAGGAGGAGGCGAAAACCGCGACGATTACCTTCTCCGGAGAGAAATTCGACGGCGCCGAGGATGCCGAGGTTTCGAGCAGCGTCGTGCTGCACGATCAACAGGACCCCATCGCGATCGATTACTTGATGCATCGGAGCGACGGCGTCTGGCGGATTTACGACCTGACGGTGGACGCCATCAGCGTGATCGCCAATTATCGCAACCAGTTCAATCGGGTCATCGATAACGACGGTTATGACAGCCTTCTCGCCCAGCTAAAGACCAAGCAGGCACAGCTCCGGCAATACCTGGAACGGCCACCTCACAGCTGAGACTCACGTCGGGACCGCTGAGCATAGGCAATTCTCCGCCGGGCTGGAGTCGCAAATTGGCCGCGCCCGTCTCGGGCGTCGACATCGAAAAGCTGGCGCCAACACTCCTGGCCGCATCGCAGCAGTTACGCCTCCACTATTTGCAGCGACCTGATCAACGTGAAGGCTCAAATCGGGCCAAAAATGATAGTGAGACGGCGTTTGGGGCTGTTAGAGTCGCGGCGAAGGATTTTCGCTGACGCATATTGCAAAGAACCGTTCACAAATCTAAGATTGCGGGCGAGTTACGAATGGGTTGCGGTGTGGTGGCTGTTCAGCGCGCTACCACGCGAAAGCGTGAACTTCCGAATCCGAGGCCGATGACTGAGACGCTGGCGTTCTCACTCAGTCAAACTGAACCGCATCGGGGATCGGAACAGCAGGAGGAAGGGGAATAACGGTGCATAAAAAACTTGGTTTCGGTCTGCTGTGGGTAGCAGCCTTCTCGCTCATCGCCGGATGCGGCTGGATCACGCCGGATAAGGAGAAGTATTGCCTCTTGGGCGCGGCCGCGGGCGCTATCGCCGGTGGCGGCACCGGCGCGCTAGTCGCCGACCAGGCGGGCGGCAAGTCCCGTAACTACGCGATCGGCGTGCCCGTAGGCGTCGGTGTCGGCGCCCTGTTGGGCGGCCTCATCGGCTGCGCCATGGCTCCCGCGCCGGAAGCTCCGCCGCCGCCGCCACCTCCGCCGCCGCCGCCACCGCCGCCGCCACCTCCGCCGCCGGCCAAGATCGTGCTCCGCGGGGTGCACTTCAACTTCGACAAGTCCTACATCCGCAATGTTGACAAGCCAGTGCTGGACGAGGCTGCCGAGACGCTCAAGGCGAATCCTAGCGTCAAGATCGACGTCAACGGTTACTGCGACTCGATCGGCAAGGAGAAGTACAACGTGAAGCTCTCGCAGCGCCGGTCGGAGTCAGTCGCTGCGTACCTCGAAGACAAGGGTATTCCGGCGGCTCAACTGGTTCCGGAGGGTTTCGGCAAGACCAACTTTGTCGCGACCAACAAGACGCGGGCGGGACGCGCGCAAAATCGGCGGGTCGAACTCATCCCGCTAGATCAGTAAGTTCACTCTGTCACCCGGCGGCCACGGTCTCGCGAGGACCGTGGC
>JBOHWF010000022.1:0-5535 GCA_050736455.1 Binataceae bacterium (SeqCode) | reverse complement strand
GGGCTACACGATCGATCAGATACTCATTACGCATTACCATCAGGACCATCTTGGCGGCAATCTGATGGGACAGAGTATTCAGGGCGCAGCGGAGATGCTCGCGAAGATTAAGGCGAAAGTCTATGTTAATAAGCATGAAGCGGAGGGCGTCAAGAAGGTCTCTGGTTTGGGCGATTCGGACCTGGTCAAGGTCGAGGCGGGCGACGTGTTCAAGGTCGGCAACTTCGACGTCAAGTTCATCCATACCCCAGGCCACACGCCCGGATCGCAGTGCTTTCTGGTCGAGGGCAATTTGATTTCGGGCGATACGCTGTTCGTCAACTCCTGCGGGCGGGTCGATTTGCCCGGCGCGAATCCCGAGGATATGTATCACAGCCTCAATCACACGCTAAAAAATCTCGACGATGCGACCGTAGTCTATCCCGGTCATGCCTATTCGCCCGAATCCAGCACGACGATCGCCGAGCAGAAGCGCCACAATATGTATATGCGCTTCGACAACCTCGAGGATTTCCTGAGCGCGATGGGCTACAGCCGCTGACGCCCCTGCGATGGCCCGGCAGCCGTCCCCCCTCGTCGCGCAAGCTGAGCGGCTGCGTGAACAGATCCGTCAGCATAATCATCGCTACTACGTGCTCGACGCTCCGGTCGTTAGCGACGCCGAATACGACCGGTTGATGCGGCGGCTCGAGGCGCTCGAACGGGCGCATCCCGAGCTGCTGACGTCCGATTCGCCGACCCAACGCGTCGGCGCGGCGCCCAGCGACAAATTCAGCGTCGTCGTTCATCGCCAGATGATGCTGTCGCTGGCCAACGCGATGGACCCGGCGGGGATGATCGAGTTCGATCGTCGGATCAAGCGCTTTTTGAAAGAAGATGCTGAGATTGAATATGTCGCCGAGGTGAAGCTCGACGGGCTCGCGATCGAGCTGGTCTACGAGAACGGTCGGCTGGTGAGCGGATCGACTCGCGGCGACGGCGTCAACGGCGAGGATGTCACGCCCAATATCCGGACGATCAAGAGTATCCCGCTGCGGCTGCTCAAACCGCGGGATCGCGCGACGCCGAAGTTACTCGAAGTGCGCGGCGAGGTGATCTTTCCGCGTAGTGGCTTTGCCCGGCTCAACGACGAGCGGGTCGCGGCCGGCGAGCCGCCGTTTGCGAATCCGCGCAATGCGGCGGCCGGCTCGCTGCGTCAGCTCGATCCGAAAATCACGGCGTCGCGCCCGCTCGAGATTTTCTGCCATTCGCCCGGCGTGATGAAGGGGATCGAGTTCGCCAGCCAGTGGGAATTCCTCGAAGGGCTGCGCGAGTTCGGCTTGCGCGTGAATCCCTTGTCGCGACGATGCCGCAACGTCGAGGAGGTGCTGGCCTACTGGGACGACCTGACGGAGCGGCGCCATACGCTTGACTACGAAGCGGACGGCGTCGTCGCGAAGGTCAACTCCTTCGAGCTGCAGAACCGGCTCGGCGAAGTCTCACGCTCGCCGCGATGGGCCGTCGCCTACAAGTTCAAGGCCCAGCAGGCTGAGACGAAGGTGCGCGAAATCAGCGTTCAGGTCGGACGGATCGGATCGTTGACGCCGGTCGCCAAGCTCGAGCCGGTGCAGTTGGCGGGCGTCACCATCTCGAACGCTTCCCTGCACAATCTCGATGAGATCCGGCGCAAGGACGTGCGGGAGCGCGATACAGTTCTGATCGAACGGGCGGGCGACGTGATTCCCTACGTCGTGCGCGTGACGCAGCCCGGCGCGCCGCGCAGCGCTGAATTCACGATGCCGATCCACTGCCCGGAATGCGGCGGGGCGATCGTCCACGAGGAGGGCGAGGTCGGCTACTTCTGCGTTAACGCCAACTGTCCGGCGCGGATGCGCGAGTCGATCCGCCACTTCGCCTCGAAGGGCGCACTGGATATCGATGGGCTCGGTGACAAGCTGGTCGCGCAACTGATCGAGAGCGGCCTGGTCAAGGAGCTCGACGACCTCTATCAGATCAAAAAGGCTGATCTGCTCGAACTCGAACGGATGGCGGAGAAGAGCGCGCAAAACTTGCTGGGCGCGATTGCGCGCTCGCGCGTCGCCGCGCTCGACCGCGTGATCAACGGCCTGGGTATCCGTCACGTCGGCGAGAGCACCGCGCGGGCGCTGGCGCTCCGCTTCGGCACGATCGCGGCGCTGATGGATGCGAGCGAGGACGAACTTACGGCCGTCCGAGACATTGGCGCCGAGGTCGCGCGCAGTATCCATGAGTACTTCGCTGAGCCGCGCAACCGGCAGGCGGTCGAGCGCCTCGCCGACCTGCTGCAGATCGCGCCGCCGCCGGCGCCCGCCACCGGACTCGCCGCGATTCGCGACAAGAGCTTCGTCCTGACCGGCACGCTCGACTCGATGACCCGCGACGAAGCCCAGCGCCGCATCCTCGCGGCGGGCGGACGGGTGGCTGCGACCGTCAGCCGCAAGACCGATTTCGTCGTCGCGGGCGCCGAAGCCGGCTCGAAGCTGCGCAAAGCGATTGAACTTGGCGTCAGAACGCTCGACGAGGCGGAATTCGCCCGCTTGCTCGCGGGCGGGATCGCTTGAGCCTGGCGGCGCGGGCCGTGCAATCCGCGACCCTTTTCCATAGAATGGGCATTAGCTATAGTTTTATTAGACGACCGTATTTTTCAATCCCGCTTTAAGCGGAGACCAGCGCCAGCCAAACGGGCGGCGCAAGGAGTGTTGAATCGGATGGCTTTACCACCGGAGGCGGCTGGAGCGGCGGCCGGGTCCTCGGCTCTAGGCGGCGGCGCTGCGCCGAAGCGCGACGAACGCCGTGACAGCGTCGTGGTGCGTTTCGCGGGCGACTCGGGCGACGGTATGCAGTTGGCCGGGATGCAATTCACGACCGAGTCGGCGTTGGCGGGCAACGATATCGCGACGCTGCCGGACTTTCCCGCCGAAATCCGCGCGCCCGCCGGCACGATCGCCGGCGTCAGCGGCTTTCAGGTCAATATTTCGAGCAACGAGGTCTTTACCGCGGGCGACGAGCCGAGCGTGCTGGTCGCGATGAACCCGGCGGCCCTGAAGGCCAACCTCGAGGACGTCCCGCCCAACGGCGTGATTATCGTTGATCGCGAGGCCTTCAACGAAGCCAACGTCAAGCGCGCGGGCTACGCTAAGAATCCGCTCAACGACCACTCGCTCGACAAATTCCAAGTTTTTCAGGTCGACGTCACCAAACTGACAACCAATGCGCTGCATGATACCGGACTGAACAACCGCGCGGTTTTCCGCTGCCGCAACCTGTTTGTTCTCGGGATGATCTCCTGGCTCTACCAGCGGCCGGTCGAAAGCACGGAGAAGTGGCTCGAAGGCCGCTTCGGGAAGACGCCGGAGTTGCTCGCGGCGAATCTGAAGGCGCTCAAGGCGGGCTACCACTACGGCGAGACGACGGAGATGTTCGCCAGCTCGTACCAGGTCCCGCCGGCGCGGATCGCGCCCGGGGTCTATCGCAATATCACTGGCAACACCGCGACCGCGCTCGGCTTTGTCGCCGCGGCGGTCAAGTCCGGGCGTCCGCTGTTCCTCGGCTCGTATCCGATCACACCGGCCAGCGACGTCTTGCACGATCTCGCGGGCTTCAAGAACTTTCCGATCTATACCTTTCAAGCCGAGGACGAGATCGCGGGCGTGAGCTCGGCGATTGGCGCGGCCTTCGGCGGCGCGATCGGGATCACCACCACCTCCGGCCCCGGCATGAATCTCAAGGCCGAGGCGATCGGACTTGCGGTCAAGACCGAGTTGCCGCTGATCGTCACCGATATTCAGCGCGCCGGTCCCTCCACCGGGATGCCGACCAAGCCTGAACAGGCCGACCTGCTGATGGCGATGTATGGCCGTCATGGCGAGTCGCCGATTCCGATTATCGCGGCCTCGACGCCGGCCGATTGTTTCGACTGCGCTTACGAAGCGGTGCGCGTCGCGATCAAATACATGACGCCGGTAATTCTGATGACCGACGGCCAGCTCGCCAACGGCGCCGAGCCGTGGCTGCTGCCCGATGTCGACAAGCTGCCGGAGATCAAAGTCGAGTTTCGCACCGATCCCGAGGGCTTCCTCCCCTATCTGCGCGACCCCGAGACGCTCTCGCGGCCGTGGGCGATTCCCGGCACGCCCGGCACCGAGCATCGGATCGGTGGGATCGCCGGCGAGGATCAGACCGGCAATATCAGCTACTCGCCCGCCAACAACGAGCTGATGGTGCGGACCCGCGCGCGAAAGATCGCCGGGATTGCGCGCGAAGCCCCGCCGACCGAAATTTTTGGCGACGTCGACGGCGGCGACCTCGTGATGCTTGGCTGGGGCTCGACCTACGGCTCGATCCGCGAGGCGGTCAAGCAGTTGCGCACCAAGGGCAAGCGGGTTTCGCATATCCATCTGCGCTGGCTCAATCCGCTGCCGTCGGACCTCGGTGACCAGCTCCGCAAGTTCAAAAAGGTGATGGTCGCCGAGATGAACATGGGTCAATTGCTGCGGCTGGTGCGCGCTGACTACCTGATCGACGCGATCGGCTGCAACAAAATCCAGGGCCGTCCCTTCAAAGTGAGCGAACTGAATAATCGAATTTCGCGGGCCCTGGAGGCCTGAGAGAAAACCTATGGCTACTGCGCTGTCACGCAAAGATTTTGTTTCTGATCAGGAAGTGCGCTGGTGCCCAGGATGCGGCGATTACGCCATCCTGGCGCAGGTGCAGAAGGTGATGCCCGAGTTCGGGATCCCGCGCGAAAAAACGGTCTTCATCTCCGGCATCGGTTGCTCGAGCCGCTTCCCCTACTACATGAACACTTACGGGTTCCATACGATCCACGGGCGTGCCCCGGCGTTCGCCACCGGCCTCAAGGTGAGCCGCCCGGACCTCGATGTCTGGGTGGTGACCGGCGACGGCGACGGCTTGTCGATCGGCGGCAATCATCTGATTCACTGCCTGCGGCGCAATCTCGACGTGAAGATCCTGTTGTTCAATAACAAGATCTATGGCCTGACCAAGGGGCAATACTCGCCGACCTCGGAAGTCGGCAAAGTGACCAAGTCAACGCCGGCCGGCTCGGTTGATTTTCCCTTCAATCCGATCACCGTGGCGCTCGGCACTCACGCGAGCTTCGTCTGCCGCACGGTCGACGTCGAGCAGAAGCATCTGGGCGCGATGCTCCAGCGGGCGCACGCGCATCGCGGGGCGTCGTTCATGGAGATTCTGCAGAACTGCAACATCTTCAATGACGGTGCTTTCGACGACGTCAGCGACAAGGCGATCAAGGCCGACCATCAGCTCGTGCTCGAGCATGGCAAGCCGCTGGTCTTCGGCAAGAACCGCGACAAGGGCATCCGGATGAACGGGCAGCGGCCGGAGGTCGTCGCGCTCGGCAATGGCGTGACGGAGGCGGACCTCGTCGCGCATGACGAGACCAATCTGTCGCTTGCCTTTATGCTCGGGAATTTCGAGGCACCGCTGCCGACCCCGCTCGGCGTCTTCTATGCGAGCTCGCGTCCCACCTATGAC
>JBOHWF010000021.1:0-12883 GCA_050736455.1 Binataceae bacterium (SeqCode) | reverse complement strand
GTAAAGAGCTTAGCGACGAATTGCAGCGGCACGCCCTGCAACTCGGCAAGATCACGCGCGCTGGCTTGATGCGCGTCGGCACGCGGCTTAATCAGAAAGAGCAGGCAGTGCAGCGCGTACTCAACATCGGTAGTGATGTGCGCCATGCGAAGGCAGAACCTCAAGCGCCGAGCTTGGTTTGCGGGTCGGCGGCGGCCAGCGCCGCCGCGCGATCGGGCGGCGGCGGATAGATCGCTCGGGTGTTGATCACGCGCTTGACGGCTTTGGCCTCAGCTCCGACCAGCTTAACTTCACGCTTCCAGCCTTCCGAGTAAACGGCCCCCCAGCCGCCAAGATCGAGGCAGGTCACGTAGTGTGACTGCCGATAGGGGATCGTCGGGTAGCCGATGAGGCGCGCGGCAACGTTGTAGCCCGCGAACCTGCCCATCATCAGCGCGTGTTGGCATGACATCAGCGCGTGGCGATCAGGATCATCGGCTAAGGCGAGCGCGACGTCGCCGGCCGCATAAATATTGTCGAAGCCGACGATCCGCAGGTCGGTATCGACTAGCAGCCGGCCGAGGTGATCGCGCTGCGCCTCAATTTGCGCGGTCAAAGAACTCGCCCGCATACCGGCGGTCCAAATCACGGTCTGAGCCTCGATGCGCGCCGGTCGATGTCGAGAGTCCAGCGGCGTCGATCGCGGCCGCCGCGGTGTTGACGCGGACGGTGACGCCCAACTCGCGCAGCGCTTTTTCGATCACTGGACGCGGGCCTGCTCCCAGCTCGGGTCCGCCGGCGCCCGCATGCTCAATCAAGATGACGTTGATTGCGGCCGGGCCCCAGGCGGCGCGCAAACGTCCGGGTAGCTCGGTGGCAATTTCGATTCCGGTGAAGCCGCCACCCACTGCCACGACGGTGTTGCGGGAAGGCGTATTCGGTAAGTGAGCAAGACGATCAAGGTGACTGGCCAGTGCGCAAGCCTCGTCAAGCTGATCGATGCTGAAGGCATGCTCGCGCAGACCGGGCAGCTCGGGGCGATGCAGCCTGCTCCCAGTGGCGAGCACGAAACTGTCGAAAGAGAGGGTGAAGCGATTCTCCTCAGGATCGATCGCCTCGACGCTGCGCTCGCGAGCATGGATTTCTTCGACCTGGCCACGAATGTAACGGACACCGACGGCCGCGAGCAGCGGCAACAGCGGAGTAGCCATGCCAGCCGGCTCCACCTCATAGAAACGGGGCCGGAGGTGCAGAAACGGTGTCGGGGCGAGCATCGCGATCTCGATCGAGCCGTCCGTCTGCCCGGCTTGGTCGAGTAGCCGCGCCGCGCCCAATGCACTCCATAATCCGGCGAAGCCGGCGCCGCCGATTAGAATTCTTTTTGTCATTGGTTTTTATCTCCGACTAAATTAGTCGTAGTTAAGCCGATCGGCCGCTGACGGTCGGTCAAGCTCGACCAGACGGATCCAGCTTTTGAGCGGGACTAAACGAATGCGGCGGTCTGTGCTATAGGGGCGGACATGGATGCACCATTAAGCGGAATCAAAGTGATTGATTGGACCATCTGGCAGCAGGGCCCGGTCGCGACCACGATGCTCGCGGACATGGGCGCCGAGGTGATCAAGCTCGAGGAGCGCGACAAGGGCGATCCCGGGCGTTCGATTTTCTCGATGGGCGGGGCGTCGGCGCAGCGCGGCGGGGCCAATTATTATTTCGAGGCCAATAACCGCCATAAGCGCAGTATCACGCTCGATCTGAGCAAGCCGGCCGCCCGCGAAATCGTCTACAAGCTCGCGGCGCAGAGCGACGTCTTCGTGCAGAATTTCCGCAAGGGCGTGGCCGCCCGGCTCGGCCTCGGCTACCAGGAGCTGAGCGCGCGCAATCCCAAAATAATCTACGCCAACTCGACCGGCTACGGCCCGAATGGCCCGGATAGCGGCGAGCCGTCGTTTGATTACATGGCGCAGGCGCGCTCCGGCATCATGAATATCGCGAGCGTGAACAGCGACGAACCGATCTACCTTAACGGCGGCGTCGCCGATCAGATGGGCGCGATCATGCTCGCCTACGGGATCATGACGGCGCTGGTCGCGCGCGAGCGTTACGGCGTTGGGCAGGAAGTCAACGCCTCGCATCTCGGCTCGATGATCGCGCTGCAGGGGCTTAACGTGTCGATGCGCACCATCATGGGTAAGGAGTTTCCGCGCAATACGCGTGACGACGCCTTCAATCCGCTGTGGAATCATTATAAGTGCGCGGACGGCTTGTGGCTGTGCCTCGGGATGCTGCAGACCGATCGCTACTGGAAAGACTTCTGCGTCACGCTCGGGATCCCCGAGCTGATCGCCGATCCGCGCTTCGACAACATCAAGACGCGCGGCAAGAACCATCGCGAGCTGGTGGCGATCCTCGACAAGGTGTTTATCGCCCGGCCGCGCGCGGAGTGGATGAAGTTGCTCAAAGAGGGCGGCGATTTCATCTACACGATCGTCAATACGATCAGCGATTTGCCGGACGATGCCCAGGTGCGGGCCAACGACTATATCGTGGATTACGAACACGAAGCCTTCGGCAAGACGCAACTGGTCGGGGTGCCGGTAATCCTGTCGAAGACGCCGGGCAATCCACGCGCGCGCGCGCCCGAACTCGGTGAGCATACCGAGACGATCCTGACGGAGATGCTCGGCTATAGCTGGGACGACATCGCGAGGCTGCGCGAAGAGGGCGCGATTTGAGGGGGTAATTATGGGAATCACGGGGACGTGGGACGACCGCGAGCAGATCCGCGAACTGTATGCGCGTTACGCCTTCACCGTCGATTACGGGCGCTATCAGGATTGGGTGAAATGCTTCACTCCCGACGGGGTCTTCGACAGCCCGCGCTTCGGCAAATTCGAGGGCGCCGGAGGGCTGCTGAAATTTACCGAGGTCTATGCCGCCTCGATGGGTGGGGCGCAAGTGCGTCACGTGATGAGTAACGTCAGCTTCGAGGTGAGCGGCGAGCGTGCGATGGGCGGCTGCTACCTCTCGTACTATCACTGCAAAGACAACCGGGTCTCGCTGGCCGCGATCGGCCGATATGAAGATCGCCTGCGCAAGGTGAACGGCGAGTGGCTCTTCGAGAGCCGCCGCGTCCATATCGACGGCCACGTCTAGCGGCCGCAAGCGCGAGCAGACAAATCTTTCAGCGAAGCGCCGCGAGCGACGCGCCGAGATCGGCCGGGAGCGGAGCCTCGACGCGGATGCGCCCGGCAACTGGCGATTCCAGCTCGAGCGCCGCGAGATGCAGCCAGAAGCGGCCCGGCGCGAGTCCCTCGAGCGGCGGGCCGCCGTAGAGCTCGTCGCCGGCGAGCGGATGACCGAGGCTCGCGAGGTGTATGCGGATCTGATGACGGCGTCCCGTACGTGGCGAGACTTTCAATAAAGTGAATTCGCCATATCGATCGATCGGGACTGCGATAGTGCTCGCCGGTCGCGCGGCCGTGGCGGCGTGAGCTTCAGTGACCACGACCATCTTGCGCGGATTTTTCGGATGGTGCGCGATCGGGGCCGTGATCTCAACCGCGGACTCGATGCGGCCCGCGGCGAGGGCGAGATACTCGCGGGCGATCGCACCGCTGCGAATAGCGGCGCGAAGCGTCGCCAGCGCCTCGTTGGTGCGCGCGATAATCAGCGCGCCCGAGGTGCCGTTGTCGAGCCGATGGACCAGGCCGCCCTCGCGCGGGTCGTCGCCGACGGTCGCAGTTTCGGGGTAAACCGCAGCGATCGCGTTCATCACAGTTCCACGTTCGTCGGCACGCAGCGGATGACAGGGAATCAGCGCCGGCTTGTTGACGATCAGCAGAGCCGAGTCCTGGTAGAGGACTTTGATCGTAAGTTCGGCATTGGCTTGAATGCCGCTTGCTTCAGACGGTTTGGTGACCTGCACTTGAGCGCCGGCGTCAACCACTGCGCCTTTGCGCAGACGGCGGCCATTGACCCGCACCCGCCCTTGCGCGATTAGCCCTCGAGCAATCCGGCGCGAAGGGGCCAGACCGAGCCGAACCAGGAATTGATCGAGGCGCTCGGGCATTTATTTCAGTTGATTGCGCGGTCGGCGCGCTTGATTTTGGCCGCGGCTCGCAGACTCGCCCGCCCCCCGTGTCGCGCCTTATGCTTGAGCCGAGGGCACTTGCTCGAGGCGCTCACAGGGCTTGGGCGGCAGCCGCCTCGCGCAACGCCGACTGGAGGTTTCGCGGCGCGATCTTCTGAAGCCCGAACAGCCGCCGCAGCTCGCGTCCGGTGAGCGATTTCGCGGATGCGGCGATTTTCAATGGATCGCCGGCGGCGACGATGCGACCACCCTCGTCGCCGCCGCCGGGACCGAGATCAATGATGTAGTCGGCCTGCGCGATGAATTCGAGATTGTGCTCGATCACGACGAGCGTATTGCCCTCCGCCACCAGCCGGGTCAGCACGCGCAATAGCTGGCGAATGTCAGACGAGGCGAGACCGGTGGTAGGCTCGTCGAGCAAAAACATCCGGCCGCCGCGCCGGCCGGCGATGGCATTGATCGACGGCTCGAGATCGGCGAGCAAAAAGCGCGCGAGCTTGAGCCGCTGCGCTTCACCACCGGAGAGGGTCGAAGTGGTCTGGCCCAACTGCAGATAGCCGAGGCCGACCGCGGCGAGCGGCTCGAGGCGGCGCGAAATCGCCGGATGCTTCGCGAAGACTCCGAGCGCCTCGTCCACCGTCAGTTCGAGGACCTGATTGACATTTCGTCCCTCGAAGCGAATCGCGAGAATGTGGCTCTGGAAGCGGCGGCCCTCGCAGACGTCGCACTGAACTTCGAGGTCGGCCATGAAGTGCATCTCGATAGTGACGGTGCCCGCGCCGTTGCAGCGGGTACAGCGGCCGCCCTCGACGTTGAACGAAAAATCGCGCGGCTTGATTTTCAGCCGGCGGGCCTCGGCGCTCGCGGCGAACAGCCTGCGGATGTCGTCGTAAATCTTGAGGTAGGTGGCGGGATTCGAGCGCAGCGATCGCGTCGGCATCTCCTGCCCCATGTGGACGATCTCGCCGATGGACTCGAAACCCTCGACGCGCGCGCAGGCGCCGACCTCGCTGACCGCGGCGCCGATGCGGCGCAGGTAATTGTTGTAGAGCACGGCCTCCATCAGCGTGGATTTGCCCGAGCCGGAGACGCCGGTCAGGCAGACCAGGCGGCCGAGCGGGATGGTGGCGTCGATCGCGCGCAGGTTGTTTTCCGTCGCGCGGACGATCCTGATCGCCGCGTCGTTCTTGTTCACACTCCGCTTGCGCGCCAGCGCGCGCATCAGGAGGGCCCGACCCGGCGGCGCCTCGGCCGAGGGCTTGCGCCGCGCCGGCGCTCCCGCGCGGATCAGCTCGCCGCCGCCGCGCCCGCCATCCGGTCCCAGCGCGACGAGGTAGTCCGCGCCCGCGATCATCGTGGGATCGTGCTCGACGACGACCACCGTGTTGCCGATATCGCGCAGGCGGCGCAGCACCGCGAGCAGTTGCCGCGAGTCGCTTGCGTGCAAGCCCACCGTCGGCTCGTCGAGCGCGTAGAGGGTGCCAGAGAGCTGATTGCCGAGCGCGCTGGCGAGATGAATCCGCTGGGCCTCGCCGCCCGAGAGCGTGCGCGCCTGCCGCTCGAGCGTCAGGTAACCGAGGCCGACTTCGTTGAGGTAGCCGAGGCGGTTCGCGAGCGCTCCGAGCAGCGACCCGGCGCGCGCCGCCAGCGCGCGATCTTTTGTCAGCACGCGGATCCATCCGGGTAGATCGCGCACGGCGATGCGGCCGACGTCGGCGATCGTCTTGTCGGCGACAAAGACGTTGAGCGCCTCGGGCTTGAGCCGCGTCCCGCCGCATCGCGGACAGGGGGCGAAGCGCCGGTAGCGCGCGAGGAGAATCCGCACGTGGGTTTTGTAGCGTTTGCGTTCGAGCCAGCGAAAAAATCCGCGTACGCCCGGCCAGCGTTCGTCCCAGCGCTTGCCCTTGGCCGCCGGCTCGCCGTCAAGCAGCCAGGTGCGCTCTTCGGCCGACATCTCGGTGAGCGGCGCGGCGGTGCGGATGCGCGCCGCGCGCGCGCACTTGATCATCCAGGTTTGCATCTCGCGATAGGCCGGGGTGCGCCAGGGGGCGATCAGGCCTTGCCGGAGCGAGAGCTGTGGATTCGGGATAACCTTGTCGAGATCCAGCTCAGCGACGCGGCCGAAGCCCTCGCATTCCGCGCAGGCGCCGAGCGGGCTGTTCGCAGAGAAGAAGGTCGCGGTTGGTTCGGGATAAGCAGTCCCGCAGTTCGAGCAGTTAAAGCGCCGATCGAATTCGAGCGCAGCCCGCGGCGTCGTCATGCTGTCGACACGCTCGACCGCGAGCGAGCGCGCGCGCCCGCCGCCGAGCGCGAAGGCCTTCTCGAAGGCTTCGCGGATCCGCTCGGCGCCGGCGTCTGCGGCGACCGTAACGCGATCGACTAAAACTTCGAGCGCTTCAGGCGCCGCGCCGTAGTGGCCCGCCAAGTCGAGCAAATCTTCGACGCTGACTACTTCGCCGTGCCGATAGACTCGATGGTAGCCGTTGGCGCCGAGGTAGGCGGCGGCTTCGGCGAGCGAGCGCGCACCGAGCGCGAAGGGCGCGAGCACGAGGTAGAGGCCCGGCGCTGCGAGTAGGCGGGACGCGGCGCTCTCGACGCTGTCGCGCGTGACCTCGATTTTGCATCGCGGGCAGATGGTCCGGCCCGCGGCGGCGAACAGCAGGCGCAAATAGTCGCTGATTTCCGTGACTGTGCCGACGGTCGAGCGCGCATTCTTGATGCTGTTTTTCTGCTTGAGCGCGAGCGCCGGCGGAATCTCCGTGATCGAATCAACGTCGGGCCGATCCATCCGTTCGAGGAAGAGGCGCGCGTAGGTCGAAAGGCTCTGCACGTAGCGCCGCTGACCCTCGGCGTAGAGCGTATCGAAGACCAGGCTGGATTTGCCCGAACCCGAGACGCCGGTGACCACGGTCAGCCGTCCGTGCGGAATGTCGAGTGAGATATTGCGGAGGTTGTGAGTGCGCGCTCCGCGGATGCTGATAGAGCGCTCCACGTCGCTGCCTGGGCGTTTCAGCGGGGGTCGTCGATCGGGCGCGCCTTGATCTTGCGCTCACCCGGATATTCGCCCGCGACCTCGGTGTAGAGTTGGCGCAGACGGAGGTCGAACTGCGCTTCGAGCTTGCGCGTGGCTGCGTCGCGCTCGGGCGCGGGCAGGTCGCTGAGCTTGCGGACCGCGTCGTCGAGTTCAAAGATCAGTCGGTTGCGCCGCACCAGATACTGATAGCCGTTCATGCGCCTCGCTCACGTGAAAGGCGAAAAGTGAAATTCCCAAACACCTGATTATAGTTTATCCTTTTCGATCCGGACAACCGCGATGGCTGGCGCATTTTTTGATACCGCTTCCGACGATCGCTCCGCGAGTTCGCTCGCGCCGCTCGATCTTCCATCAATCGACCACGGTTTCATGGAGCGCGTTGGCGGGGTGAGCGCGGGGGCCTATCGCTCCTTCAACCTGGCGCGCTGGGTTGGCGACGATCCGGCGGCGGTGACGGAGAACTGGCGGCGATGGCTGGCTGAGCATCCTGCGATGGTTCCCGCGCTCGTGAAACAAGTACACGGTAACGAGGTACGGGTTATCGATCGCAGCTACGGCAGCGCACGCGCGCCGGGCGACGGGATGGTCACCCGCGACACCGGAATCGCGCTCTGCCTGTTTACCGCCGATTGCGTCCCGATTTTGCTCGCCGACGCGGAGCATCGCGTCGTCGGCGCGCTGCACGCCGGATGGCGTGGCGCGCTCGCGAATATCGTGGCCGAGGGGATTCGCGCAATGACGGCGCTGGGGGCGCGGTCCGAAGCGATCGCCGCGGCGCTCGGTCCCGCGATCGGGATGTGCTGCTTCGAGGTCGATGAAGCGCTGGCCGAGCGTTTCAAGCGCGAGATCCCCTCGGCATCGAGCTATGCGCGGCGTGGCTCGCGCGGCAAGGGTTTTCTCGATTTACGCGCGATCGTCGCCGGTCAGTTGACGGCTGCTGGCGTCGAGCCGGCGCGGATCCGCCTCACCGGGCCATGCACGAAATGCGCGAGCGATCGCTACTTCTCGCGCCGCGCAGGTGGCGGCAGCCCCAGCGGTCTGCAGATGAGTTTCATCGGCCTCACGCGGTGATTGAGCGTGGCGGCAAAATCTTCGAAAAGGCCGCCGGCGAAAGTGATTTCGGCGAAGAAACTTATCCACAAGCTGCGCAAACCGCTGGCGCCGCCGATGCAGATCGCCGAGGATGAGCGGAAATACAAGCGGGCGCGCGAACTTGAACGGCTGCGGCGGAAATCGCAAGAATCGTGATAGTTAAAGTATCGCTTAAGGTTCGATAGGCACCGGAGAGATCCGCGGAGCCTGAAAAATCGATGATCGGATTTGATCTCAGCGACGAGCAGAAGATGATCCGCGAGACCGTCGCGGCCTTCGCGCTCGATGAAATCCGTCCAGCGGCGCGCGCGGCCGACGAATCCGGCGCGATCCGGCCGGCGCTTATCGCCAAAGGCTGGGAACTTGGGCTGGTGCGCGGAGCAATTGCAGAGGACTTCGGCGGTTATGGCGACGCGCGCTCAGCCGTCACCGGCGCGATCGTGCTCGAGGAGCTGGCCTATGGCGATCTCGCGATCGCGCTCCACATGCTCGCACCGCGCCTGCTCGCCTTCCCGCTGATCGAAGCCGGGACGCCGTTGCAGCACACACAGTTCTTACGGTCGCTCGCCGGCGACGCTTTTTTGCCCGCCACCGCCGCGCTGATGGAGCCGAAGTTTGATTTCGATCCGTCGCTGCTTGAAACGACCGCGCGCCGCGACGGCGCCAGCTTTATTCTCAACGGACGCAAATGCTGCGTGCCGCTGACCGATCAGGCGGGGTTGATGCTCGTCTACGCGGCCTCAAATCGCGAGATCGGTTACGCAGGCGTCGATGCGTTCATCGTGCCGCGCGACGCTGCCGGACTTGCGGTCTCCGCGCGCGAGAAGAACATGGGGCTCAAAGGGCTCGCGACATTCGAATTGAGCCTGGCCGACTGCCGGGTCGGGTCGGAGGCGCGGCTGGGCGGCGATGGCGGGATCAATTTCGTCCGTATCCTGAGCGAGTCGCGAGTCGCGATGGCGGCGCTGGCCGTGGGCGTCGCGCGCGCCGCCTACGACTATGCCCGCGCGTACGCCAAGGAGCGCAAGGCCTTCGGCGTTCCGATCGCGAGCAAGCAGGCGATCGCCTTCATGCTCGCGGAGATGGCGATCGAAATCGATGCGATGCGGCTGCTCGTGTGGGAGGCGGCCTCGCGGCTCGACAAGGGTGACGACGCGCTCAAGGAGAGTTCGCAGGCGCGCAATTATGCAGCGCAGTGGTGCCTGACTATCGCGGACAACGCCCTCCAGGTGCTCGGCGGCCATGGATATATCCGCGAGCATCCGGTCGAGCTGTGGTTGCGCAACGCCCGCGCCTTCGGCGTGCTCGAAGGCCTGGCGATTGTTTAGCTTGGACGGCCCAAGTTTCTATGTTCAGCCAGGATAACCCTTAGTGTCATTCTGAGGGAGTTGCGACCGAAGAATCCCGGAGTCCCCAGTAACGCGAGGATTGCTCGAAAGGATCACAGATGATCGATTTTGAACTCGAGCCGCAGGTGCTCAAGCAGACCCAGATGTATCGTACGGCGGCCGCGCAGATGATGCGCCCGATCTCGCGCGAGTACGACGAAAACGAACACCGTGAGCCGCGTCAGTTTTGGGAGATGATGTGGTCAGCGCAGAACCTCGGCGCTGAAGCTGGCAAGAAAGCTCCGGGAGAACAGGTCGCGAGCGAGAGCGCTGCGCCCAAGGGACGCACCCTCGTCACATGCCTCACCGCAGAGGAACTGTGCTGGGGCGACGCCGGACTCTTTCTTTCGATTCCCGGTGGCGGACTCGGTGGCGCCGCGGTCGGCGCGGCGGGAACGCCGGCGCAGCGCGAACGGTTTTTACGGCGCTTCCGTGAAGGCAGGCCGAAGTGGGGCGCAATGGCGATCACGGAGCCGGGCTGCGGCTCGGACTCGGCCGCGATCACCACCAGCGCGGTGCGCGACGGCGATCACTGGGTCATCAACGGCACCAAGATTTTTTGCACCGCCGGCCAGATGGCCGCCGAGAAATCCGAAGGCTTCGTGGTGGTCTGGGCGACGCTCGACCGCAAGGCCGGCCGCGCCGCGATCAAACCTTTCGTGGTCGAGCACAACACCCCGGGCATGACCGTCGTGCGGGTCGAGAACAAACTCGGCATCCGCGCTTCCGACACCGCGATGCTGACCTTCGACAACTGCCGCGTCCCCGCCGACCATCTGCTGGGCAGTCCAGAAGTCAGGACCGAAGGTGGCTTCAAGGACGTGATGGCGACCTTCGACGCGACCCGGCCGATCGTCGCCGCGATGGCGATCGGGGTCGGCCGCGCGGCGCTCGATTTCGTCCGCGACTTTCTCGCTGAGCAGGGGATTCCAATCCGCTATGGGCTCTCGCCGCGGCGGCTGAGCGCGCTCGAACGCGACTTCATGGAGATGGAAGTGCAGCTCAAGGCGGCGCGTTTGCTGACCTGGCGCGCGGCCTGGATGCTCGACGCCGGGATGCGCAACAGCCTTGAGGCTTCGATGGCCAAGGCCAAGGCCGGCAAGAGCGTCACGTTGATCACGCAAAAGGCCGTCGAGCTGCTGGGACCGCTGGGGTACTCGCGCCACCAGCTCCTTGAAAAGTGGATGCGCGACGCCAAGATCAACGACATCTTCGAGGGCACCCAGCAGATCAATCTGATGATCGTCGCGCGACGGATCCTTGACTACAGCAGCAAGGAACTGAACTGAGCGCGGAACGCGAGGTGAGCGCGCCCGCCTCTGCCGCGGCGCCGGCGAGTGGTACGCGCCTGCGCTGGCTCGACGGTATCAAGGGGCTTGCGATCCTCTGGATCGCCTACTTCCACTGCTTCGAGGCTTACGTCAACCGGCGGCTGCCCTCGCCGCTCGATCCGCACTACTTCTCGCGCTTCATCCAGCAAGCCAATCCGCGATCGACGAGTGCGATGATCGCCGCTATCGGCAAGGCGATTTTCGCCGCAGTCGCGGGCGTCGGCTTTCACGGGGTCGGCGTGTTTATCGTGATGAGCGGTTTTGGGCTGAGTTACTCGCTGATGCGGCGCGGCGGACCGCCGGGCGGCTGGCGCGGATGGTATCGCTCCCGCCTCGTGCGGCTGTTCCCGATGTATTGGGCGGCGCATCTGCTCTATCTGGTCTCGCCGTTTCAGGCGCGCCTCGAGCCGATCGATTATCGCTTCATCCTGAGCTTTCTCGGCGATCGCGTCGTGCCAATCTATTACATCTTCTACTACCTGAATCCGGCTTGGTGGTACTTCGGGCTAATCCTCGAGCTTTACGTGGTCTTCCCGTTGCTCTTCGGTCTGATGCGCCGCGTCGGAGCGAGCTGGTTTCTGATTCTGTGCGCGGCAGAAACCATCGCAAGCCGCTACATCCTGATGTTCGTGCTGCACGCTTCGGGCTACTATCTGCTGGGCGCATTTTTCGGCTGCCGGTTATGGGAATTCGCGCTCGGGATGGTGGTCGGAATGTGGTACCAGCAGGACCGCGCGCGCGTTGATCGCCGCCTCTTCAGCTTCGCCGGACTGGCCGCCGGCGTCGCGATCTATACCGCCGGCCTCTACAGTTACGCTTCGCCGCTGACTTATACGCTAACCGACGGGCTGATCGGGACCGGACTTTTCGTGATTCTGGCGAACATAGCCCACAGCGTCCGCCGCTTCCCGCGGATCGAGACGGCGATGACGTACATCGGCCTCTGGTCATATGGCTTCTACCTGATTCATCAGCCCTATGTGATTTATTTCGGAGCGCGGATGCGGGCGGCGCCGATGGCCGAGTTCGCAGTCGCCGCGATCCCGCTGATCGCCGTCCTGGCGATCGCGTCGGGTATCCTCGAGCGGGCTGTCAACCGGCTTACCGATCGCATACTCGCGCGCCCCGAGCGTCCCGCGGTACGGGCCGCCTGAGAAAAATCGGATTTGCCAGAAACCCAGCGCGTGCGCGCTAGTAGAACCAGCGGTCCTTTTCGTAGGAGAAGATCTCGAGCGTCTTGCTCGTGCGCATCAGCTGCGGATGGGTCTTGGCGTCGTCGATGTTCCTGCCCGAGAGCGCGTAGTCTCGCTCTTCGTAAGTGACCTTGCCGATCGGGACGCCTTCGGACGATTCTTTGGCCTGGCAATTCTCGACCGTCCCGTAACCGATATAGGTGGCGGTGGCGCCGTCCGCGCTCGAATGCCAGTGCAGATGCAGCAGATTGTTCACCTCACGATCGTGCAGCATCCGATTCCAGTCCTGGCAGAAGCCGGGCAGCGAGGCGACGGCTACCTGCCACTTGCGCCGCTGAGCGGCGGTGAGGCGCGCGAGGTCCTGCGCGGTCGCCTTGATCTCGAAAACCGCCTTCTGCAGCGCGGTCTTGCGCGCCGCGGGAGCAACCGTAGAGTCTGGAGCGGAAGCCGTGGTGGTCGATGGGGCTGCCGACTCGATGGCTGGCGTATCGGTGGCGGGGCGCACGACGGACGAGTCGCCCGGGGCTGAAGCGCTCGCCGGCGCGGCCGCGACGGCGTTCGTGTTCGATACCGGCGCAACAGTGCCGTCGTCTTGCGCTCGGGACGTTGCTGCGGCGAGCCCGACGGCGCATACAAGCACAACCACCACCGCCACCTTCTTCGCCAACGGCCGATTCGTCATTGCCGTTCTCCCCGGTTCATTCCGGCTGCCGTTCATCACGGCGGCGCAAGGGTGATCTTGCAGCTAAATGCCGCAACGATCAATCCAAAGG
>JBOHWF010000020.1:0-4800 GCA_050736455.1 Binataceae bacterium (SeqCode) | reverse complement strand
GCGTTAGGGAGGAAATACTTTATGCCGAGCTTTCCGTATCGGGTCAGGCCGGAAACCGCAGTTTTGACCCGTGGCTTCGATCCGAAACTATCGGTGGGCGCGGCCCGACCGCCAGTCTATCGCAGTTCGACCTACGTTTTCTCCAGTCCGGAGGCCGCCGAACATGCGTTCGCCATCGTACTCGGTAAAGCGCAGCCGGTCGCCGGCGACGCGCCCGACTTGATCTACGCGCGGCTAAATCACCCCAACGCCGAAATTCTCGAGGATCAATTAGCGCCCCTGGAGAGCGGGGCCAGCGCCGCCGCGGTCTTCAACTCCGGAATGGCGGCGATCTTCACCACGATGCTGGCGTTTCTCGAGCGCGGCCGCACCTTGCTTTACACCCAACCGCTGTATGGCGGCACGCAGCATCTGATTCACCATATAATCGAGCCGCTGGGATTTCGCGCGCGAGGAGTCACGGCGGGTCGGACTGAAGCTATCGCCGCGGCGATCGCGGCGGAGAAAGATCTCGGGCTGGTGTTGATCGAGACGCCGGCCAATCCGACGCTCACGATGACCGATATCAAGGCGGCGGCCGAAGCGGTGCAGCGTCATCCGCGGCGTCCGCTGCTGGCCGTCGACAATACCTTGCTCGGGCCGGCCTTTCAGCATCCCCTCGCCCGCGGCGCCGACCTGGTGATCTATTCAGCGACCAAATTTCTTGGCGGCTTCAGCGATTTGCTGGCGGGCGTGTTGCTGGCGCGCGATGCCGGCCTGATCGAACAGGTGCGCGGAACTCGCGCGCTGGCCGGAAACATCCTGCAGGCCGACGAATGCTGGATGCTGAGTTCGCGACTGTCGACTGTCGCCCTGCGGATGAACCGCCAGAGCAAAAACGCGGAGCGGATTGCCGATAATCTCGTTAGGCATCCGCGCGTCAGCCGGGTAATCTATCCGTCGCTGTTCGCCGATGCCGAACAAATCCGCATTCGCGAGGCTCAGACCGACTATCCGGGCTCACTCTTATCGTTGCAACTAGCGGGCGGAAAACCCGCGGCGTTCAATTTTCTGCGCCGGCTTGAGATTGCGCGCAATGCCGTCAGCCTCGGCGGGGTCGAGACGCTGGCGTGCCATCCACTGACCACGACTCACAGTGAATTGAGTGCGGACGAACTCGAGAGCGCCGGAATTACGGATTCTTTGGTCAGAATCTCAGTCGGGGTCGAGCATTGGCGCGATCTCCTGCTTGATTTTACCCAGGCGCTCGATAATGGGTGAGCCGCGCGGGCGGGCGCGACGATTGATTCCCCCGGACTGCATCGCGACTCGTATCGCGCGATTACGTAAGGCGAAATTGCATAACGCTATCATCTCCCGGCGGTCTCGAGCTGAGCCGTCCGGTTCCGTCTCCGGGCCGGATCCTCTTTGAATCGAGCCTAAGCCGGTGTCGGGGAGATCTTTGGTCCTCGACGCTGGTTCAACTGCGTAATCTGTGAGCCGATTTCACGACTAAGGCTGCCGAGATCTTCACTCAGTGAGGTTGCGGCGCCGGCGTCACCAGTGCCGATGGCCGCGGTCGCGGTCGTACGGGATGCGTACAGGTCCTTGCCAGTCGAGCCGTCCTTGATAATCCAGCGTGCGCTCAACCGCGATTGGCCATCAGGTGTAGTCTCGAAGGTTTGCACGGAAATCTCGATCTGATAGTCGATCGCCGTCCTGCGCGGCCAGGGATACTTCTCGATATGATCAGTATTGAGCAGTTGCGCGAGGTTTTCGCAGAGGATCCGTTCGAAGTTCTTGTCTAACGGCTCACCCCAGCGATCGACCGGAGAAATGTCAAGCTGATTGGGTGATTGCCGCTTCACAACCTCGAGGCGCTTTAGATAGTCGGGGAAATCGATCGGTCCAATACCCAGCGCGAGCCCGCCCGCCTGAGCGATTGGCGAGGTCGGGCCGGGTGCGTCGGCAATCGGGGTGAGCACGAAGAATTTCGAGTAGTCGGGTTTGGGCGCCAGTGGAGAGCATCCCGCGATGGCGACGCAAGACAGAAACAGCAGCATCAATTCGATCTGAAGTTTCATCGGTGTTAACGGTCTTTGTCGGGTATGTATTTTCCGCGGACCAATGACGAAGGGTTGCGTTGCAGATAGTCGGTGAGAGCGCCAATTGAGCGCGAGGTTTCGGCAAGTTGATCCAGTGTCTCGTTTAGATGGACCGCCAATGGCGCGTCAGGATCAAGCGCGGCCTGCAGGTCAACCAGCGCCGTACGCGTCTGCGCGAGCGTCGCGTTAACTTCGGCGGAGTTCTTTTGCAGGCTGGCGACGAGCGGGTCGATGTGCGCATTGGCGTTATTGATCGTGTTGCGCATCGAGACCATGGTCGTATTCAAGTTCTGGGTGACGCCTTTCAGCGCGTCCAACGTGGCTTTAAGATCCGGCGAACTGGTGAGGCCTTTGATCGAATCCGCCGCCTCAGTGATCGAAACTACCAGCGCCTTAAAGTCGATCTGCTCGAATTTCGCCAAAGCGTCCGTGGCCTGCTTCTGGACCGCCTCCATGGTGGTGGGGACCGTCGGGACCTCACGATAACGTCCGCCGGGTTCGAGCACGAGATTGAGGGGCGCGTTGGGGTGCAGATCGAGATTGATATACAACAGACCGGTCAGAAAGCTTTCGACGTCGAGTTTGGCGCGCAAGCCGCGGCCGATCATTTCTTCGAAGCCGATTTGTCCAAGCGCAGAACCGGTCCCGCCGCGTCCGACAATTTGCGAGCGCTGGATCTCGATAATCACGGGTAGCCAAAATCCCTTGGTGTCTGGCTTCAGACGCCCCTCGTCGGGAGACAGAGCGAGCTTGATAGCCGCGACGGAACCGATCTGGACGCCTCTGAATTTGACCGGCGCGCCGATTTTGAGTCCGTTCAAATCTCCTTGAAACATGCAGACAAACGCCAGCGGCTTTTTGAAGAGTTGGCCGGAGCCCACCACCATGATCGCCGCGATGAGCACTACGGCGGCGCCGACAATAAACGCGCCGATAACGGCCGGACTGATTCGTTTCGTCATGAGGTATGCACGGCCTCCGCGCCCTTTTCGCCACGCGTGAGGAAGGTGATCACGCGCGGGTCTTGCGAGTGCGCGAGCAGTTCCTTCGGATCGCCGGTCGCTATCTGAGTACGTGATTCAGCGTCGAGAAAAACGCAGTTGTTGGCGATCGTAAAGATGCTCGCCAGTTCATGGGTCACGACTACGATCGTAGTGCCGAGACTGTCGCGCAGTTCGAGGATCAGGTTATCCAGCATCCGCGAACTGATCGGATCCAAACCGGCGGAAGGCTCGTCGAAGAACAGAATATCCGGATCGAGCGCCATCGCCCGCGCGATCCCCGCGCGTTTCTGCATCCCACCGCTAATCTGATTGGGGTAGAAGTCTTCGAAGCCTTTGAGGCCCACCAGCGCCAATTTGAGCGCGGCGATTTCGCGAATCTGCGACGGCCTCAGGTCGGTGAACTCGCCCAACGGCAGGCCGATGTTTTCCGCCAACGTCATCGAGCTCCAGAGCGCGCCGCCCTGATAGAGAACGCCGAAGCGTCGCAGCAAGCCTTCCCGTTCTTCGGGTTGGGCGCGCGTGAAGTTGATGCTGCCATAGGAGATCTCGCCCTTGGCCGGTTCCTTGAGCCCGATCAAATGGCGCAGGGCCGTGCTTTTACCGCATCCGCTGCCGCCCATGATGATGAAGATGTCGCCGGTCTGTACCACGAAATTCAAGTCGCGCATCAGAACGAAGCTGCCGTACGCCATCGTCATATCGCGTACGCTGATCGCCCCCTCCGGGGTCGAAGTCTGGCGCTTGATGGCGTTCGGTGGCATGGCTCGCGGTTCAGATCCCGAGGACGTTGAAGACCACAGCAAAGAGGCCGCAGGCGACGACCACCATCACGATTGACATCACGACCGCTTGGGTCGCCGCGTCGCCTACCGCCGAAGAGCTGTTACCGCATTGAAAGCCCCGCAGACATCCCGCCAGCGCGATTAACATACCGTAGATTATGGCCTTAAACAGGCCGCCAAAAAGATTCGTCATCGTCAGAGTCGAGATCGTTTCGCGCAGGTAGCTGCCGGGCGCGAGATCGAGCATCGTCACTCCCACAAACAGCCCGCCGAGGATTCCGACCAAGTCCGCGAACAGGCACAAGAGCGGCATCATGAGAATCAACGCCAAGACCCGCGGCAAAACCAGAAACTCGAGCGGCGAGATACCCATTGTCGTCAAGGCGTCGATCTCCTGGGTCACCTTCATCGTGCCCAGCTTCGCGGCATAGGCGGCGCCAGTGCGGCCCGACATGATAATCGCGGTCATCATCGCGCCCATGTCCCGCACCATCCCGATGCCGACCAAATCGGCGACGTAAATCGACGCGCCGAATTGCGAGAGTTGCACCGCTCCCATGAAGGCCAGGATGACGCCGATCAGAAACGCGATCAGGCTGACGATCCCAACCGCTTCCGCGCCACACTGCTGGATCGCTTCGAGCAGATCGATTCTGCGGTAGCGCGCCTTGCCCCGCACGTACTTCGAAGCCGCGATCGCGAGCTCGCCGACGAAGCCGAGGAACTCGTTGATCGAGATGCCGTAGGCGATGGTCGCCTCGCCGACCCGGGTGAGGAATGACGGTCTTTGCGCCTCACTGCGCGCGCCTTTCTTTTCCGGCACCGCCTCCGCCAGCTCGACCAGATGTCTCAGCCCGTCCTGTAGGCGGCTGCGATCCTGCTCAATCCCGCGCCGATGGCAAAACTCACTCGCTTGCGTCAGGAACGAGA
>JBOHWF010000019.1:0-10956 GCA_050736455.1 Binataceae bacterium (SeqCode) | reverse complement strand
GCGGAACGAGCAGGCGAGTCTGTGAGCTGCGTCAGGGATAAGGGAGAGGGCAAGCGGCGGCAGCGCCGCCGCGCGGGTGAGGGTCACTTAGCCCGCGGCCGGCTCGCGCGAGGGCCTGTCCTGAGGCTGCCGAAGGAAATCCCGCAATCCGGGACCCTTCGCCAGGGGGCGGCTGAGTCCGCGAGGCGCGGCCACAATGAATCAGCGGCCGAGTCCGCGAGGCACAGCCAAAATGAATCAGCCACGCCCCAGGGTGACAACAAAGCGTTGCATCAAATTCAAACTAACCCACTAGTGTTGTGTCCCATTAATAACTTCAATCACACTGGCCGGTTTGTCATTCTGAGCGTAGTGAGCAACGCGAGCGCAGTCGCGCTAGTGGAGCGAAGCGGAACGAGCAGGCGAGTCTGCGAGCTGCGTCCAGGGAAGGGATCTCGGACAGCTTCTCGCGTTAGCGAGAAGCCGGTACCGGTTTCCGGGTCGGCGCAGCCCTCCACTCTTATGAAAGTTACTTTGCGGGACACCAACTGGCTGTATGCAAAACAGCCAGTCCCGCGCGAGGAATCCCGCAATCTTGGACCCTTCATCAGGGGGCGGCCGAGTCCGCGAGGCGCAGCCAAGGTTAAGAGCCTGCGAGCTGCGTCGTTTCTGGATCCCTCTCCCGTGTCCAAGGGAGAGGGCAAGCGGCGGCAGCGCCGCCGCGCGGGTGAGGGTCACTTAGCCCGCGGCCGGCTCGCCGCCGCCGCCCGCCCGCAGCGGATCGATCCCCAGCAGCAGATCGCGCATCGCCCGCGCCGAGTCGGGCGACAGCCCGCCCTGGCGCTCGAGCACCTTAACCTCCGCCGTCGCCGCCCCGCGTTGTCGTTCGAGCCGCTGCTCGACGTCGGCGCTCCAGCGCCGCTGATTGACGGTGAGCCGCCCGAGGTCGCTGATCACTTTGGCGATCCGCGCCAGGTCGGTGGTTTCGAGCGGCCCCGAAAATTCCACCAGCACCTTGAACCAGCCGCTGCTGCACCAGCCGCGTCAGCGCCGTGGTCATCAGCTCGTCGTCGCCTTGGCAGCTCTCCGCGATCAGGCGCGCCTGTTCGGTTGCGGCCGCCAGCGCTTCCGCTTTCTCGTCGAATTTCCTTCTGTAACGAAACAGCGCGCGGTGCGAAATTTGATAACCCTTCGCCGCCAACCACGCGACCAGCTCGTCTTGGCTCTTGAAGGCGCGGTCAGTCAGCCGCCGCTCGAGTTGCCTGCGCACCGTCACCGGCAGCCGCGTCAGCACGCTGGAAACCTGAGCCATCAGAGCGACCGCCGCGGCCTCGGCTGGGCCGCTCCCGCCGCCCTCGCGACCCCCTCGCCGAGCAGTCTCCGCCCCGCCCCGCTCAGCCGTCCCCACCAGTCCCCGTCCAAGCCGTCCTCGCCAATCTCGACCAGACCGCGGCGCGCCAGATACTCGGCTTCACGCCGCACCGCCGCGCCGTCCCGCGCTAAATCCACGTCCTGCAGGACCAGGGTCACTATCGCGCCGCCCACGCCCAGCAGCTCGCCGCCCGCCGCCAGGATCTCGGACAGCTTCACGCTAGTGAAGCCGGTACCGGTTTCTGCACCCGCGAAGCGCTCCGCCTCTATGTCCGTTATTTGCGGGAACAGACACTAGGGAAGGGGCCGGCGGCACTAGCGGAGCCGAAGGCGCAGCGAGCACGGCGAGCGCATGGGGCGGCGAGTCGGAGAGCGGCGGCTCAGATACGAGTCTGCGACACGCGGCATCGGACCAGAGTCTGCGAGCTGCGTCACAGTTAACTGTGTTTCTCGTCGCGCTGCGCCAGTTCGAGCGCCCGCGCATAATCCGCCGGAGTGTTGACGTTGAGAAAGCTGCGCAGCTCCGGATCGATTCGCCGCAACTCCGCCTCGCCGACCCGCCGCCGCTTGAGCCGCGCCGTGATCGTCGTCAGACGGTGCTCGCCGCCGCACACGATCCTGGCGATCGTCGCCGCCGCACTCTGCTGATAGGCCGCACAGAGCGGCTGGCTGCGCCCGTTGATCTCCGGGATGGCGGCGTCGTAATCCGCGAGGCTTTGGCAGAGTGCGCGCGCGACGGCGGCGCGGATGAACGGCAGATCGCAGGAGCAGGCAAAAACGGTCGGATGCTGCGCCGCGCGCAGACCGCGGATCAGCGCAGGCCCTGGTCCGGCAAAAGGATTTTCATCGCGCAGGATTGCGATCCGCCCGCGCCAGGGCCGGATGAGCTCCTCCACCGCGTAGGTTTCGTCGGCGCGCGGCGCGGCGATCACGATCAACTCGCCGAACTCGTCGATCAATTCGGCGATCAGCCGCTCAAGCATCGTCGAGCGGCCAAACGGCAGCGCTGCTTTGGCCCGGCCCATTCGGACGCTCCGGCCGCCCGCCAGAATCAACCCGCTGCGCGACGCGGGCGCGGCCTCTGCTCTTTCTCGCGCTCTGATGATCTTCTCGACCTTGCCGTTTTCAGACTGTAGTGTTACGCAGATTGATTCCCGCTGGGGGTAGGCCGCCGGTGGCGTGGGGGATCGCGGCCGGCAGCCACTCCACAGCCGGGAACCAACCGGGGAGTCTAGCGCATTGGCGATCGCGAGCGGCAGGGAGCCGTGGGGGCTCGGCAAATACATTCTCCAATTCCGTTTGCCGATCGGCCTCACGCTGATCGCGGTTACTGCCTTCATGGGCTATTGGGCGGCGCGCGTCTCGATCGCCACCAGGTTCGAGAATTTCTTCCCGGCCAAGCACCCGAACACCCTCCTCTACCGCAAGTTTTCCTATCGCTATGGCGGCGCGCAAACCCTCCTGATGATGCTGCGAGTCAAGCAGGGCGACATCTACAATTATGCGACCCTCAACAAAATCTGGGACATCCAGCAGGCGCTGAATCTCCTGCCCGGCGTCGATCACAACGAAATCTTCTCGCTCGCGTCGTATCGCATGGCCTATCCGAAGGTGCTGCCGGGCGCGATCATCACGACCAATTTCATGTATCCCCGCGTGCCCGCCACGCAGGCCGGGCTCGACGCGTTGCGTCACGCGGTGATGACTCATCGGGAAATCGCCGCGAGCCTCGTCACCTACGATGACAAGGGCGCACTGTTCCGCGCGAGCTTCAACGAAGACGGCCTCGACTACAAGGCGCTGTTCGACGGTATCAACGCGATCGTGCACAAATATTCTGACGCCAACGCCGAGATTTTCGTCGCCGGCCAGCCCGTCATTTCCGGCTGGGGCTACTACTACCTGCCGCGCATTACCATCATCTTCGTAACTTCGATCGCGCTGATGCTGCTCCTGCTCTATCTCAGTCTCGGCCAGCGCAGCAGTTGGTGGGCCCCCATTCTGACCGGCTCGTTCTCGGCGATCTGGGGCCTCGGCTTCGTCAGCTTGATGGGTTACGACTTCGACCCGGTGATGCTGGTGATTCCCTTCATCCTGACCGCACGCGATCTGAGCCACGGCATCCAGTGGCAGGGCCGTTACTACGACGAGCTCGATCGCCTCGACGACAAGCTCCTTGCCTGCGCCACCACCACCGACGTGATGCTGCCGCCCGGGATGCTCTCGATCCTCGCCGATATCGCCGGCATCATCTTTATCGCGCTCGGCGGTATCCCGGTGCTCAAGGAGATCGGCCTCGGCGGCGCGGTCTGGCTGGCTTCGAGCCTTACGATGGTCTTCGTCTTTCAGCCGATCTTCATGAGCTATCTGCCACGCCCGCGGCTGCGCGCGAGCTGGTTCGCTGCGCGCGATAAGTCCACAGACGCCAATCGCTTTCGCGCCGCGCTCGCATGGCTGTTGCGCGTGCCAGTGACCCCGGGCGCGGTGCGCGGCGGGCTGTTGCTGGTGGGCGGCCTCTTCATCGTCTGGGGCGTCGGCTCGGGTCTGAGCGCCCGCATCGGCTACGAGACCCCCGGCACCCCGCTCTACAAGCCCAACTCGAAGGTCAATCAGGATATTGCGGAAATCGGCAAGTTCTTTCCCACCGACGAGGGCTGGGTCGTGCTCAGCACGCCGGACTACCCCAGCCCGCAGTCGAGCATCGGCCCCGACGTGTTGCGGATGACCTCCGATCTCGACACCTACCTGGTCTCGCGCGGCGACGCGCTCGGCGTCGCATCATTCAATTCGATCGCAATCGCCCCGCTCAATCAGACCTTCCATAACGGCTTCCCGAAGTTTCGCGCCATCCCGAGCGGCGCCGAACTGGGCGGCAATCTCTGGTACCTGTTTTTCGGCGGCACTGCACCCGGTGAGATGGAGCGCTTCTTCGCCCACTCCCCGTACATGACCAGTAGCTGCATCCGCGTGCTGCTGCCCGATCATACCTACACGCGCCTGAACCGCCTGCGTGACGACCTCCAGACTTTCGTCGCGCGGCGGGTCAAGCCCGACCCGCGGCTCGACCGCGTCACCGTCGAGTACCTGGGCGGAGAGGCCGGGCTGTTTCTCGCCGCCAACGACGTTCTCAAGCGCCTCGACTTCGTCAACCTCACCTTCGTGCTCGCGGTGATCTATCTCTGCTGCGCCTTCACCTTTCGCTCACCAGTGGCGGGCGCACTCTTCATCGTCTCGTGCGTCATGGCCAATTTCGGAGCATTCGTTTACATGAACGCGCGCAACATCGGCCTGACGATCGATACCATCCCGGTGATTTCACTGGGTATTGGCCTCGGCGTGGATTACGGCATCTACACCGTCGCCCGCATCCAGGACGAAGTGATCAACGGCGCCACTATCGAGGAAGCCATCACCATCGCGCTGCACACCACCGGCGCCGCGGTCTTCAGCACTTTCGCCGTGATGGTCGGCGGGATCGTGCCGTGGGCCTTCTCGCCGCTGCTCTTCCACAACGAGATGAGTGTGCTGTTGATTTTTCTGATGGGGACCAACATGGTCGCGGGCGTGCTGATCCTGCCGGCCTTCATCGCGTGGCGCCGCCCCCGTTTCATCGCGCGTTACGAGAGAGCCGGCGCCGCCCAGATCGCCGCGGCAGGCAATTAACTCCTTTGCGCCGGCAGTCACGCTCCCGATAAATTGATGGAGAAAGAGACCCTCGGGAGTTCGCCATGCTCACGCTTTTTCACGCGCCGAAGTCGCGCTCCTCGCGTTTCATCTGGCTGCTAGAAGAATTGGAAGCGCCATATGCACTCAAGATCGTCAACATAAGGCGTGGCGACGGCAGTGGCGCCGTCGATCCCGTCAATCCGCACCCGCACGCCAAGGTACCGGCGATAGTGCATGACGGCGCGACGGTCTTCGAATCGCCCGCCATCGCGTTGTATCTGACCGATGCGTATCCGAAGAACGGCATCGGTCCCACGATCGGCGAGCCAACTCGTGGGGTCTACCTTTCATGGCTCGCCTATTATGGCGACGTGCTGGAGCCGGCCTTCGTGTCGAAATTCATGAATACCGCCGTGCCGCGCGGAACAGCAGGCTGGGTTTCCGCCGAAGAGGCAATGGAGTTCGTGATTAAGACCCTCTCCGCCGGCCCCTACCTTCTGGGTGAGAAATTCTCCGCGGCAGACGTGCTCTACGGCAGCACCTTCAACTTATTCAGCACGAGTCCGCTGCTGCCCAAGACACCGGTGATCGAGGATTACGTGAAACGATGCGCCGCGCGCCCGGCTTATGCACGCGCAGTGGCGAAGGACAACGGCTGACGCCCCATATTCCGAAAGCTAAAAACGCCAAATCCGGGATGAGCGCCATCCACCCAGCATCCGGGAGATGAGGCATCATGGCAGCGAACAAGAACCAGGGCGCAGCATCGTTCGTAACTGCTTCCATATTCTGAAATTGTGGCGCGCGAACTCTCTCGCGGCCGTCACGCGTTGAAGCACTTTGCGCATTCGACGCGACTGCTCCCCTGCCGCGGCTCCTGCGCTCCTCGCCCATCGAGGTTGATCTTTTGTCTGGTGTCGGACGCCGGCGTCGGCGCGGAAGATCCGTTGGTGTGCAAACTGGCAACTTGTGGCTAATCTGCATCGGGCTTTTCTGTCGCTGGGTCGTCACACGCCTGCTAAATCTCGCGGACTCGGGAGCCGATATAGGATGTTTAGTTATCTCATCAGACCGCAAGTTGCAGTTTGTGCTTTAACGACCACATTGAAAATATGACCATCAGTAATTGGCACGCTCGTCGCATCGCAAAAGCATTTTCTTGATGAGGACTTGAAGCCTACACGCAACATCATCATGCAAGCTTGCACAATAACGCCACAACTGTCCACAGAAAAGGATTGATATGTGGACCCTGATGCGCGATTATGCGACGGTTCGTCGTCTCAGATCGGGACACTCTGAGCGACTGACCGGGGATGATGGCATGAGCGGGGGAAAGGCCAGAGTCTTGATCGTCGAGGAGGACGGGGTAGCGCAGACGGCTGCCCGCTCTCTGGCGGATGCCGGTTGTGATCCTGAAACCGCGCATAGCGAAAGCGCCGCGCTGCTTGCGCTCGAGCGCGGCGATGTCGATGTGATGCTCTGCGCCGTCTCGCTGAACGGCGCAAACGGCGTCGATCTGCTGCGCAAAGTCCACGTCCGCCGTCCCGATCTGCCGGTCGTGATGCTGACCGGCGATCCCAGCGTCAGCAGCGCCGTGGCGGCGATGCGCCAGGGCGCCTTCGACTACGTCACCAAGCCGCTCGACAGCGAGGAGTTGAAGGCGATCGTCGCGCGCGCGCTCGAGATGACCGTGCTCGTACGCGAGAACCGCCGGCTGCGTCAACAACTCGATGTCGCCAGCACGACGGCGGATTTCGTCGCCGAGAGTGTTCCTGCACGTCAACTGGTCGCGACGATTCGGCGCGTTGCGCCGGCGCGCTCCACGGTGCTGGTGGAGGGTGAAAGCGGCACTGGCAAGGAGCTCGTCGCGCGGATGCTGCATCACTGGAGCAATCGCGCTAACGGGCCTTTCATCGCAGTCAACTGTAAGGCCTTCGCCGACAGTCTCGTCGAAAGCGAGCTGTTCGGTCACGAAAAAGGCTCGTTCACCGGCGCGATCGCGGCCCGCGCCGGATGCTTTGAGCGGGCGTCGGGCGGCACGCTCTTTCTCGATGAAATCGCCGAGGCCGGCGGTGATTTTCAGGCCAAACTGTTACGCGTCCTCGAGGATGGCGAGGTCATGCGGGTCGGGGCCTCGCGCCCGCGCCGGATTGACGTGCGGATCGTCGCCGCGACCAATCGCGTGCTGCGCACCGAGGTCGCGCGCGGCCGCTTCCGTGGCGACCTCTACTTTCGTCTCAACGTGATTCCATTGCGAGCCGTGCCCTTGCGCGAGCGGCCGGCGGACATTATTCCCCTGACCCAGCACTTTCTCGCGTTGCATTCGGCGGAGGCCGGACGCCAGATTTCGCTCTCGCGCGAGGCCGAACATCTGCTGGTCAATTACGCCTGGCCAGGTAACGTTCGCGAGCTTGAAAACGCCACCGAACGAGCCGTGGTGCTGAGCGGCGCCGACGTTCTAACCCCCGACGCTTTTATGCTCGACGGCTTTGGCGGGGAGAGCGAGGCCGGCCCGCAGAGCGCAGCCACCCGCGCCTCTGATACCGCCCTTGCCACGGTCAGCCCGGCCACTGAATCACTCCAGGATTGCCTCGACCGCGCCGCGGCAGCGCGCATCAAGCAGGCCCTTGAGCTCGCTCACGGCAGTCGCGCCGAGGCCGCCGCTCACCTCGGCGTCGATCGCACGACGCTCTATCGCCTGATCAAGCGCCTGGGCCTGTAAGAGTTTACCGCACTCGCGCGCCCGCACCGATCGCAACGCGACCCGCAGCGCTGCCGATTGCCGACCGACCCCGGTCATCGTGTCAGCGCGTCGGCGAGGCGGCGCAGCAACCCCGCCCCGTCACCACGCCACGCGCTGCCATGCATACAGGCCAGCGTCGCCGGCTCACAGGCAGCGAGCCGCTCGATCAGCGCGCCCGAGTTGGGCGCGTGTGAGAAGTAGTCCATCCGTTTGCGGAAGGCCTCGCTCGGCCCGAATACATCCGATTCGGTCAGCGGAGCATGTTTGTCACCGCTCTGGGTGAAAAGGTCGCCGCACAGGAGCGTGCGCGTCTGCTGCTCCATCAGAAAGCCGCATTCCCAGGCGTGCGGCGTATGTGGTGAGTCGAGCCATTGCACCTGATGGCTTCCGAGCGACAAGATCTCGCGGTCCGCCATCTCGCGCGGCATCCGGTCCGCCAGGTCTTCAATCGAGACCGAGGCCGCCAGGCGCCCGCACAGCGGGAGGGCGTTCGGCGCGGCGGCCAGCCAATCGTTGAGCGCGCCGCATTCGTCCGCCTCGACGTGGGAGAACGAGATGTAGCGCAATCGTTCGACCGCGATCACGCTCGCGACGGCTTCGCGCACCAGCGGAAACAGCTTGCGCAAACCGGTGTGGAACAGCAGCGGCGCTTCATCGACGATCAGATATTGATTGAAGGTGAAGCCGCCGGGGAAAAGGTCGGGCGAGACCGGAGTGCTGATCGGGTAGATGCCGTCGGCGATCTCGTTGACACTCGTGCCCGACTCTCTGTTGGTGATGGCCATGGATGCGCCTCCGCGTCGCGTGCGCAACCCGCGTCGCGCGCGAACTTTGATTTTCTGCTCTGTGCCGGACTTTAGCAGAAGTTCATAGGATCCTCATCGCGATCGGTTCATGCGAATCCGCGTGAGCACTCCGCAGAAGCCGAGCTTTGAACTTTTGCCATGCGACCGGATCGCGCCGCCAGATGCGGTACCGTTCCGGCAGGCATCGCGCGCATGGACGATAGCCCGCCGCCACCGCGGTCGCTTCATCGGCGAAGAACACGCGCTGCTGCACATAATGACCGCGCGCGATCCAGCGCAACGCGCTGGGGCAGTCCAGTCGCCCGTACCCGCGCAAACCTCGATGGCCGCCCAGGGCTCCCGGCGTTTCGCTCCAATAGGGTCGGCGGTTCGCGTCGAGTAGTTTGTAAGCCTTCAGCTTCATCCCGCTGATCCACAACGCGGAATTTGCAGCCTGTTGCTAGTGTTGTGTCCCATTAATAACTTCAATAACACTGACCGGTTTGTCATTCTGAGCCTAGTGAGCAACGCGAACGCAGCCGAAGAATCTCGGACAGCTTCTCGCGTTGGCGAGAAGCCGGTACCGGTTTCCGAGTCGGCGCAGCCCTCCACTCTTATGAAAGTTACTTGCCGGACACCACACTAGGCGCCTTTGACGTAGCCCATTGCTTCGACGATCAGACCGTCACGCACGCGCATCAGATTCACGCCGCGTACGGAATTGCTCTCGCCATCGCCCCAGCAATAACGCCACCTGATGATCGCGCGATCGCCGGCCACGAATACATCTTCAAGATCGAAGTGCGTGCCCGGCGCAGTCGCGATTTGCCTCCACTGCGCGACGCACGCAGCGCGTCCGATCAGTCGGGCGCCATTCGGCGCCGGCACCGTGTTCTCGATTACGCAGTCTGCGGCAACCAAGTCTGGCAGAGCTGTGGGATCGTGGCGTTGAAAGACCTCGTTGTAGCGCCGGATCACATCGGCCGTGCCGATCGTCGCGGCCTGGTTAGCCCTTTGGGCTTCTGTTTGTGGCATGCGAATGTCCTTTTTGCTCCGATTGCCTTCTCATTTAGCTGCCGAGGTCCTGAAAGCGTTGTCTGGCTTCGAGTGCGCCGCCGCAATTGGGGCAAACGAACCGCAGCGAGTTCGCGCAGTCCTCGCAGAAGGTGCACTGGAACGAGCAGGAGCACCCGTCGGTATCCGCGGCGAGCGCCTTCGCACACTTCTCGCAGACCGCTTTCGGCGTGCTCATCAGGCCGAGCAGGTTGCCGTTGCGTTCTTCGTCCTCGGCCGCCTTGATCAGCGCTTCGCGCGCCTTCACGTTTTTCTCGGCGCCCGCGAGTGACCGGTAGAGCCGGCCCCCGGCGATTTCCAGGCGACCCAGCAGGGCAATCTGTTCGATGCGCGACAGGCCATCGAACAACGCGGCCATGCGCTCTTCAGGTTTCATCGTAGTTGCGCTCATAGATTACCTTTATTACCTCCCATCCGAGCTTGACCTGTTGGCAAACGAAACATCGGCGAAGCGCGCAAGCTTCGGCTCGGTCAAGGCCCGCGCCGCCAGGTTGTCGAAGTAGGCCACACCCTCGACCGCGAGCAGATCACGCAGTGTGAAACGATCGGTGTTGGCTAACTCGAGTCGCTTGCCCGCGAGCTCGCCGGTGACGGTCCATTCGATGAACAACAATTCCGGCGCGACCGCCCAGCATTCCAGGTGCAGCTGAAAATCGCGGATCGCGGTCGTGAGTGCGGCGTAATAGCCTGACAGCCCATCGCGGCGCAGGGGCCGCTCAAAACCCGGATTGATCATTCGCGCATCCGGCGCGTAAAACTCCCGGAATTTCTGCGGGTCCGGATGCTTCCCGTTCTCCGCATAGGGCGCGACGATCGCCGCGTAAACTTGCGCCGCGTATGCGTCGCCGTCGGCAGCCGACGAGCCATGCGGCGATGAGCCTTCCAATACCGTGACGTGCGCGTTGGGGCCCTTGGCCGCCAGGTCGGGCTCGAAATGCCCGAGCAACTCGCTGCGATCGTAATACGCGCGCGCCCGCACCACGAGGTCATCGCGCAACGTCACGACGTAGGTCGCCGGCCAGACTACAGGCTGGCCGCCAACAGTCGCGGTGTTGCGGGCTTCGACGAAGAGCGTGTCGCCGTTGACCGCCCAATGTGTGGGAATCAGATGGAAATCGGGCAGCCGCTTGAGCGCATCCTGAAGAAAGTTCACGTAGTGATCTTTAGCCATCGGCGCCTGCATCCCGGGATGAAGAATGGTGGCGTTAGGATCGAACAACCGCGCATGGTTTTCTCGCGTCGGATGCTGGCCGAAGGCGCGGTATTTTTCGAGGAACTTTTCCCATGGTTGCATGCTGATACTCCCGCGGGCGCCGGCGCATCGCGCCGCGATCG
>JBOHWF010000018.1:0-10112 GCA_050736455.1 Binataceae bacterium (SeqCode) | reverse complement strand
ATCCTCAACCCTCCGTACGGCTCTGACAGAGCCGCTGCTCGAGGTCGCTCCAGCGCGATTTCATCTCGGGCGAGCCGAGGCTCGGATGCTCGCCGCGCGTCACGGTCAGCTTGTTGCAGGCGCTCTTGGCTTTGCCCTCCTGCGCGTAGATCTCTGCGAGCTGGTATTTGGACTCATAAAACAGCGGGTCGGATTCCGCGGCGACTGCCTCGACGCGCGTCCACAAGTCGAGCGCATCCTTGTAGTCCTTGCGCGTCTGGGCGATCCGCGCCAGCCCGGCATTGGCGTCCGGCGAGCCCGGGTCGGCCTTGACCAATTGGCTGAAAACCGCCTCGGCGCGTTCGGGCTGGTTCATCGCAAGATAGGCGCGCCCGAGAATCGAGAGCGTGCCGGTCAGATTCTTTGCCGGCAATTTGCCCTCGTTAACCATCCGCTCAAAGTATTCGTAGACCTCCGCGGTGAGGCGGGCGTCGGCGCGGAACCCGGCCTCGTCGCCGGCCGCGAGCTTGGCCGCGCCGTTGTTCCAGAAGTCGAGGCCGATCTCCTTGATGTAATCGAGATCGGTCGGGACGGTGTCGCGCGCCGCCAGGCCCTGCGCCTCGCGGTCCAGCGCCGCGTAGGCGCCGATATGATCGAGCGCCTCGACGCGCCATTCGAAGGTCTGGTCGAAGTGCGCCTTCATCGCGGGATAGCTGGCCTCGAAGCCGTCGAGGGTCGCCGCGATCGTGCGATAGTCTGGATTGGTCTCGCGCTGGAGCAGGGTCGCGAGCATGTAAATCGCATGCCCGCGGCTCTCGTGCAGCGATCGGCGTTGCGAATCCGCCGCGCTGCGCTCGGCCGCGGGTTCGAGCGCGATCGCCTCGCGCAGCGCCTTGATCGCCGCGGCGCGCAATTCGCGGCTATGCGGATCGTCGGCGCGCGCGGCGGCCGCGTGAGGATCTTCGAGCAGCTTCCCGCCGAGCGCCTGGTAGTAGGCGTCGGCCGCGTTGAAGCGGGCGGTGAACTCGTAATCCGGATTGCCGGTGACCTGTTCGTATTGTTGCGCCGCGCCGACGTAGTCCTTGCGCGCCTGCAGCCGCTGACCCAGGCGGAAGCGCGGCTCGAACGCATACTCGCCGTGCGGATAGCCTTTCAAGTAATCTTCGGCGCCGGCGACCCAGGCGCTTTCAAGCTGGGCATTCTTCATGCCGCCGCGCTCCCACTCGAGCCGCGGGATTTTGAAGCGCATATACGCCGCCCACTGCGCGTCGGGATTGCCCGGCTGGCTGGCGATCTCCTCGGCGACCTTGGTGACCATCTCATAGCGTCCCGCCAGGTAGTAGAGATCCGCCGCGTATTTGTAGGCCTTGGGATACTTGCCGCTTTTCGCCGCTTCCCAGTAGTACTTCGCCGCCTCGGTTGGCTGATGCTTGTAGTAGAGGATGTTGGCGAGGTACCAGTTCTCGAAGGCGTCGCCCGCCGCGCCGAATTCTGCGATCGGATTGCTGACGTATTGAGCCGCCGACGCGACCGCGATCGCCCAGCCGTCCTTGTCGTTCTCGCGCGCGCGGGCGAAATCGATAATCTGCTTGTGCAGCGCCGCGCGTTGCGTCGGATCCCCGGCCGCGGCCTCGGCGCGAAACAGCTCGCGCAGATGGAGCATCTCGAGGCCGTTCTTTTGCGGACCGCTGGGGGCGTTCTCCGCCAGATGCGACGTTAGACCGCGCGCCTCGTTCAGCCGGCCCATCGCAGCGTAAGTGGTGGCGAGGCCCTGCTCCGCGGGCCGATACTGCCGGGTCGCGGCGCCGTCACTCATGATCCGTTTGAAATCAGCGATCGCCTTGGCATATTCGGCGTGCTCGTACTTGCCCAGTTCGCGCTCGGAAAAGGCGCGGCCGAGTAGATTCTCGCGCACCAACTCCGGTGACAGGATGATCAGGGAGCTGTCGGTGAACCCGTCGATCGCTTGATCGAGCAGCCGCCGCGCCGTCGCCGGGCTGCCGCTGTAGAGTGCGGCGCCCTGAAAGCGCAGCCACGACAGCGGATAGACCGCGCGCAAAGCCAACTGCTCGGGTTTGTCGTAATCGCACTCGCCACCATTATCGATCGTCTCGATACAGTTATCTTTCTGCTTCTGGTAGATGCGGTACATGGTCTCGAGCATCGTCTCGAGCCGGCTGTAGGTGGCGAGCAACTCGTCGCGATCGCCGCCGCCGTTTTCGGCGAGCTGCGCGAATTCGGTTTCGGCCGCGTCGAGCCGGTCGATAGCCGCGCTTGCGGCGGCGGGATCATTCTCGCCGGCGCGGACTTGCGGCTCGATTTGACTGAGGCGGCTGTTCAGTTCGCGCAGGCTCTGCGCGCTCGCGACGCTGGCGCTAATCAGGAGCGCGATTAGACCAATTAAAACTCGCGCGACCAGGCGGCGCTCGTCAGCTTTTCTCATGCCTACCGAGTAGAGGATAACCCGCGAATTGCCGTCAAGGGAACGACAGTTGATCAATCGCCTCGGCCACTGCGCCCAGGGTCGAGATCCGCGCCATCCGATTCTCAAGCCGGCATCGCGATGGACACGTCGGGTCGAGCAGGATTGGCGTGATGCCGGCGGCGAGCGCCCCGGCGACGTCGAGATCGGGGGAATCGCCGACGTGGATCGCCTCGCCGCCGGCTACTCCGTGGATCCGCAGCGCGAGCTGGAAGATCTCGGGCGCAGGCTTCGCGTATCCGGCCTCGGACGAGATCGTGACCGAATCGAAGTGCGCGCCCAGCCCCAAACCCTCGAGAATCGCGTAAAGACGGTAATCGAAGTTCGAGACCAGACCCAGCTTGAGGCCGCGGGCATGAAGTCGCGAGCACGTCGCCTCCGCCGCCGGATCGAGCTGCCAGTTCGCAGGGTCGGCATAGAAAGCGAACAATTGACGAAAACAACTGTCGAAGTCGTCGAAGACCCCGAGTCCTTTGAAGCTCTTCGCCACTATATCGCGCCACCATCGGTACTCGAGTCGCCGCAACTCTCCGGTATCGCGCGCGGGACCGAAAGTGAGCGGCGAGGCATCACGGAAGCTCCGCCGGAAACCCGCGTTTACTGCCTCAGCGCTCGCCTCGATCCCGTAATCGCGCGCGATCCGCGCGTAGGTCGCCCCGACCGGCGCGCGCGGCTCGAACAGGGTGCCGGCGGCGTCAAAGAAAACTACTTTGAGCATTCTTTTCACCGCTCGGGGGGCACGCCGCTCCGCTGTTGCGGCTCTTGCTTTATCGACCAGGTCCGACGGTCCATTTTTTCATTGGGCCGGACCGGCGAGTCCGTCCCAGATCTGGATCAGCGTGCCGAAGGCCGCGCGCGGCGAGATGAAGAATTCCCGGTCGCCGCGCCAGTCGAGCCCCTTTTCGACAATTCGCACATCGTCACGCACGAGGCGATCGAGCACGCCGTCGAAATCCTTCACCGCGATCGTGAAATGGTGCAGCCCCTCGCCGCGGCGCTCGATGAACTTCGCGACGAAATCGTCGGCGGCGCCCGCGCCAGAGCTCTGGATGAATTCGAGTTTGAGGCCGGCCAGCTCGACTTGCGCGAGGATGAAGTTGCCGCGCGTTGGCGTCGATTCCGTGGTCAGTTTCGCATCGAAAATGTCACGAAAGAACTCGATCGCGTGGCCAAGGTCGCGGACCGCCAGCGCGAGATGGTCGAAGCGCACCAGGCCGTCCGGGGCCGGGCGCGGCGTCGGCCGGTTGTAGTCAACCGGCTGCCATAACTGGATCAAAACGCCAAAGGCTGACCGCGGCGAGATGAACGCGGTCCGCGCGCCGTCGGCGAGATCGTACTCGTCCACGACCCGCACGCCGCGCCTCTTGCACGCCGCGACGATCGGGTCGAGCCGGTCCACCTCAAACGACAGATGATGCATCCCTTCGCCGCGCCGGCGCAGAAATTC
Source organism: Binataceae bacterium (SeqCode) (assembly GCA_050736455.1). GTDB lineage: Bacteria > Desulfobacterota > Binatia > Binatales > Binataceae > JAJPHI01. Next base: position 6,204 of record JBOHWF010000018.1, on the reverse strand, counting down.
GGCGATGAAATCCTGCCGCCCGGGCAGCTCCTCGATAAACTCCACCGCCGCGCCGCCCAGATAGAAATCCTGCCACAGGAAGCCGCCGCGCGCCTGCTCGCTGACCTGCTTGGGGTTGCGTGGATGAGTCGCGAAGTAACGCTGGAACCATGCGACGCCGCGGTCGATCGACTGCGTCGCAATCGAAACGTGATCAAAGCGGATGCGTACGTCGTCTGGCAATCCCATGCGTGAGCACCTTAACTTTCGCTACGCCCGGTGGCGCGTCGCGCCCAAGCCTACATCCGGCCGAAAACGAAGCGCCGCAGCAGGCGTGGTGCGTTGCGCAAAATCAGCGGCCAGCCTTTCGCGATCTTGCTGCCCCAGACAAAGACCGACTGCGCGGTGCGCGAGAGCCGCGGGACGTCAAAGAAATTCGAGCCGGGCTTCGAGACGCGCGCCGTCGCTGATAACAACGACGTAGCCGCCGCCCTTGAAAGGACCGGCGTTAAGGATCGTCGTCGGGCCGATCGTATCGACCCCGGCCGACTCGTGGATGTGTCCTGAGACGCAGGCGTCGGGTCGAACTTCCTCGATAAAGCGGCGCACCGCGGGACTGCCCACCGCCTGGCCCCCGGTAATCCGATCACATTTGGTTTCCGCCGGCGGCGTGTGGCAGATCATCAGCAGCGGCCGCTGATCGCGCACCTCGGCGTAACCGCGATGCAGCGCGTCATAAATTTCAGCCTCGCTGAACTCGCTCGGCGTGCCGAACGGGGTGAGATTCGAGCCGCCGCAGCCGAAGATGGCGACGCCGCCGGCGATGACGCCGCGGCCGTGGAGCGCGATCCTTTCGGTTTCGAGCCAGGGAAAAACCTCCCGTTGATCGAGATTACCGGGTACCGCCAGCACTTGCGGACAGACCCGTCGCACCTCGTCGATCACTTTGCGGGCGTCGTCCGCCCCGCCAAAATTAGTCAGGTCGCCGGAGACGATGACGAGGTCCGTATCGCGCATCACCGCGTCCATGCGTTGGAGGTTGCGCGTCGCCATGTGGACGTCGCCGAATGAAACGATCTTCATGATGTAAGCTTCCGCGGTCTAAGATAGCGCAGCGCCTGGGGTGGATCGAAGGGCCGAAGCCTGCTCGCAAGGGTAAAGAAAGACAGATGAGCGCGCTGCGTTTTACTTTTGTGCTGGTCAGGCCGAAGTCGCCCGGCAATATGGGGGCGGCCGCGCGGGCGCTCAAAAACATGGGCTTTGCCGATTTGCGGCTCGTCGCGCCGCAAATTGATGATACGCGGCCTGAACTTGCGATGGCGGTGCATGCCGCCGACGTGTATGCCGCAGCGCGCACTTATCCTGATCTGCCGTCGGCGATCGCCGATTGCGCGATCGTGGTCGGCACGACGGCGCACGCCGGTCCTTATCGTGACCATGCCCGGCCGCTGCGCGAAGCCGCCGCAGAACTAACGAACCTCGGCGAGACGAATCGCGTCGCGCTCGTCTTCGGCCCGGAAGACTTCGGCCTCTCTAACGACGACCTCAAGCACTGCCCTCGGCTGATCACAATTCCCGCCGATCCGAATTACCCGTCGTTGAATCTCGCGCAGGCCGTGATGCTCGTGACGTACGAGCTCCGGCTGGCGCTCTTCGGGCCGCGGCAGCCGTCGGTGGTCGAGGAATTTGCGCCGGCGGGCGCGGTCGAGGCAATGCTCGCGCGGATGGCGGAGGCGCTGCGTGCGATCGGGTTTCTCTCTGCGGACAATCCGGATCACATTATGTTCACGATCCGCGAGATCTTCGGCCGCAGCGGCTTGCAGACGCGCGAACTCGAGATCCTCAACGGGATCGCGCGCCAGATCCACTGGTTCGCCGAAGGCGGCCGCGAAACCCTTGCCGCCAAACGCTAGGCGGAGCATCGCGGAGCCGAGCAGGCGAGTCTGCGAGCTGCGTCCAGGTAAAGTCAGGCTGCGCGCCGTCGACCTGGGTCTTGTCAGATTCTTGATTCCGGCGCGCAAGGCGAATACGAAAGAGTGTCTGGCGCGTGCACTCCCCGGTAGCTCAGTCGGTAGAGCAGACGGCTGTTAACCGTCGGGTCGCTGGTTCGAATCCGGCCCGGGGAGCCAATCCGCATGAAACGATTGCTCGAGCACGAATGGGCGCGTCCGCGGCGCGCGGGCGGCTTGGCGGTCGTCGTCCTGATTGCGGTCACGGCCGCACTCGGTGGTTGCGCGGCTTCACGACCTGCGTCTCCGTCACCAGTTGGGGTCTCGACGACCGGCACGACGGTTGCGGAACCCGCCCGCCAGGCGCAAACTCCCGCGCCTGCGCTGCCCTTCAAAGGCAAACTGGTTGACGGCGACCCGGACGAATTGCCGCCGGTGGTCCGCGCCGCGCTCGCCACGAACGCCGCCGTCAGCTTCGCCTATCGCGAGCAGTTGACGCACGATGAGTACCACATACCTCTCCTGCTCTCGGCGCTCGACCCGGTGACCTACTTTGGCGCGCCGCTGGGCGATTATGGCGTGACCGCGGTCGCAACGCTGACGATCACCCGGGGTGACACACTGTTGGGCAACTACAGCGCCAAGGCCCACGCTTCGAAATCGTACTCGATCTATTCCGAGCCGACGCATCGCGAGGTCGAGGAGGCCGCCCGCGCCGCGGTCCGCGACAAGATCGACGAACGGCTCTATCATGACGCCGCTCGCGTCGCTGGGCTGATCGATGCGCCGCCGCAGGCGACAAGCGCCGCCGGCGTCAGATGACGCGACCCGCGCGCTGGCTTTTCATCGCGCTAAGCGCCACTGGATGCGCCGTGCAAGGCCGGCCCTTTCAAAGAGCCGAGGCGCCGCCCGGCAACGCGATCATCTACGTCTATCGGCCCTATCATTATGGGAGCTCGCTGCTCCGCCCCGCGGTCACTTGTGGCGATGAAACCGCGCGGATCGGTCCGGGCGGCTATCACGCCTTCATTGTCCCCGCCGGTAAAGTGCTGTGTAGCGTGGCGGGCGGCGAGACCAATGACGCGACCGAGCTCGATGCGGCGGCGCACGTGTACTACGTCCGTGAAGAGTTCGGCTGGGGGATTTTCACCGGCCATCCGCATCTCAATCCGATCGACATCGACGCCGCGCACGACGAGATCAAGACCTGCTGCGTGGATGAAGCCGCGCGATCGCCGTAACCCGCAGTTTCATTTCGGCTCGAGCAGCACCAGGAAGCCGTCGGGCAGCTCGCGCATCCCGGCGATGAAGTCGCCGTTGATATCGCTCGCCCACAGATGATGGCCGACGAAGTGCAGGCCGGACGGATTGACGAAGCCGCTCGCCACCAGCGCGAGCGCGCCATCGCTGGTGACGCGATAGATTTTGCCGTCACGCTTGAGCGCCTGGGTCTGCGGCACGGGCACCTGAATATCTCCCATATCCGACACGAAGATCTGCCCGCCGTAGTCCCCGAAACCGGCGGGCGCGATCGCGATACCGAGCGGCCGCACGAGCCCGCTCACGACCGGCTTCGGATCCACTTTGCCGTCAGGCGTGATCCTCACAATCATCCCGTTCGGCGCGCTTGACGATGAGACAATTTCGCCCGGCGAGACCGTCACCAGCATCGCGGCGCCGTCGGGGGTGAAAGTCAGGCCGGCCGGCGAGCCTTGCTGCGACAGATCAACGAACGGCTTGCACGCGCCGTCGGCGGTGGTCTGGTAGATCATGTCGTTGAGCGCGGCGATCGAGTAAAACTTGCCGGCAAAGCCGCTGCCGGCTGGACCGAAGCGCGCATCGACGCCGTAGCCGGCGATGCCTTTGCCGACGCTGCCCGCGGCCGGCAGCGTGCAGAACACTGACGCGCTCTTTGCCGCGAGATCGATCCGCTGGATCACGTGATTCTGCAGCGCGCCTCTTTCCGCTGAGATCGGCTGCGCAATGGAGAAAACCTGGCCGCCGAAGCTGCCGAAATCCGCCGGCGCGACGTCAAACCCGGTCACCGGCAACAGTTTGTCTGCGCCCATCAGGACCGTGATTTTGCCCGCCGACGAAATCGCCAGCAGACGGCTGCCGTGGCCGTCGGTCGCGCGGCCGTCGTCATTGATCCAGACCCCGTCGCCGTGCGTGAGCATGAAGAGCGGATCGTAGAGTTCACCTGGCGGCTCGAGCATCCGCGCGCTGAAGCCGGCCGCGGCCTTGATTGGCGGGACGGCGAGGATCGTATCGATCACGATCTGCGCCTCATGGCCGAGGGGCCGGGCGCTCGAGCTGGTCGCGAGCAAGGCCCCGACCAACATGGTCGCAGCGGCGGCAACGAACGGGTTGAGCTTCGGTGTCATCAGTTTCGTTTCCTCCCAGGGATCGCTGATCTCTGTCGTATAATGGTTCAGCACTCGAACCGCCATCCGTGCGCTATACCGACACACCCAGCGGGTAGCGCGCGAGTTCCTCATAGATTGGCGCGGCGCCACCGAGAATGCTGCGGTAGAGCAGGATCGAATCCACCCGCGAGCGCCCGAACTCGCGGTCGGCGGCGTCAACCAGGCCACGCCACAGCAACGCCCAACCATGCAGGTTGCGCACGCGTCCGATCGTCAGATGGGGCGCGTAAGGGCGCGGCTCCGGCGGGAAGCCGCATTCGCGCGCGGCGCTTTCGACGCGTGCAGCAAGCGGCGCCAGCGCGTCGCTGCGCAAGCCGATCCAGACGGCGCGCGGCCGCTCGAGGTTGGGGAATGCGCCGGTCCCACGCGCATCGAGCTCGAACGGTGGCGTCGCCGCGCCGATTTGTGCGAGGGTGGGCGCGAGCCGGGCGATCTGCTCGGCCGCAACCGCGCCGCCGAGAAAGCGCAGCGTGACGTGAAGGTTGTCGCGCTTCACCCAGCCGACGCCCGCCCCATCCTCCTGCAGGGCCTGCACGAAGCTTGCGATCGCGGTCAAGGTTTGCGCGTTAAGCCGCAGGGCGATGAAAGCGCGAAGTCGCCGCGACTGTGCCACATCGGCGCGCTCGCAGCTCAATGCGAATGTTGCAGCGCGTGCTCGATCAGCACCAGGCGATCGTTCCCGAAGAACATCTCGCCCTCAACGAAGATCGAGGGCGAGCCGAAGCCACCACGAGCGATCAGGTCGTCGGTATTGGCCTTGAGTTTATCTTTGTACTCCGGCGCGGCGATCTTGGTGAAATATTCCTTTTCGTCGAGGCCCGTGGCGCGCACGATGTCGCGCAGCACGTCGTCTTTGCTGATATCGCGATCCGCGCCCCAGTAGCTCTCAAAGACCCGTCGCGAGTAGGGCGAAATCTTGCCATGCTCGTGCGCGACGAACGCCCCGCGCATCGCCTTGACCGAGTTCACCGGGAACACCGATGGCTGCCCGATCGTAAGCCCGTAGAGATGCGCCCAGTCCTGCAGGTCCTTGGCGTAGTAGCGGGCTTTCGCCTTCACCGGCCGCTCGCGCGATTCATAGACCGAGGGATTGACGGCATTGAAGACGCCGCCCACCAGAATTGGCCGCCAGATAAGCTCTGCGCGGGTACGTGCCGCGACCTCCTCGATGCGGGTGAAGGCGAGGTACGTCCAGGGACTCGAACAGTCGTAGAAGAATTCCAGCTTTTTGCCCATCGTCACGCTCCACGCTTTGAATGCGCCAGCGGGCAAAGTAGCACGCTGCCGGGAAAACTCGCCAACTGCGGAGGCAGTCAGACGTTGGCGATTATCGCGATGTCGAGCCCGGCGCCAGAGCCGCAATCGGTTGTGCTCGTCCCGCCGGCGCTTGCAGGATCTGCGTCAGATCCGCGCGGACCGTGCCGAAAAAGACCGCCGATTCAATCCGCAACGGCAGGTGACGGGCGTCGTCGGTGACCCAGACCGTCATGCTGCTCGTCTGACTGCGGAAACTGTTCTCGCTGAGCCAGACCGCGGACGGCTCGATGCGCAATGCCGCAAAGCTTCCGAGCGCGGTGGTGATCTGCTCCCGTTTGAGCACGGCGAAAGCGAAGACGTAGCGGTTGCCACCGCTGAAAACGTCGACCGTGTAGGTCGCGCCGGGCGTCAAGGGCTGTGCCAGCGCCATCATCGCGCCGGAGAACGGTCCCCAAGGCTCGCCGCCGCTGAAACGCCTAATCCACGTGCGCCCGGCGCGATTGGTTTTCACTGCGGTCACCAGATGCGCGCTGTCATCAAACGTGGCGCGCCAGAAGTCCAGCCGCGACTTCTCGTGTTGCACAATATAGAGA
>JBOHWF010000017.1:0-17305 GCA_050736455.1 Binataceae bacterium (SeqCode) | reverse complement strand
ATCATAGTCAGGATCAATCTTCACACTGATTGCCCAGCCCTCCTTCACGAATTCTCTCCGCACGTGTTCCCGTATCTCGTGAGTCATACCCGGACGTAGGTGGATAGCCGGAGCCTCGAAGATATCGCTCAGCCAATCGCGTAAATCCCGTTCCACCCACTCCGCATCGCCATTGTTGTGGCTATATGCCCAGGCAAGCTTCATTGATTGTCTCGCGGTGGCGGTTCATAAACAGGGCGATTCATTGGCCTCAGTCGTAGTGTGCCGCTCTGAAGCGAGGCTATCCGTTCCTGAGCAACCTCGATATATCTCTTGTGAACGTCGCAGCCATACGCGCGCCGATTATGCTTTAGCGCAGCGATCGCGCTTGTACCGACGCCGACGTACGGATCCAGAACGGCATCGCCCTTGTCCGTCAGGGCCAGCACAAGCCGCTCCACCAATCCGACCGGGAACTGGCACGGATGCTCTGTCTTCTCGACGTGGTTCGCCTTCACATTCGGAATCTCCCAAACATCGGCAGGGTTCTTACCGAGTGGATTACCAGATATCTCGCCCCTGCGCGGTCCTTTGAAATACTTCTTCTCAGGGTATTTGGAGGGGATTCGAACTGCGTCCAAGTTGAAAGTATAGTCGTCGCTCTTGGTGAACCACAGGATGGTTTCATACCTTCCCGAAAAACGGTTCTGGCAGTGCAGACCATGACCATAAGTCCAGATAATGCGATTACGTAGCTTCAGCCCCTCCTCCTTGAACAAGGGGTAAAGGATGATATCCAGCGGCTCAATCTCACCATTCTCCACGAAGTTGCCGACTTGCCAACAGATCGAACCTTCTGGATGAAGCAACCGCACGGCCTCTTTAATTACAACCTTCTGCTGCGCCAGATATTCATCTTTTTTCGAGCGGCGCTGCTCGTATTCTTTCCCGAGGTTGTACGGGGGAGAAGTCACTACGAGCTTCATGCTTCCCGATGGCAAGCCCTGCATGAAGCGCAAATTATCACAGCATTCGACGACGGCGTCCGCGCGCCGCGCTATACGCGCTCTGCGGCTCGCCAGCTGCAAATTTGTTTGGATTGCGCTCATCCGACCGAGCCTCGCCGCGTTACCACTGAACCCTGTAGCGGTAGCTCGGATTGCAGAACTTCATCGTTATGTCGCGATACGAGCTCTTTTACGGCTCGTCGGACCATCCAGGCAACAGAGACCCCGGTGTTATGCGATAGAGCGCAAATCTCAGAGTAGGTCTGCTTATCGAAGCTAACGCATAATCGGTTGGGCAGCTTTTTTCCGCGTGGTCGAGGCATATCGTGATGAATTATTCATCACATAACATCTCGACCGGTAATATGCAAGCAGAGTTTTGCCGAGTCAAGTTCCGGCGAGCTTACCCCTGCGGGCTTGGTCACGCCAATCTAGCGTCGAGTCAACTTCGCGCATTTTCAGCTCGCAAAAAACGACGACTAATCGAATTATCCCGTCGCGCCCGCGTTACGATACCCCCGAGACCTGCCATTTCTAAACCCTGGAAACATCAGAAATGATCCGTGAACCGGTCGAATCAAACAAAAAGCTCGTCGTGATTTGTAGGAGACCGCAGACCAAGCCGCCGCCACTCGATCGGGGCGCCCTGCGACGAGACCTCGGCACACTTCGGGCAATGCTTGAGCCCATGCAGGCCTCGGAGTCCGCTCCAACGGCGGATCCGTCAGAAGTAAACAGACCGTAGCTAATTGGAATTTGACGACTCGCATCGGCACCTCCGCTGTGAGCCGCTCCGCGAGCGCTCCGTAAACTTCGCGTCGCGGCCCGTCCCCTTACCCATCTGCCCATGCGGCTCCGCTTCGCGCCGCTCTAAGTGGTGGCGTTCTCTGCGCTAGCACGACCCGCCAGCCCGTTCGGGCCGCTTCGCTTTGGCACGTCCTGCCGCCCGCTCCGCTCGCGCATCTAGAAATCTGCGCACGGCCCTCCAGTTCGTTTTGAGAGGGCCGCGCGGAAAAAAAGTGGCGCGGTGATGAAACCAAAACGCAGCACGCCCTGCCCGATGACGGGAAGCGGGCGCAAACGAACAAGGAGGTTCGTGGTCATGTCAGTCAACAAGGTGATCGTGATCGGCAATCTGGGAGCCAACCCCGACATTCGTGCTCTGCCGTCAGGGCAGAACGTGGCGAATTTTTCGTTGGCGACCACGGAGCGGTTTACTGACCGCAACGGCGCGAAGCAGGAGCGCACCGATTGGCATCGGATCGTCGCATTTGGAGGGCTGGCCGATACGTGCGAGCGGTTCCTGAGCAAAGGCCGTCAGGTTTACGTCGAAGGACGGCTTACTACCCGCCAGTACGAAGCCAAGGACGGCAGCGGCAAGCGTTACCGGACTGAAATCGTGGCGCGGCAACTACGTCTGCTCGGTAACCGCGCGAACGGCAACGCGCCCAAGGCCGAAGCTTCCGACGACATCCCCTTTTAGTGCCGTAACTCACGGGAGAGCCGCGAAAGCGGTTCTCCCTTCAACCATCAAAATCGCAATCGGAGATTATGAAAATGGATATCTATGCAATCGTGACTGAGAAAATCATCACTCTCCTTGAAAGCGGCGTCGTTCCATGGCGCAGGCCGTGGACCTCAACCGGACTGCCGCGCAATCTTGTGAGCAAGAAGCCGTATAGAGGTATCAACCATTTTTTGCTTTCGGCTTCCAAATTTGTCTCGCCGTTCTGGTTGACCATGCGCCAGGCGAATCAGGTGGGCGGACACGTCCGAAAGGGCGAGGAGAGCACGATCGTAGTTTTCTGGAAGGTCGAGGATTTGAAGCAGGGCACCGAAGACGTCGACGCCGAGGAAAATGACGACCAGAATCGCCGCCGTTTCTTGCTCAGATACTATCGCGTTTTCAATCTGGAGCAATGCGAACTGCCGCAAGCAGTCCTCGACAAACTGCCCACAGCCGAGACGCATGAGCACACACCGATCAGCGCATGCGCGGAGATTATCGGCTGCATGCCGAACGCGCCCGAGATTCAGCACGCTGGATCGAAAGCGTTCTACAGCGCACTGACTGATCGGGTCACGTTGCCCCCGCCGGAACTCTTCACCTCGGCCGAAGAGTATTACGCGACCGGGCTTCACGAACTGATCCACAGCACGGGCCATAAGAAGCGACTCGCCCGCGAATCGATCCTTGAAGCGGCGCCGTTTGGATCGCCGACGTACAGTGTCGAAGAGTTGGTCGCGGAGATGGGAGCGGCTTACCTTTGTGCCGAGTCTGGAATATCGCCGGCAGTGATCGAGAATCAAGCGGCATATGTTTCCGGCTGGCTGAAGAAGCTTCGGGATGACCGGAAACTCGTAGTTCACGCTGCAGCCCAGGCGCAACACGCTGCGGATTACGTTCGGGGGAAGGTGCCGACACCTGTTTGAAATTTTCGGCATCGCTCGGCTTTTTTCCGAGCGATGCCATTTCACGAAATCACTTCGGGTAAGAGTCGCCTAGCATATCTCAGATTTGCACACTTAACCGCTTTGTGGCGTTGCATCATTTTAGCCTGATTTGTGAACATTTCGCTGTTCATGAGAGCAGGAGGCCATTAGAATGTGCCGTACTGTAAGTAGTCAATGACCGTCTGTTACGACGATGCGTTGGGTGTTTTCGATGCGTCGCGCGTCTTCAATTTCTGGTTCTCGATTCACTTCCGTAAGTGATTCGCTCGTACGTCGGCATGAGCCCGACGGCTTCACCATTGCACTAGACAGCGGCTCTTCTCGGGCAGGAGGAGGAGGGCCGCCGTATGCGTCAACCGAATCAACACCGACCGGAGATGAGGCTCATGCGGAACAACATGGGAGGCAATGGTGATGGCTTTCCCCGTGTGCCGCGCAGGCCGGGCGAGGCGGGACTGTTCACGGTCCCGAGGTGGGAGGAACTGGTGGCTGACCCCAGCAGGGCTGGGGTGCTCGATGCGCGCACGGCGCGAATCGTCGCGGCCAAGGCACTGGGCGTATTTGCGGCATCGCTCTACCGCCTTTTTGAAGCGGCAGACGATGACGATTCCGCCAGCGCGCCGAGGGGGGCACCGGCGTGGCGTGATGGACCGGCGAGCGGCTCCAGAACTTTGCCCGGCCTCGACGACGTTGCAACCGTCGAGGAGGTAGCCGGGATCATCGACAAACCGCGACGCTGGATCATTCGCAATGCCGCAAACCTGCCGTTCGTGACACGCGTATCTCGTAAGCACTACGTCTGCTCCAGGATCGCGCTGAGGCGATGGCTGGCGACTCGACCGCGCACGCTGAAGGGACAGTGAAGGTCCGAAGCGGTACCGGTGGTATCGCCTGATAACTGCGGCGCAGCGCGGTACGGCTTGCAGTTCGCGTCTGAGGAAATTGCGGCAAGAGGGAGTTGATCACTCAAGCGATCCATCAGTAGCCTGATCGCAGAATGCAACCGAATTCCGGCAAGGCGGCGCGATGAAACAGACGCGCGGATTGGGCTTCGTATATCAGCCCGTCTACGTCGACAAGCGTACGGGCGAAAGAAAAACCGCTGCGACCTGGTGGGTCCAATATTCCGTTCGCGGCAAGAGATTTCGCGAGTCTTCAGGTTCCTCGAATCGTGCGGATGCGGTGAAGCTGCTCAAACGCCGCATCGGTGATGGCGCTCAAGGACGGACGTTTGGGCCACAGGCGGAAAAGACCAAGTTTCGGCAGCTCACGCAGATGCTCATCGACGACTATCGCGCAAATGCGCGCCGGAGCCTCAAGCGGATCAAGGCCTCGGTCGGCCATCTCCTCGCGTTTTTCGGCGACGAATTCGCAATGGACATGACTGGTGATCGGATCGCCAGTTACGTTGCATACAGGCAGGACGAGAAGGCGGCTCCGGCAACGATCAACCGCGAACTCGCGGCGCTCAAGCGCGCGTTTCGGCTGGGCGAAAAGGTCGGCAAGGTCATTCAGCGACCGGAAGTCTCGATGCTTCGCGAAGACAACCGGCGCAAAGGTTTCTTTGAAGTGGAGGAATACCGGGCCGTCGTCGAGAATTTGTCTGTCGAGCTCAAACCTGTGATTCAGACTGCGTACATCACAGGATGGCGGATCGCATCGGAGATTCTCACACGGCAGAAGCACCACGTTAATCTCGACGCAGGATGGCTCCGACTGGAGCCGGGCGAGACCAAGAATGGCGAGGGACGCAATTTTCCCCTCACGCCGGATCTTCGCGAAATTCTGACGCGACAGATTGAGCAGACGAGGCAACTTGAGGAGGCTACGGGTCGGATAATTCCGTGGCTGTTCCATCGTGACGGAAGCCCAATCAAGGACTTTCGCGGAACTTGGGCAGCCGCCTGCAAAGGCGCCGGCGTGCCCGGACGAATCCCGCATGACTTCCGGCGTACAGCCGTCCGCAATCTGGAGCGCGCAGGGGTGCCGCGGTCAGCCGCGATGGCGATGGTCGGTCATCGGACAGAATCCATCTATCGGCGCTATGCCATTGCGGATGAGGCAATGCTGAAAGAGGGCGCCGTCAAGCTCGCCGCGTTTCACGCCGCTGAAGCAAATGGCCCCCGCAAAGTCCTCCCCCTAAAGAAACGGTCGAAAGCGATCGCCGAGGATAAGCGTTGACGACTTGGGCGGCTTTGACATAGGGAAACGGGAGGGGTAGACTTAGTGGAAGTAAAATAGGAAGAAAAAGGGGAAGATTCGAACCCTATGAAGGCATCGACAAACGCTGCGAACACTTTGGACAGAGCCGTTGAGGTTGGGGAGGTCGTACGTCGACTGCGTGACGACTACGGCCTCACGCAGTCGGCCATTGCGAAAGCAACGGGCACCTCGGCTCGGTCCGTTAGGAATTGGGAGGCGACTTCTGCAATTCGTGCCCGAAACGATGAAAGGCTACGTGATCTTCGAGAGATCGTGCTGATTCTCAGCGAGACTCTTACAGACCGCGGCGTCGGACAATGGCTAAGAGCTCGCAACCGTCTGTTGAACGGACGGCGGCCTATCGACGTGTTGGCGGAGGGCAAGATGAAGGCGGTGCGGGATGCGGCGAGGGCTTACGTCGAAGGGGCATACGTCTAAGAGCTCGATTGGCATCGAGGAACCAGTCGTACGCGAACTGCCTGCCGCGCGTATCCTGACGGGCGGCTTCTGGCACCAGTGCTCCCCAAGCCGTCGCCTGCTTGATGTGGTCGACCCTGCAGTAACCTTCGGGCGATATCACCAGTCCGGTGGTCCGGGCGTCTGGTATGCGTCGTCGACTGAGACCGGAGCGTGGGCAGAACTGTTCAGGCATCACGAGCCAGGTGGGATCTCGCCCTTCGAAGTACGAAGATTGATTGGCAAAGTTCAAGCCGCGGATCTCAAGGTCCTGGACTTGACGAAGCAGGGGGTGCGCAAGCACTTTGGCGTGTCTGTGAAGGATTTGACAGCCGATGACTTGACGCGCTGCCAGGATATCGCAGAGCGCGCCCGTGCTGCCGGATACGACGGAATATTGGCGCCGTCGGCCGCGCTTGAGACGCAACGAACTCTGGCTGTGTTTGCGTCGTCATTACATAGGCTGATCGAGGAAGAGTCGCGTGTTGCGCGAGCCCCAACCCGAATGCGCAGAGTGTCCAACCGTGTGCGCGTGAAAACGAGAATGCGACGTTGAAGTTTTTGCGCACCCGATTTGACGCTCTAGACGGCTAGATGGTACTCGCTTCCGCAAGTACTTGGGGAGGACAAGAATGGGCGCGATTGAACTTCAAATCGACCAGCTACTGCTCGATTCCGAGAACCCGCGCATCTCTGGCGCATCGAGCCAGCGAGACACGCTGCAAAGGCTGTTGGATGACCAGGAAGAGAAGCTCTTTGCGCTTGCGGATAGCATAACCAGCGACGGGATGAGTCCCATAGATCGGCTCCTCGTGGTTCGGGAGAACAACGGTTCAGACCGGTTTGTCGCCCTGGAGGGCAACCGGCGCGTAGCGGCTCTGAAGATATTGTCCAATCCAAGCGTTCTAACTGGCCTCCAGTTGAAAGCTTCACTGCAAAAGCGCTTCGAGGAACTGGCGAAGAATTTCGATCGCGGCGCTGTCGAGCCAGTTGCCTGCTACGAAGTAGCAAGCAGAGAAGAAGGGACCTCTTGGCTCTTCCTGCGGCATACCGGCGAAAACGAGGGCAAGGGTGTGGTTGCTTGGTCGGGGCTTGCTGCATCTCGCTTTCGAGGAACAGACCCTGCCTTACAGGCGCTCGAGTTTGTCAGAGCTCACGGCAACTTGAGCGATAACCAAAAGGAGAGCCTCATTGATAACTTTCCCATCACCACCTTGGACCGTCTGCTCTCAAGCCGTGAGGTACGAAAGCGTATCGGTGTGGAGGTAAGGAATCGGAAGCTGAGCTCTGGACTCCCCGCCGAAGAGCTAATGAAAGCACTTCGGCGAATGGTTCTGGACTTGGCCGAGAAGACCGTGAATGTCAGTCAACTCAAGAACAGCGCCCAGCAGATTGCGTATATAGAGAGCTTGGATTCAGCCAGCAGACCGGATTTGTCAAAAGTCGGAGTGATTCGCGCTGTTGAGAACATTCAGAGCGATGAGTTCAAGGCGAAGCCGCCGCGTGTTCAGCGCGGAACGCCGCGCGATCCGTCCGAGCGCAGGACCGTAATCCCACGGGGCTGGAAGCTCAGCGTGCGCGACAGCAAGGTCGCGTCGATCTTCAAGGAGCTGAGGGGACTTCGGGTAGATGAATATCCTAACGCGATTGCAGTGCTGCTGCGGGTGTTCCTGGAACTTTCCGTGGATTACTACATGGATTCGAACTCTCTTGTCCTAAAGTACAAGGATCCCAAAAACAACAAAGTTGTCGAGAAATCACTTAAGAAGAAGATTGCGGAAGTAGTGGAGCACCTGATCAAGGTAAAAGGCTTCGACCGGAAGGACTTTGCCGGCGTGACACGAGGTCTCAGCGTCGAGCACAGCCCGCTTTACGTCGATTTACTTCATGCTTACCTCCACAACCGCTTTGTGACGCCCAAGACCCGTGACCTCACCGGCGCGTTGGACGATGCGCGTCGCTTCTTCGATGGGATTTGGGCGTGAAGCGGTCTCCTGCTGTCACACAGGCACCCGCTCGCCGACTCATCCATTTCACGCCGCTTCGGTATCCAGGCGGCAAGGGGAAGCTAGCTTCGTTCGTGAAAAAGCTGATCGAGCTAAACCGGCTTTCAGACGGCGAATACGTGGAGCCGTACGCCGGTGGCGCAGCGATCGCTCTAGAATTGCTATTTCAGGAGTACGTCTCGCATATCCACATCAATGACATAAGTCGGCCCGTGTATGCGTTCTGGAAGACTGTGCTCGACCACACCGAAGACCTTACTCGTCTCGTCCGGAACACTCCACTGACGGTCCGGGCGTGGGACAAACAGAAGCGGATCATGAATCATCAAGACGATGAGGAGGATATTGCTCTCGGGTTCGCGACATTCTTTCTCAATCGAACGAATCGTTCCGGCATCTTGAATGGTGGAATTATTGGCGGGCGAGATCAATCAGGTCCTTGGAAAATTGACGCCCGATTCAACGCAGCGGAATTGATACATCGGATTGAATCCATTGCGAAGTTGCGCAGGAGGATCAGGCTTTCGCGAGAGGACGCCGAGACATTTCTTATCAACAGGGTGCGAACGCTATCCCCGCACACACTAGTCTATCTGGATCCGCCGTATTACACGAAAGGTAAAGCTCTCTATTACGACTACTACTGCCGCGAGGATCATGAGAAAATCGCCGACCTTGTAACAATGAAGATGCGCCGACAGAAATGGATTGTCTCGTACGATAATGTTCAACCGATCCGCGATATGTACGCCGGTTGTCGCCATATTGTCTATGGGATCGGCTACAGCGCGCGCGAAGTCCGGGAGGGTGGGGAAGTGATGTTCTTCTCCGATGGATTACAAATTCCTCCATTTATGGGTGCGATGCGACCGTTAGGGGCATAGCTGGCTTCGCGGAGCGACCAACGTGGAGCGCAGCTTTTCTAAAAGTGGCTATAGTCGATCACAGAACGAGTATGCAGCGAGTGGAGCATCCTAGACGACTATCTCTATGAGCTGTGCCGGAAGAATCACGGCCATGCGGCATCCGACGCAGTATTCGCGAAGGTATTCATCATTGGCCGTACGTATTCGACCGGCATCGAAAGGCAGGTGAAAAGCAAAGGAGGACAAGGGAGCTTGATCTCACAAGTCGCGGAACGTTTCCTAGCCGATAGCAACGCCGTTGATGATTCGGTGACTACTCTGTCCACCATATCCGAACCGCTCACACCGGACAAATTGCGAACGATCGTCGGCGCACATGGGCGAATACTTAAGTTGCTTCGACCCATTACCAGAAGGGGTCAGTCGCCGCGATCGTTTGTGTCGAAATACCTTCACTTTCACAATCCCCGCGGTGCCAATCTACGACAGCTATGCCGAATCTAGCTTGCGAAGTCTCGTTCGATGGAGCGAGAAGCTGGAGGTATTTCGAATCCAGCCTGGTGCCGACAAAGAATATGCTTGGTACGCTATGCGCTTCCTGGCCTTGTATCGTTCCGTGGAATCCAAAAAGTTGCCACTGAACACGAAGCACTGGACCATTACTTGGTGCGGCTGACTGACCAGCAGCGTTCGGCACCGTAAAACTACTCCGCTGTGTGATCGGCGAATGCCGTGCAAAAGACGCCGGACGCGTAGCGGTCTCAAGATCATCCGCCCTAAAGAAATCGAAGCGTGAAAAAAGGCACCGCGGGTCTGACTTGGCTTACCGCAGCCATGTGCCAGCTTGCCCCAACACCCATCTGGCCGTGAGAGTATCTCCGAGACCAAACAGGCGCGCCAGGGGCGCAAGAAGGGCGGCCACTATTTCCGGCCAGTCGCTGCTGAGAGCACCCACGGGCCAAGTGCCTGTTGAAACCCGTCTGTCGCCCCGCCCTGAACCGAGGCCAACCCATCGTCCATGGGGATCGAAGACCTGCCGCTTGTCGAGCCCGAGCCACTCGCAACGAAAGGAGACCGCGACAGGGGCGTCAAAACGTTCTGTTAGGCCACGAGCGTGGCGGACGAACTCAGCGAGAGCGCGCGTCGTTATGTTCGGGCTGAACCAACTGCCGGGAGTCGAGCCAAGTCGCACATTGTCATCGACGTTGTCCTCCCAGTACTCGCGAATCAGAGTTGCCTTGCCGTCGATCGACAACCGCCACATCTCGGCATCGGTCCGTCGGGCAAGAGTACATTGGAGGAAATCTTGATCTCCTTGCCCGCTCTCAGGGTCGGTTACAAAGATTGGAGCGATTTCCGGACGCGTGTAAATGTAGAACATGCTTAACCCAGTGTGGACTAGGTCGCGTACTTCACCGTTCACCTCGCGGAGTATTGCCGCCAGTTGATTCGGATCCAGCTGCTGACCGTCGCTTCGCTGGATTGCATAGGTGAACTGAAAGTGCCGTTCTGCGAGTTCGGCGCGTTCGCCTTGGTCTACGATCTCTCTCTGGAACGCCTGACGGGCCGCGTCGTGCCATAGCTTGAGGGCGTCTGCGTCTGAAACCAGCGCGGTGCTCGCGCCGCGCAAGGCCGCATCGACCGCGCCCAAAATAGCCGACCGTTCATGCATCGCGCACCTTCGTATGATCGGCGACCACTCCAAGGACGTGAGGATGGGCGCGCTTTCCGGGCCCGGCTTTCGGGTATAGTAGACGCCCTGTGTGATGCCTCGATTTTTTCCGTCGATGATCGGCCCACCAGATTTCGCACAGATCGGGGCCGCGCCATGCCCCGGCACGATGATCACTGGATGCGTATTGTTGGCTGAGGATGTGATCATCCGGACGTCGCACTGGAATGGAGGCTCAAGATACTTTCTGACGATCCGGGCGATCAAATCGTGGTCGTAGGAAACTTTCGGGAAGGGATTTGCTCCTGCGAATTGCATATCGTCCGTGAATCCGAACACGATGTGTCCGCCGCCATAATTGGCAAGAGCTGCAATGTGTCGGGCGAGATCCGCGCGCGCTTCCGCGCCGTCCATCAAATCGAGCCAGCCTTTGTATTCAACGGCGAGTGATTCGTTTGGACTTTCGACCAGCTCTTGCAGTTCGGTTCTCGAGTTCGTGATCATGTTCACCTCGTGAATCGGCGTCACTCCGCGCGCTAGTAAGTATGAGAAGTGTTAACAGACGGGCGGGTTCGACGCCTCACAACCGGGCTTGCTGCTCTGCGCTGCGGCGTGGAGCCACGAAGTCGCACTAAGCGCAGGAGACGAAACCATACGGTTCAGCTTTCATCCCAGACCCGGCAACTACACAATTCAAGCACGTGCGGATGGCCTTGCGACTGTGCTCGGATCAGAAAGTTGAAATCTCGAACCATAGACCACGTTAGAGACCGATCCAGCTTCGAAAATCGCAGACGTTTCCTTCTTTTCCTCAAATCTTGGAGAATTTGACGCTGGTTCTCGATGCCGTCTGGAAGAACGAGCAGACCAAAAAGACAGACGCCGAAACGAACCTGATACTGCCTACACTTGTTTACGATTCCGTGATCTGTTGTGACCAGTATCGCACCTTGCTTGTAGGCGAGATCAATGACGTCCATGTCGTCGGCGGCTTTAGGCAGGCCGCTGTGAACGGTCGTCTGCGCGCGGGCGGAGCCGGATGCTAACAGAGATACAATCGGCGAGGCCAATATGCTGGCGTCAACCAAGAAAGATGTGCGGCTGCTCACAGGGTCTCGCCGGCGGTCCGAACCCAAGAGACCGAGGTTGAGGACTGGTTGGTATGGCCAAAAAGCGCTGGACGCGATGATCGATGGTTCGATTTCAGGTACTTGGAGGTCTCGAAAAGTTGCCGACGCATTGTCGATCCCACATCACCTAGGGCGCCTTCAACACTTCAGGGTTGTGACCGGCGCGCGGCCCGGTTCTCAAGCAATGTGCTGATTTTCTGATATCGCTCTGTCTGCATCATCTCCACTCGAAGGCGGCCATTCTCGATGCTAAGTTCTTTCATTCGCGCTTCGAATTCGTCAGCGAAGACCATCACATTGAAGGAGCTGTTGACCTGCAAAAGCAGTCGCATGAGTCCCATGGCTACATTGGCGATAAGCCAGAGATCAGTCTTTACGAAATAGTCGTCTTCGAAGTCGAAAAAGGGTGTGTCGAAGTGCCCGTTGACCGCATCAAAATTAAAGTTCAAGTGTGCATCGGCGATATTGGAATGCGCTGTAGATTTGTTGATCATTTCTTTGATCCGTTTGATGGCATTCGACCCTTCCGAGAAGTTCTGCTCAAGCCACTTGTACCGCTTCCTGGCTAGGGCTTGAGTCGGGTTCAGAATGCCGTCTTGGTCTTTGTCTGCGAAGTCGGCTGGATCGGTATTCGCAATGGCGTACGCCGCACAGGCTCCGGCTTCAAGAGTCTGCCGCAAGTCCATCATCGCTTGAATGCGATGCAGGCGGACTGTCGAAAAAAGGGCGAGCGTGTGATGTTTGCGCACCTGTGACAGAAACAGCGCGAATATCATCCGGTCGGGACGCGCGCTTATAATGAATCTGGCAAGCAATTCGCTAAAGCGAACAGCGTTGACATAGTAGGCCCCGAAACGTTCTTCCCCTCGTAAGACCATTTCGCGTTCGGAGTCGAGTATCTCGCCAAAGTTAGACTGGTTGAAAACCATGGTTCTTCTTGCCGGCTGAGGTTCGTGCTCAGCGCTCGCGTTGGGCTTCGCTGTCCCAGCCCGTCCATTCGCGGTCCCGATGCGGGATACCCTTGCCTGTGCGTTTGCGAACTTCGGTAAGTATGCGGCCCCGTCCGGCCTCGTCATAAAACGCCTCGAGAAGCGAGCGAGCACCGCTGATCTCGGCACGTATCCATTCGGTCGTTGCCGCGTCGATTCCGTCGCGGTCTCTGGTTTCGTGATATCGCGTAACTAGTCCCGCTATTGCCTAAGTAACTCGATTGTCTTCGGCCATGTGAGCGCCTCGCAGCTGATCATTTGCATTTCACTCAAATATGATCTTAGCCATTCGCCGTGAAGCCAAGAACGGCTCCACGCGCCTGGGCTTTGCGATACGGAGGAGCAGACACCATTTACTCCGGAAACACTCGGCGGGCATCTGGAAAGGTTTCATCTACAATCCAGACTTCCTTCAGGCTCGTCGGCAGACGACGACGCTTGCCCCGAGCCCGGAGGATATTCAACACCCGACCGGATAGGTCATCGAGGTTCGGATGAAAAACCCCGTGCTCGTTGTCCCAGATGACGAGCCAATATGGCGCATAGTGATCTCTAAGGTGCGTTTCCACGAGCCGTTCCAACCTTGCGTATGGCTGGCTCCTACGCGGTTGATCGATATCCAGGTGCATAACGGCCGGATCTTTGGGATCGCGCCAGCATGGAAAGGGACTGAAGTCTTCGTAGCCCTTCGGGTTATCCACAACGGGCTCAGAAAAGAGGCTCAAGATCTCGATGTCGATCAGAAAATGGCGACCGTTCGTGTAAACAGAAAAGTCGGCTTTTTTCGTCCGCGGCGGATTGCGATCGGCCCAGACTAAAGGAGGAGCGTATTGTTTGTTGAATCGCGTCGCGAACGAACCTAGAACCCAGTCCTCTTTGAGCCGCGTGAATTCTGGAGTCCGCGGAGCGGAATACAGGCGCGAGACAAATGCGGCGGCCCCCATCGCATCCATTTCGGCTTCCGCGTTGTCAAAAATATCCGCGATCTTTCTCATCGTCTCGATCTGAATTGATACCGAAGGATCGCGGCATTCGATATTACGCAGGCCGTGCGGAAGCCAGCGCTACCAGGGGCACTCCACGCTCGACTAGCGCCCGCTGGCTGCCGCTGGCATCGACCAGCCGGTAATACGCGCGTCTACCGCCGCGGCTGCCGCCTACGCGATTGAGGATACCGAGGGTGACGAACGGCCTGAAATTGGGGATCCATAGGTTGGGTATTCTCATCCGGGCACGATCGAGAATCCACGAACCAGCAAGATCCACGTCGGTCCCCAACTCATTCGCCAAATCCACGCATGCTGCGACGATGGCGAAAGATTCCGCATCGTTCAGAGCTATCACGGCCCAATAACCAACCGTTTTCATCCGTTCCATCACGATTCCCTTGAGGCGTCGGTGCTGGAAGAATTTTATCTGCCTCAAACATGTCGTTGAACCAGGCGGAGTTCTCGCGCTTTCGAGTTTGTCCACAAGAGAGTTTTGGGCGGTTTCCGAGAGAACAGCCAAAGTTCAGCCAAAGTCAGCCACGATCTCCGCGCGGGGGACTTGACAGCCAAAGTCATCCGCGCTAGAAATCGCAGCACTGTCGGGGAGAAAATTGGTGCCGAGGGCGGGACTTGAACCCGCATGAGCTTGCGCTCGGAGGATTTTGAGTCCACTGCGTCTGCCGTTTCGCCACCTCGGCCCTGGATTACGATCAAAACAAATCTCCCGTTTCGCAGCAAGCTTGTTCCCGGCCCGCCGGTCCTTTGATTGCGATCGCGTGCCCTGACCAATCCCGGCCGCCATTGCGATACGAGTCTTCTCCGCCTAGCCTTGGGCGGCGAGGAAACGGACGCGAGATGATCCACGACCCTTTTGATGCAGGAATATTGAGCAGGCTGTGGGCGCGACTTTGGCCCGTCTTTGGATCCGGCTTCGTCTGCGCTGCGCTGGTGCCGTTCTTATGGATCGGGACCGCAGCCAGTCAAACGCCGCCGGCCAGCGACGCGTCTCCAGTCGCGATACAAACTACCGGCACTGCGTTCGCCCCGGCGTCCCAGGACGAGCTCCGCTCGTTGATTAACTCCGGCAACCTGCCCGATCTGCGCTGGCCGAACTTCACCGACTATCGCGATTATGCTCGAGAGTTCTATCAAGCCGGCGCTTGGTCGCCGGGCTGGAGCGCGAACGGTCAGGCGAGCCCGCAGGCGCTCGCGATGATCGCGCTTTTCAAGCAGGCCGCCCAGAAGGGGCTTAATCCTGAAGATTACGATGCCTCGCGCTGGGATGATCGCCTGGCCAAGACCAAGCCTGCGGTCGCAGCACCGGCCGAGAGCGACCTCGTCCATTTCGATTTGGCCCTGACCGTCTGTGCGATGCGCTTTATCTCGGACCTGCATATCGGCCGCGTCAACCCGCAGCACTTCAAGTTCGATCTGGTGGGACCCAAGCGCTACGACCTGCCGATGCTGCTCCGCAACCAATTGCTCAACGCCGCGGACGTCAGCGCGGAGGTCGCGAAGGTCGAGCCGCCGTACGAGGGTTACGCGCGCGCCAAGACCGCCCTCGCGACCTACCTCGCGATGGCCGCGACCGGCGACGGACCGCCGTTGCCGGCGCCGGCGAAGGCCGTCCGCCCCGGCGGCAGCTACCCGGCCACCGCGCAGCTCGCCGCCCGCCTGCGTCAGCTTGGCGATCTCCCCGCCGACAGCGCACCCCCGGCCGATCCGGCGGTCTATGACGGCGCCGTGGTCGAAGCGGTCGAGCACTTCCAGCGGCGCCACGGTCTCCAGCCCGACGGCGTGATGGGCGCCGCCACCATCAGGCAGATCAACACGCCGCTCACTACTCGCGTTCAGGAGCTGCAGTTCGCGCTGGAGCGCTATCGCTGGATTCCGCACAAATTTCCGCAGCCGCCGATCGTCGTCAATATCCCTGAGTTCCAACTGCGCACGCTGCGCAAGCAACCCGCCTACTTCCTCTCGATGCGCGTCGTGGTCGGCAAGGCCTACCGTCATCACACGCCGGTGTTCGCCAACACGATGCGCTATGTCATCTTTCGCCCCTACTGGAACGTGCCGCCCTCAATTCAGCGCGCCGAGCTGATTCCGAAAATCCGCCGCGACCCGGATTATCTCGCGACCCACGGCTTCGAGGTGGTTGGCCGCGGCGACAGCGTGGTGACCGACGGCCGGGTCTCCGACGAGGTGCTGCGCGGACTCAA
The DNA here is from genome assembly GCA_050736455.1 of Binataceae bacterium (SeqCode). Taxonomy (GTDB): domain Bacteria; phylum Desulfobacterota; class Binatia; order Binatales; family Binataceae; genus JAJPHI01. The sequence continues at coordinate 1,336 of JBOHWF010000017.1, read as the reverse complement.
TTCCGGCGCACTCAACATCCGGCAAAAGCCCGGACCCAAAAATGCCCTGGGCCTGGTCAAATTTATTTTCCCCAATGATTACAACGTGTACCTGCACAGCACGCCCGCTCCCGAGCTGTTCGCAAAGGCGCGGCGCGACTTCAGCCACGGCTGCATCCGGGTCGAAGACCCGGCGGGCTTGGCCGCGTGGGTCTTGCGCGATAAGCCGGAGTGGACGCTGGACAAGATTCGCGCGACGATGAACGGCGATCAGACCCTAAAGGTCAATCTCGACAAACCGATTCCCGTGCTCATCCTTTACAGTACTGCCGTGGTCGAACCTGACGGCGAGGTGCGCTTCTTCGACGACATCTACGGCTACGACACCGAGCTGCAAAAGGCGCTGGCGGCCGGCTATCCGTATCCGAGTTAACGCGACCGCGGGGTTTCGCTTCACCGCCCGCGAGCTTCGCCGCTCCGTGGTCGCGAATTTCGCCTGATCAACCACCGATTGTTTCACGTCCAACCTCCCCTGATCGATCAAGCAACAGCTCGATCGAGGAGGGCGCTGCTTCCGGAGTTGAACGATTCAGCGGCGCGCGCGATTCTCGTAACAGCGGCGGCAGGCGAGAATCACCGCGCGGGCCGGCAGCTCCCAGGTGAACCACCATCGCCACCACGACGTTGTCTGCCGATGGGTGGATTCTTTCGCGTACCAAAAATCGCGGGGGTAAGCGCGGATCGAGTCATCGTTACCGGCGCTGAAGCCGTGGGCGCGCACGTCGCGCAGCGCACGCCAGATATGCGGAGGAGCCGCGATAATCAGCACACGCATCCACTCGCGTTCCCTGGCCGCTTCGGCCAGCGCCAGGACCTGCTTTACGGTCGAGATGTAGCCGGTAAAGTCGCTCGATAACTGATGCGGATAATTGCCGAAGTCGAAAATAGCTTTAGGCGCGAAGAAGATCGGAAGCCGCCGCCGCCGACTCTCCCGCAGCGCCGCATCGGCGATCGCGAGATTCGCCGGTAGCTCAGCGGGCGCGCCGAAGTTCAGCGGAAAAACGACGTCGAATTCATCCATACGCGTGGAGTCTGCGGAGCGAGGAAGCCCGGTCCGCAACAGGCCTCAAGCCGATGCCAACGCTGAGGTTTCCGGGATTCCTCGCTGCGCTCGGAATGACAACCCGCGCACTACAGTTTGGCCTGACCGGGTTCTCGCTGACGGATGTCCGCTAGTGTTGTGTCCCATTAGTAACTTCAATAATACTGGCCGGTTTGTCATTCTGAGCGTAGTGAGCAACGCGAACGCAGTCGCGCTAGTGGAGCGAAGCGGAACGAGCAGGCGAGTCTGCGAGCT
>JBOHWF010000016.1:0-3941 GCA_050736455.1 Binataceae bacterium (SeqCode) | reverse complement strand
AAGTCCGCCAGAACGTGCGCGGCGGCGACTGCTTCGTGATCCAGTCAACCTGCTCTCCCCCCAACGATAACTTGATGGATTTGCTGCTGCTGATGGACGCGTTGCGGCGCGCCTCGGCCAAGCGGATCACCGCGGTCATTCCCTACTTTGGCTACGCGCGGCAGGATCGCAAGGTCGCGCCGCGCGTGCCGATCAGCGCCAAGCTGGTCGCCGACCTCGTGACCGCGGCAGGCGCTCAGCGCGTCCTGACGGTTGACCTGCACGCCGGTCAAATCCAGGGCTTTTTCAACATTCCGGTGGACAACCTCTATGCGATGCCGGTGCTGGTGCAGTATCTGCGCAAACGCTTGGATAATCGGCGCGTGACCGTGGTCTCGCCCGACGCCGGCGGGGTCGAGCGTGCCCGCGCCTTCGCGCGGCGGCTCAATGCCGATCTCGCGATTATCGACAAGCGCCGCCAGCGCGCCAGCGAGATCACCGAGATGCGGCTGGTCGGCGAGGTGCGCGACTCGACTGCGCTGCTGGTTGACGACATGATCGATACGGCCGGCACGATTACCGAGGCGGCCAACGTGATCATGGAGGCCGGCGCGGGCGAGGTGATGGCCTGCGCGACCCATCCGATCCTGTCGGATCCGGCCTGTGAGCGGCTCAACCGCTGTCAGCTCACTGAACTGATCACCACCAACAGCATCCCGCTGGCGGCCAAGGCGCAGGCCTCCCTGCCGAATCTGAAAGTGCTCTCGGTCGGCGGCCTGATAGCGGAAGCCGTGCACCGCATCCATAATGAAGAGTCGGTCAGCTCGCTGTTTAATTAGATCCCAGACAGTCGGGCGGGCTGAGTCGGAGAATTGACGAGGCAACGATGGAGACCGTCGAGTTAAGCTGCGAAAAACGCGAAGTGCGCCCCAAGGGGCTGGTCAATCGAATCCGTCACGAAGGGCGGGTGCCGGGCGTGGTTTATGGGAATAAGGGCGCAACAACCGCGATCGCGGTCGGCGCCGGCGACTTGAAGACGCGGGTGCACTCGGCCGGGAGCCAGCGGCTGATTCGGCTCAAGTCCGCCACCGCGGAACTTGACGGCAAACATGTGATTATCAAAGACCTGCAGCGCACGCCGGTCAGCGGCGCCATCCTGCATGTCGATCTCTACGAAGTTGACCTGAGCAAGCCGCTGCGGGTGGCGATCGCGCTGCGCTTTGTCGGGCGCGCTGCGGGCATCGTCGATGGCGGCATCCTGCAGCCGCTCGAGCGCGAGGTCGAGGTCGAGTGCCTGCCGCTCGAGATGCCGGAGACGATCGAGGTTGACGTCACAGCGCTGAAGATTCATGACGTGATGCATGTCTCGGCGCTCAAGTTTGTCGGCAACGTCAAACCGATCTTTGATACTGATTTCCCAGTCGTGACCGTGCTGCCGCCGACGGTCGCCGAAGCGCCGGTGGTTGCGGCGGCGGTCGAAGGCGAAGTCGTCGCCGAAGGCGCCGCGGCTCCTGTTGCCGCGGCGGACGCGAAGGCGGCCGAGCCGGCAGTCAAGGAAGCCGCCCCCGCCAAGGACAAGAAGGGCTAGCGCGGGGTCACTTCAGCGGCGGCGAAGACGCGGCGCGCGCCAAGGCCAACTCGACTGCGCTCGCGGGATCGTCCGCATGAGCGATCCCGGCGATCTCAGGCCAGGCGCGGAGTGCGACGAGCGGGCGGCCGAGCTTCAGCGCGAGGCCGATTTCCGAGAGCGTGCCGCCTTCGCCTTCAAGCGCGACGACTGCGTCCGCACTCGCGATAATGATCGCATTGCGCGCCTGCCCCATCCCGGTCGCGATCGCGAATTCGATGTGCGGGTTGGCGTCGCGACGATCGTAACCCGGCAGAATCCCGATCGTGTGGCCGCCCGCGGCGCGTGCGCCGCGCGCCGCCGCCTCCATCACGCCGCCGCGTCCTCCGCAGATCAGGGTCGCGCCGCGCTCAGCGACGGCGCGGCCGACCGCGAACGCCAGCTCGCAGGTTTCGATACGCGCGGCGCCGGCGCCGATCACGGCGATGACCCTTTGCGCCATCTCAAAGGTTCAGAACGCGCGGAAGTTCAGCGAGATCATGAATTATGAAGTCGGGCGCCGGGATACCCTCCGGCACTGAGGCGGCGCCTTTGCTGATCCACGCCGTGCGCATCCCGGCCGCGCTCGCGCCGAGCACGTCGTCGCGCGGCGTGTCGCCGACGAACAGGATGTCGCCGGGCGCGACCCCAAGCATCGCGCGCAGGTGCTCGAAGATGCGCGGGTCGGGCTTGCGCAAACCGACCTCGGCCGAGATCACCACCGCCTCGAAGAGGTCAGCGACGCCGGTATCGGCGAGGACTTCACGCCCGCACTGGGCGTCGTCGAAATTCGAGAGCAGGCCGAGGCGGTAGTGCGATGCGATCCGCCGCACGGCCGCGACCCGCGCCGCGGGCGCCCAGGTCACGCTGCGCACCGCGGACATGTGCACGCGCGTCAGTTGCTCGGCGAGGTCGCTGGCGCGCCGGTTGTGCGCCAGCTCCAGACGAAGCAGCGTGCGATAAAAGCGCTCATGGCAGGTGATTTCGACCCCGTCACGCTCGCGCTCGAAGAGGATCTCTTCGACTACGGCCGAGTAAACCCGGATGAAACGATCGCGCGCGAAAGCCGCGCCGAACAGCTCGATCATCTTGGGAAAAATCCAGGGCATCGTGGTGCGAATCTGCCGGCCCTCGAGCTCCATCAACGGCAGCCGCTCGGGCTCCCATTTGACGAGTGTGTCGAACAGATCGAGCACTACCGCGCGGAAGCCGGCCTTAGACACGCGGGGTCAGCGCGGCGGCGGTGCTCAGCAGCGCGAGGAGATTGAGAAGCATCGTGCCGCCGTTGAGCGCAACCGAAAGGCGATGGAGCTGGTCGAACTCGGCCTTGCGCGCCGGGTCGGGATGGGGATCGGCGATGACCGCGCGGACCGTCTCGATCCGCGGACGCACCACCGCACCCGCATACAGGGTCAGCGCGAAAGCGATCGCCAGCGCCAACGCGGACAGCGCCCACCAGAGCCGCGGCCCGCGGCTGAGGCTGAAGTAACTCGCGAGGATCACGCCGATCACGCCGGCGACGTAGCCGAGTAGGTAGTAGCGCGGAAAGATCGTGCTAACGACCTTGCCGGCGTCGACCGTCGGCAGCGTCGCGAACACTGCGGGCGCAGTGAAGATCGTGAAAAAGATCATTCCGCCCAGCCAGCAAACCAGGCACAGGAGGTAAATAAACAATGTCAGCGCCATGCAGGCATCCAACCCTCACCCTGGCCCTCTCCCTTCGACAAGGGCGAGGGGATTAAACGGTTAATGCAGGTATTGCTTCGGCGCGCCACGCAGCGGTCGCCGATCGCCAAAGCCGGTCTCGACCGGATGCCACGCGGCGATCTCCGGCTCGCCGGGCTGCCAGCACAGAAACACCACCCGACCTTCTTCGATCTCCCAGGGAAAATCGACCAGCCCCAGGTCGAGGTCCTTGAGGAAGCAGCCAAGCGCCTGGATCTCACTGGTCAATTCCGCCATGCGCATCGCGGAGGGGCGCAATTGCGGGTAGCGCGCAATGAGCGCGGGCAGCTCCAAGCTGCCAATCTCGGGGTCGCCCGCTGCGACCTCCGCGATCTGGCCGCGCACCTCGCTCACGCTCGACTGCAGGTCGCGAATCAGGAATTCAAGCCTGGGGATGAGCCTGCCGGCTTCTTCCGGAGTAAACAGCTTATCGAAATGATAGTTAGCCAATTGACTCAATGGGTGGCGACGTTGGCGGGCCGGATTTCGGTCCGCGCGAATAGCGCCTTGTCTGACCCCGGAGCGTATATTACGTTAAAAAGTCACGCTCGGAAAAGCGCGAGCTGCACGATCGCTCGAAAAAGTCCGGAGCCTGGGGGGGAACCGGGGTGGCCTATGTCTGATCCTGAGG
>JBOHWF010000015.1:0-5745 GCA_050736455.1 Binataceae bacterium (SeqCode) | reverse complement strand
CGCTCGACCCGGCCAATCCTTACGGCGTCCTGCTCCCCGGATGCGGCGTCACGCGCGAGGCCGGCAATCTCCTCGTCGTCTCCCGCGACGGCGTCATTCTCGGCCTCAGCGGGCATGCACTGGTTATCCCGCGGGCGCTCGACGGCGATCACCTCGGCGCCGCGCTCGGCGCCCTGATGCGGGCGCGGCCGAAGCTCCGTCTCGACACGATCGGCGGCGTGCCGGCGCTCGAATCCGAGCACGTCAGCCGGTTCGCCGCGATGCGCTTTCACTCCGACGGCCGCGCACTGATTTACGACGGCATGCCGGGTCCGCGGCCCGCGCGCGCTATTCCATCTGACGGGGATATTCGCGCCAGTCTTCCGGCGCGTGACTGATCCAGAGCCGCGCCTCGCCCGCGTCGCGGATGTCACGCAATCGGCGGATCGACGCGCTCGCCTCCGCGATATCGTAATCGCTATGCATCGCCGCCAGCGTCTCGAGCTGCGGCCGGATATGGATCGTATCGCCCGTCAGCACCACGCTCTCGTGCTTGAGCCGGACCTGCAACGAGCATTCGCCCGGCGTGTGCCCGGCGGTTTTGAGCATCATCAGGCTGCCGTCGCCGAAAATGTCGGTGTCGCCTTCGAGTTCCCGCCACGCGAAGCCGCGCGTCGGCGCCAGGTCGTTGAAGATAAAACCGTTGCGGGCCTTGGCTTCCGGCCAGTACGCGTACGGCAGCTCGCCTTTCATCACCAGAAATTGCGCGTTCCGAAAGAGCTTGAGCCCACCCGAATGATCCAGATGGAGATGCGACACGATGACGTATTTTACGTCTACCGGTTTATAGCCGTGCAGCTTGACCTGCTGATCAACTACCTGATCCTTGCTGAAGCGGATATTCTTGAGGAACTTCGTCGCGACTCCCCACCAACCCTCGGCGTCGACCGCGACCTCGGGCGCACAGCCGGTGTCGAACAGCACCAGGCCCTTGGCGTGCTCGACCAGAAACGACGGGATCGGGATATCGATCATCGCGTCGCTGCCGCCGATCATCAGCCCGGCTTCGCTCATGCTGATGGTCGCACCCTCGAGCGCGATTAGCTTATTTGCCGATGTCATCCGCGGCCTCCTGGATACGCCTCATTGTCGGCCTGCGCTCCTTCAACCGTCAAGGATTGAAGAGATAGAGTTCCATCGATGATCGAAGAGACTCCGGATTGGCTGCCCGACTTCGAGCGCGGCGCTGCGCTGTTCAACGCAGGCCGCTTCTTCGATTGCCACGAAGTCTGGGAGATTGCCTGGCAGCGCGCCTCAGGCGTCGAAAAAATCCTACTCCAGGCGTTGATTCAAACAGCCGTCGCACTGCTTCATCTCGAGCGCGGAAATCTTCGCGGCGCACGATCGGTGTGGGCCAAGGCGCGCGCCAAGTTTCAGGCACAGCCCACACAATTGATGGGTCTCGAGCTCGAGGAGTTTTGCGCAGCGCTCGAACGTTTGTTCACCGCCGCGCGAGAGCAGCGCCCGACCGGCGAAATCCCGCGGCTGCGATTGCCGAATACTGAAGCGCGCTAGAAGGGAATGTCCTCGTCGTCCATCGGCGCCGGACCGATATCCGGACCCGCGCCGCCGCCCGCGTCGTCCATCGCGCCCGCCCGTCCGCCAAGGAACTGGATCGTCTGCGCCACAATCTCCGTGCTCGTGCGTTTGCCGCTGCCGTCCTTGGCCTCGTACTGGCGCGTCGTAATTCGCCCTTCGACGTAAACCTGCCGCCCTTTCTTGAGATATTGGCCGCAGACCTCCGCCAGCTTGCCCCAGGCGACGATCCGATGCCACTCGGTGCGCTCCTGCCGGGCGCCGCTGCGATCGTTGAAGTTTTCCGTCGTCGCGATCGAGAAATTCGCGACGGTCTGCCCGCTCGGGGTCGAGCGAAGCTCCGGATCCCGTCCGAGGTTGCCGACCAGAATCGCCTTGTTCACCGACATAATCGAGCCCCTGGGTGAAGCTTATCAGCGCGGTACTCGAAGGCAAACGCGCCGTCGTCTGGATACGAACACTCCAGCGCAGTAACTCTGCTAGCAGCGAAACACTAGCGGAGGCCGTCTGCGGCCGAAGCGAGCAGGCGAGTCTGCGAGCTGCGTTAAGAATCCTCAGTAGGCAGCGCGGCCATAGTGACGTCCCTAGCTTCTCAGCAACTCCGCTAGCCGCGAGGTGAATTCGCTGCGCGACAGTGTGAGGTCGAAGCCGGCGTCGCGCGCCGCCGCCAACGACTTCAGATCGACGTGCGAGGCGAAGCCCACCAGCCGCGCGCCGACTCCGCCATTGCGCTTGATCGCGGACGCGGTCGCGGCGGCGGGAAAGTTTGCGTCCGACAGATCGGCGAAGACTACCGCCGGCCGGATCTCAGCGTAGCGCGCACTCGCCTGCTCGAGCGTCGCAGCGTACGCCACCTCGACCCCGAGCACTCTGGCCGCAGCGTCGATTCGCGAGCGGAAGAGCATGTCGCGCACGAGGCCGATCGCCTGCGCCTTGTTGGGAGCGGCAAAACGTCCCGGCGAAAACGGCTTGAGATCCACTGCGGGCGCGCGGCCGTGAATCAGATCGGCAAGAATTTCACCGGTCAGGGCGGAGAGCAGGATGCCGCTGCGAAAGTGGCCCGCCGCGTAAAACACGTTCGCGACCGACGGCGACGCCCCCAGCACCGGCATCCAGTCGCGTGTCGCCGGACGCAGCCCGGCCCAAGCCTCGCGAAACGCAATCCCGCCGAGCGCCGGCATCATCTTGCGCGCCCCGCGCGAAATCTTCTCGATCCCCTCGAGCGTCACGCGCTTGTCGTAGCCCGCATCTTCCATCGTCGAACCGGCGAGCAGGCGGCCGTCACGCCGCGGCACGATATAACCATGCATCGAAAAAACCGCCGGCCCGGCCAGCGCACGGAGACCCTCGAAACAGAGCATTTGCCCGCGAATCGGCGCGATCACGACGCGATCGTCCTCGAAGCCGCGGATCTCGCCAGCCCACGCCCCAGCCGCGTTAATCACTACGTCGGCCGCGACTTCCTCGCCGCCATGAATTCGGACGCCGGTGGCGCGTCCACCCTGGATGATGATCCCTTCGACGCGGGCGCCCTCGCGGATCTGCGCGCCCCGCGCCACGGCCGCCGCGGCATAGGCGCGCGTCAGTTGACGATTATCCGTGCGCCGGTCGTTCGGCATATGGATCGCGTACACGACCTCCGCCGCAAGCCCCGGCTCGAGCCGGCGCGCTTCATCGCCCGAGAGTTCCTCGACCGCGCCGCCTGCGCCGCTTTGCCAGCGCGCCCGTTCTTCGAGCTCCGCCTGCTCGGCCGCGTCGAAGGCGACGTAGAGGATGCCGGCGTCGTCATACTCGGGATCGATCCCCGACTCGGACCGCAGCCCCTCGACCGTCGCAGCAAAAACGTCGCGCGCCTTGACGCAAAGATCAAAAAACGGCCCCGGACCCTGCGCCTCCGCCTGCGGCGCGATCATCCCGGCCGCGGCCCACGACGCTTCCTGGCCGGCGCGACCCCGTTCGAGTACCGTCACCGCGACGCCCTCGCGCGCCAGCCGCCACGCCACACTATTACCGATAATCCCGCCGCCGATTACGATCGCTTTCATTTTTTAAGATTCTTGACGCAGCTCGCAGACTCGCCTGCTCGCTCCGCGCGGCAACCGCGCTCCACTAGTGTAGTATCCCGGGCGCGGGAAAAGCCCGGCAGAATTCACGCACTTCGCCGGCGATCCGCTCGAGCGCCGCCGCGTCCTCGATCTGCGCGATCACCGCGCCCATCCACGCCGCGATCTGCCGCATCTCAGGCTCTTTCATCCCGCGCGAGGTCACCGCCGGCGTGCCCAGCCGGATCCCGCTCGGCGAAAAGGGTTTGCGCGGATCGTACGGCACCGTGTTGTAGTTGCAGTTGATGCCGGCGCGATCGAGCGCCTGCGCCGCCTTCTTGCCGATGACTTTTTTGTTGGTCAGGTCCACCAGAATCAGATGGTTGTCGGTGCCCCCCGAGACCAGGTTGAAGCCCTCCTCGAGGAGTCCCGCGGCCAACGCCTTGGCGTTGCTCACGATCTGACGCCCGTACTGCTTGAACTCCGGCGTCGCCGCTTCCTTCAGCGCCACCCCGATCGCGGCCGTCGTATGGTTGTGCGGACCACCCTGGAGGCCTGGGAAGACGGCCTTGTCGATCTTTTCGGCCAGGGCGTTGCGGCAAAGGATCATCGCGCCGCGTGGGCCGCGCAGCGTCTTGTGCGTCGTCGTCATCACCACGTCCGCGTATGGCGCCGGATCCGGATGGACGCCCGCCACGATCAGTCCCGCGATATGGGAGATATCCGCTAGCAGATAGGCGTCCACTTCTCTTGCGATCTCGCCGAAAACCTTAAAATCGAACTGGCGCGGATACGCAGTCGCCCCCGTGACGATGATCCGCGGCCGTTCCTTGCGCGCCAGCTCGCGCACCGCGTCGTAGTCGATCCGTTGCGATTCACGATCGACGGTGTAGTGGATCGGCCGCCAGAAATTGCCCGTGATACTGACGTTCCAGCCATGCGTCAGATGCCCGCCATGCGGCAGCGCCAGCCCCATCAGCCCCTCGCCGGGCTTGAGCAGGGCGAAGTAGATCGCCAGATTCGCCGGCGACCCGGAATAAGGTTGCACATTGGCGTGCTCAGCGCCGAACAGCTTCTTGGCCCGCTCGATCACCAGGCTCTCGATCTGATCGATATAGCGCTGCCCCTCGTAGTAGCGCCGCCCGGCGTAGCCCTCGGAATACTTGTTGGTGAGGACGGATCCGGTCGCTTCCAGGACTGCCGCCGAAACGTAGTTCTCCGACGGAATCAGCCGCACCGATTCCGCCTGATACCGCTCCTCCTGCTCGATCAGGCGAAAAACTTCCGGGTCGGTCCGTTCGAGCTGATCCACTGCTGCCCTCGCATCAACGGCGATCTCCCCCAAGTTTATCCCCTGTCGAGACACTAGGAAAAGTCGCTGGCATCCTCGTGCGATGAGTGGTAGGGCTTTCAGCAATCACGCCCTAGCCGATTAACCGCGTCGGCACGGCCCGAGGCTGAAGCGCGCATGAACAAAGAAATTCGCCTTAATGCCTTCGATATGAATTGCGTCGTTCACCAGTCGGCGGGCCTCTGGACCCATCCGCGCGACCGCGCCGACCAGTATGCCAACCTCGACTACTGGGTCGAGCTCGCGGAAATCCTCGAACGCGGCAAATTCGACGGCCTCTTTATCGCCGACGTCCTCGGCGTGTACGACGTCTACGGCGGCGACGTCAGCGCCGCCCTCAGAACCGCAGCGCAGGTGCCGGTAAACGATCCGTTATTGGTCATCCCGCCGATGGCGCACGCCACGCGCCATCTGGGTTTCGGCGTTACCTGCACGCTCTCCTTCGAGCCCCCTTTTCCATTCGCCCGGCGCATGTCCACCCTCGATCACCTCACCGGCGGCCGCATTGGATGGAATATCGTGACCGGCTACTTAAACAGCGCCGCCAGGGGTGTCGGCCTCGACCGTCAGGCCGCCCACGACACCCGCTACGAAGTAGCGGACGAGTATATGGAGGTGATGTACAAGCTCTGGGAGGGGAGCTGGGAGGACGACGCAGTCGTGCGCGATCGCGCCGCCGGCATTTTCACCCGCGCAGAGAAAGTCCATAAGGTGATCCATCAAGGATCCAATTACCGTGTCGACGTGTTTATTTTTTTATATACCTCTCAGCAAAGT
>JBOHWF010000014.1:0-6015 GCA_050736455.1 Binataceae bacterium (SeqCode) | reverse complement strand
GCATTGGGCAACGCGGTGTCGGCGGGCCGAGGGAACTTATCAGACATGCGGACGACTCACCGACTTTAGCGCAGAGGCTGCGCCGCCGCGAGCGTAAATTGCCGAGCGCAGACGCTTGCGGTCGAGTCACGCTTCGCGCGACTACTAGCGAGTGCGAAATTGATTCGACCGCCGGCGGCAGGAGATGAGCATATGGCCATGATCAAACTCGAGGACTACGCGCGGCGTTATGCGCATGTCGCGATGGAACGACGCGAGGGCGTTTTGCAGGTAACGTTCCATACAGGTGGCCAAGAGCTTAAGTGGAGCGCGGAGGTCCACGAAGAATTGTCGTACGCCTTTTACGACATCGCGCGGGATCACGAGAACCGCTGCGTGATCTTGACCGGCTCAGGCAGCGCCTTCTGCGCCGAGATGGACACGGGCGGCGGTCCGGCAGGACTGCAGGTGGGCGTGGAGAAGCCCGCGGCGCGGCCTGCAGGGATTCCCTCGACGACCTGGGATCACATTTATTCGGACGCGAAATATCTTCTGACCAACCTGCTGAATATCGAGACGCCGATGATCGCCGCGGTCAACGGGCCGGCGCTGATTCATGCCGAGCTGGCGGTGATGTGCGACGTCGTGATCGCATCGGAGAACGCGGTCTTTCAGGACGCCCCGCACTTCCCCAACGGCATCGTGCCCGGCGACGGCGTGCATATCGTCTGGCCGCTGATTCTGGGTCCCAACCGCGGGCGGTATTTCCTGCTGACCGGGCAGAAGATTGCCGCGCACGAGGCGCTGCGCCTGGGCGTGGTCAGCGAGGTAGTGACACAGGCGGAGCTTTTATCGCGCGCCTGGGAACTGGCCCGTCAAATCGTCGCACGGCCGTCGCTGACGACGCGCTACGCCCGCGTCGCCCTCACCCAACATTTGAAAAAGCTGATGCTCGAGAATCTCGGCTACGGACTTGCGCTTGAGGGTCTTGGTGGCGCAGCGTTCTGGCCGGGCGCAAAGGATTGAATCCGCGTTTTCGGGGTCGCTACTGTGCGGCGCAGGGGTTCACGCCCAGGCCGGGACTGGGCTACAATCGATTGATAATTTGAGGAGTGCGGGCCTTGAGAGCGTGGCTGATGAAGCGTCGCTCGCGGGCTGCAGCAGCGAGCATATGTTCGGTGAAATTTCTCCGCGTGAGCACGTCCCGACCGCCCCCTTCATCACAATCGAGGAGGCGCTCGAAGAAACCCGCCGCGGCCGCATGTTTATCCTGATGGACGACGAGGATCGGGAGAACGAGGGCGACATCTGCATGGCCGCGGAAAAAGCGACCGCCGAGGCGATCAACTTCATGGCCAAGTACGCGCGCGGCTTGATCTGCATGCCGCTCTCAACCGACCGCGTCGCGCAGCTCGGCCTCAACATGATGGTGGGCGACAATCAAGCGCCGCTGGGCACGGCGTTTACCGTACCGATTACTGCGCGCCGCGCGGCCGGCTCTGGCATTTCCGCGCAGGATCGCGCGACCACGATCCAGCAGGCGGTGCGCGAGGACGCGACCGGCGCCGAGTTCATCACCCCGGGCTATGTCTATCCGCTGCGCGCGCGTGATGGCGGCGTGCTGGTGCGTACCGGCCAGACCGAGGGCGCGGTTGACCTGGCGCGGCTCGCGGGTTTGAAACCGGCGGGAGTGATCTGCGAGATCCTCAAAGAGGACGGGACCATGGCGCGGCGCGACGACCTGGTCGAGTTCGCGCGGATCCACAGCCTCAAAATCGTCACGGTCGCCGACATTATCGAATACCGCCTGCGCAACGAGACGATGATCGAGCGGGTCGCCGACGCCCGCCTGCCCACCGCATGCGGCGACTTCACGGCCTGCGTTTATCGCAATCTGGTCGATCAAAGCGAGCATCTGGTCCTGACCATGGGCGAGATCACGCCCGAGAAGCCGGTGCTGGTGCGCGCCCATCGCGAGTATCTGCCAGGCGACGTTTTCGGCTACACCAAGCGCAATACCCGCAACCTGTTGCAGGCCGCGATGGCGCAGATCGCGGCGGCAGGCGCCGGCGTCATCCTCTACCTCAAACGCGACTCGGAGGCGATCGCCGGCGACATCAATGGCGGCGCGCGGCGCGCAGCGAGCCGCGCGAGCACGCATCTGAATACGCCGGAGGCGGATTTCCGCGATTACGGAATCGGCGCGCAAATCCTGCGCGACGTCGGCGTCCGGCAGATGATCCTGTTGACCGACAAACCGCCGCGGCTCGCCAATCTGCCCGGCTACGGGCTCGAGATTGTCGACCATGCGCCGCTGTCCAACGGCGGTGAGCCGCCGATCGACGCCTGAGCCCGGCCGGCGACCGCGGGGTTGACGGTGAGCGGTTTCCTTACCCCGGGCGATTCGGTCGCGAGCCTCTTCGCCAGCCACGGCAATCTCGCCGGTTTTCTGCTCGTCTTGTTCGGCGGGCTTCTGCTGAACCTGACGCCCTGCGTCTATCCGCTGATCGGCGTGACGGTCGCTTACTTCGGCGTCGAAGGTGGCCGGTCGAATCGCGTGATCGGGCTGGCGCTGCTCTATGTCCTTGGGATCGCGCTTACCTTCTCGGCGGTCGGCGTGGCCGCGTCGTTGAGTGGCGGCTTGTTCGGCGCGGCGCTGCAGAATCCTTACGTTCTGGGTGCGCTGGCGGCGATGCTGCTGGCGCTCGCGGGATCGAGCTTCGGGCTCTTCTCGCTGCAGCCGCCGCAATGGATGATGCGCCGGGTCGGCGTCGCGCGCCCGGGTTACATCGGATCGCTGGTGATGGGTCTCGGGATGGGCGTGGTGGCCGCCCCATGTATAGGCCCGATCGTGCTCGGACTGCTCCTGATGGTCGAGCGCAGCGGCAACGTGCTGTTTGGCTTCGCACTGTTCTTCACACTCGCGATCGGGATGGGAATCCCGTACGTCGCCCTCGCGGTCGCCGCCGGCAATATTCGCAAACTGCCGCGCGCGGGCGAGTGGCTGGCTTGGGTCGAGCAGTTGTTCGGCTTTCTGCTGGTCGGCCTGGCGCTGTACTTCATCGATCCGTTGACGCCGAATCGGCTGATGACCCGGCTCCTGCCGTTCTACGCCGCCGCCGCCGGGATCTTTCTCGGCTTCGTGTCGCCGAAAGGCCGCAACTGGCGGCCGTTTGTAATCGCGCGATCGGCGCTGGGCGTGGTGGCGACGGTCGCGCTGATCTATCTGCTCATGCGATCGAATGCGCCCGCACCGCAGTTAGCCTTTCGTCCGTATGACGCTGCGATGCTCGAAGGCGCCAAGGCGCGGCACGCTCCGGTGGTGATCGATTTCAGCGCGGATTGGTGCGTTCCGTGTCGCGAGATGGAGCGGACGACGTTTACGGATCACGCAGTGGCGGCGGGCGCCGCTCATTTTGTGCTGCTGCGCGCGAATCTCACTGCGGCGAATGCGCAAAATCAGGCGCTGATGAAACAGTTCAATGTGCAGGGCGTCCCCACTACCGTCTTCATTGACCAGTCCGGACGGATTCGTCAACGTCGCGTCGGTTATATCGGCCCGGCGGATTTTCTCAGGTATTTGCACGAGGCCAACTAATTCTGAACAGGCGGAACGAGTGGCAGGCGCGCTTAAGGGAGGATAGTCATGGCGTACCCATACGGCTCGATTCTGAGTCCAATCCAGTTCGACGATCCTTCGCTGCTGGCCCTGGGCTATGCCAGGCGGCTCGCGAACGATTCCGGCGCGACGCTGCACTTGTTGCACGTGGTGGAGAAATACCCGGCGCTGGGTGAACCGGCGGTCAGCGAAAACGACAACCTTCGCGACGAAGACGAAGCCCGCAAGCGGCTCGCCGACATCGCCGGCGAGCATCTGGCCGGGGTCAAATACAAACTGCACGTCGCGGCCGCCGCGCCGCGCGCGCTTGCCAGAGCGATCGTGATGGTCGCGGCAGAAGTCGATGCAGACTTGATTGTAATCAAGACTCATGGCCGTCGAGGCCTTTCGCACCTGATCATTGGCAGCGTGGCTGAGGAGGTTGTTCGCAGCGCACCCTGTCCGGTGTTGACGCTCACAGCGGCCGCCCAGGCAAAGGCCGCTCATCTCCGGCTGGAGTCGCACTAGGCCGGGCGCGCTCGGCCGGTTTTCGAGGCCGAGAATGGACGGTCGTGCGTGCCAATCGATCGGCCTCAGAGTGCACCCAAAATAGCGTTTTATAGTGAATTTAGTGTCAGCTTGATTCTCGAATCTTTTGACCGCCGTCTGCAAATCCAGATTTTGCCCGAAAATGGCTAAGTTTAGCTCGACGAACGGCCGATCTAAAATTACGTTTGTCTTAGCCTCCGTAACAGGCTCGAGCGCGCTTTACCCGCTCGACCTCAAGGCATAGAATAAACTTCATCCATTTGGGGGGCGAGAGGGCTTTTTCCTTCCTCATTTTCTATGCCGAACAAAGACGTTTCTGACGGCTACGGCGCTGATTCGATCCGTGTGCTGGAAGGGCTCGAAGCGGTCCGCAAGCGCCCCGGTATGTATATCGGCGACACCGCCGAGCGCGGTCTCCACCATCTGGTGACTGAGATCGTCGACAACTCTGTTGACGAGGCGCTGGCCGGCTTCTGCACCGAGATCAATGTGGTGATTCTCGGCGAGGATCGCATCGCGGTTGAGGACAACGGCCGCGGTATCCCGGTCGATCTGCATTCGACCGAAAAGCGGTCGGCGCTCGAGGTCGTGCACACCGTGCTGCACGCCGGCGGCAAGTTCGATCGCGGCGTTTACAAGGTCTCCGGTGGACTGCACGGGGTCGGCGCCTCGGTGGTCAACGCGCTCAGCGAGGAGTTCGAGGTCGAGGTGCGCAAGAACGGCAGGCTTTATTTCCAGCGCTATGAACGCGGGGTCCCGCAAACCAAAGTCGAAGAGCGCGGCGCGACCAAACTGACCGGCACCAAGACGACCTTTTCGCCCGATCCCAAAATTTTTCCGGAGGTGAAATTCAATTACGAAACCGTCGCGCGCTACCTGCGCGAGATGGCTTACCTCAACGCCGGGCTGAAAATCCGCCTCAAGGACGAGCGCACCGGCAAGGATGAAGAGTTTCATTACGAGGGCGGGATCCGCGAGTTTGTCGAAGCGCTCGCGCAGAGCAGCGCCCCGCTCCACGACGTGATTTTCTGCAAAGGACTGCGCGACGGCGACGATATCGAAGTTGCGCTGCAATGGACCGACGCGATCCACGAGACGCTCTTCAGTTACGCCAACAATATTCACACGACCGAGGGCGGCACCCATCTGTCGGGGCTCAAGTCGGCGCTGACGCGGACCCTCAACGCCTACGGCGCGAAGAACAATCTGTTCAACAAGCACAAGGAGCTGCGCCTCGAGGGCGACGACACCCGCGAGGGGCTGGTCGCGATCGTCAGCGTCAAGCTGCCCGAGCCGCAGTTCGAGGGTCAAACCAAGACCAAGCTCGGCAATTCTGAAGTCGAGGGGCTGGTCGCGGCGCTGGTCAACGAGAAGCTCGGCGAGTACTTCGAGAAGAATCCCGCCGACGCTAAGCGGATCGTCGCCCGCGCGATCGAAGCCGCCACCGCGCGCGAGGCCGCGCGCAAGGCCAAGGAGCTGGTGCGGCGCAAGGGCGCGCTGGATTCAGGCTCGCTGCCCGGCAAGCTCGCCGATTGCCAGGAGCGCGACCCGGCGCGCAGCGAACTGTATATCGTCGAGGGCGATTCGGCCGGCGGTTCGGCCAAGCAGGGGCGCGATCGGCGCGTGCAGGCGATCCTGCCGCTGCGCGGCAAGATTCTCAACGTCGAACGGGCGCGCATCGACAAGGTGCTCTCGTCGGCTGAACTCCGCACGCTGATCACGGCGCTCGGGATGGGCATTGGCAGCGACAAGGATCTCGCCAAGCTGCGCTACCACACGGTCGTGATCATGACCGACGCCGCCGTCGACGGCTCGCATATCCGCACGCTGCTGTTGACCTTCTTCTTCCGCCTGTTCCCCGAGATTATCGAGAATGGCTACCTCTATGT
>JBOHWF010000013.1:0-2065 GCA_050736455.1 Binataceae bacterium (SeqCode) | reverse complement strand
CCGCGGTACTCGGCGCCAACAGGCACGCCACCGAGGTCTTGAGCCCGTGCGTAACATCAACCGTCACCGGGTTGGGTGCCGTGGCGTTGGTGACCGCCACCGAGCCCTCGAAGACCGTGACATCGGTGAACTCCAGGCAGCCCGGCCGTTCCTTGCGCGGCACGCCCTTGACGTAATCGGTGTCGTAGTTGGTGCCGCGCGCCGCCGCGACTGCGTTGGGCGTATGCACCTCGTAGTTCGGGGCGTTGCCGGGCGCGAAGCGCACCAACGAGTGGACCAGTCCTTCGAACAGATCGACCCGGGTTTCGGCGCGCTGACCGGTCGCGTTCAGCCGGTTCGCGATAATCACCAGCGTGCTCGACTGGTCGAGCTCGAGCTGCGTGCCGTCGGCCAGCGTGATCGTGACTTGGCTGGCCGGCGACGTCGCGATCCGATCGCCGACCTGCACCGGCGTCCCATAGACCGCCGCCAACTGATTGGCGCCGCGCTGGATCGCGACCTTGCCCTGGATTGCCGTGATCGAGCCGGCGCCGCCCGCCGCCGGCGCCTGTGCCCCGGCCACACCCGCCAGGATTAGCACCAGCCACGCGCTCAACAGCGCGCGCCGCCACCCCGCTTGTTTCCAGGAAACCGCGCTGATCATGTTTTCAATTCGCTGATTCGGGCAGAGAGGCACATCGCTGGGACGGAGTTATCTCGTTTCGGCTAATCGCCTATTATTCCCGCTTCTTTGCTGTAAAGCGAGACTAATTGCGCGTACCGGGAATGCGAACCCGGGTGCGGGACAAGCCCGAAGTAGCGGCATAGCGGTTGCTCCACGGGCGCGCCTCCCCGGCGCGGTGACGCTCCTAACCCAGCGCGCCATCCGCCACCAACTCCGCGATCCGCTCCTCACTGTAGCCGAGAATCTGCTCGAGGACCTCTTGATTATGCTCGCCCAGGGTCGGCGCGCCGCGGATTTGCGCGGGCGTGCGCGCGAGCTGAAAGCGCGAATTCTCGACCCACGCGCGGCCGAGCGTCGCATGCCGGGTCTCGACGAAATGGCCGCGATGCGCGAGCTGCGGATCGGCCGCCAGGTCGAAGGCGTTCTGCACCGTATGCGCCGGCACGCCCGCCGCTTGCAGCCGCCGTTCGAGCGACTCGGCCGTATGCTCACGCGTCCACGCGCCGAGCGCCTCATCGAGCGCCACGCGATTGCGCCGCCGCGCGGCCAGGTCGCCATAGCGCGCGTCCGCCGCTAGTTCGCGATCCGCCATCACCGCGCACAGCGCCCGCCATTGCTCCTCCGTTCGCGATGCGATCGCGATCCAGCGATCCTCCCCCGCCGCCGGATAGACCCCGTGCGGCGCATGATAGAGATCGTCGTTCCCCGCCGGCGTGTAGTCGCGCCCGCTCGCCGCGTGATCGATTAGCGGCGCCGCGAGAAACTGCAGCGCCGACTCGGCCTGCGCCTGATCGATATATTGGCCCTCGCCCATGCGCCGCCGATAGATCAGCGCGGCCATCAGCGCCGCCAGCCCGAAACGCGGCGCGATATAGTCGGTGTAGGCGCTGAACGGTCCCGACGGCGTCCGATCCGGCCAGCCCACCAGGTTATAGAAACCGCTCAGCGCCGCGGCCAGATTGCCGAAGCCGGCAAAGCGCGCCAGCGGCCCGCTCTGCCCCATCAGGCAACTGCTCATCATGATGATGTCCGGCTTGATCGCGCGGATCGCCTCGTAGTCCAGCCCCCACGCGCGCATCGCCTTAGGCGAAAACGACTCGCAGACGACGTCGGCCCAGCGGATGAGGTCGTGGACAATCGCCCGCGCCCCCGGCTTGTTCATGTCGAGCGTCATCCCGTACTTGCCGGCGTTATTGTTCCACCACAGCGCCGAGGTCTCGCCCGCGACCACGTTGCCCTTGAACGGTCCGACCGTCCGAATCGGATCGGTGCGCGAGGTCGCCTCGATCCGCACCACCGTCGCGCCGTAATCGGCCAGGCTCCGCGTGATCCCGGGGCCGGCCAGCACCCACATGAAATCGAGCACCTTCACGTCCGCCAGCGCCGCCGCCATCAGATGAC
>JBOHWF010000012.1:0-2671 GCA_050736455.1 Binataceae bacterium (SeqCode) | reverse complement strand
TTCGCCCGCGCGCGTCAGACCAGCGCGATTATCGCCGAAGAACTGCGACTGCCCATCGAAGTCGTCCACGACCTTCACGAACGCGACCTCGGCTGCCTTAGAGGGCAGTCCTACGATGCGCTCCGTGAGTTGGTGCGGACGGATCCGAGTTATGATCCGGCCAACGGCTGGGCCTGGAAGCCTGACGGCGGCGAGAGCTACGAGGACGTGCGGCGGCGCGTGATGGCCGCGATCGCCGGGCTGCGCGAGCGTCACGCCGGGCGCGAGATTGTGATCGTCAGCCACGGCGGGGTGATGCTCTCGGTGTGGGCGGACATCGTCGGCGCGTGGCACGGCTCGCATCTGCCGCCGAACTGCGGGATCGTGCTGGTCGAGCATGATCGCGAGCGGATGTATCCACCGCGAATTATCACCGGCGCCGAAGAGGGCGAACTGGGCTGAGCCGCGATTGGTCTGGCCTAGCGGCGGATCCCGCTGAGGCTCGCGAGGCCGGTCTGCGCGGTCAAGCCGCCATCGGCGATGATCGCTTCGCCGGTGATGAACGAGGCCTCGTCCGAGGCCAGGAAGAGGACCGTACTCGCGATCTCCTCGGGCTCGCCGATGCGCCCGAGCGGCGCCGCTTCCCCTTGGATGCGGCGGAACTCGTCGGCCCGATCGCCCGCCAGCAACTGCGGCGCGCGCGTGTTGATCGCGCCGGGGCAGACACAGTTGACGCGGATTTTATAGCGCGCGTTCTCTACCGCCGCGGCGCGCGTCAGATTGATGACGCCGGCCTTCGCGGCATTATAGGACCCCAGACCGTGGTCGCCGCGCGTGCCTGAGATCGACGCGGTATTGATAATCGCGCCGCCGCCCTGCCGGCGCATTATCGGAAGGCTGTACTTGATGCCGAGAAAGGTGCTGGTCAGGGTCACCGCGAGCACGCGATTCCAGCTCTCGAGCGAGGTCTCTTCAAGCGTCGCAACTTCGGCGTAACCGGCGTTGTTGAACATCACGTCGAGGCGCCCGTACGCGTTGAGGGCGAGCTTGATCGTCGCCTGCACGCCCTCGGGGTCCGACGCGTCCATCTTGATCATCCGCGCCTTGCCGCCCGCAGCAAGAATCTCCGCAGTAACCTTGTCGGCGCGGGTTCCGCTCAAATCGGCGACGACCACCGACGCGCCCTCGCGCGCGAAGCGCCGCGCGGTTGCCGCGCCAATTCCCGAACCGCCGCCGGTAACAATCGCAACGCGTCCGTCGAGTTTTCCCGCCATGATTTATGACCTCCGAGCGCGATCGCCTTTGCGCCGCGTCCTGCCGGGTGTAACTTTGCGGCTGAACCCTGGTCAGAACGACAACGAAAGGCAGTTTAGTCTATCGATGCAATATGATCCGCGAAAAGGCAATGGCGGGCTGCCGCATGATCCGTTGACGGCCCTGGTGGTGCCGCGCCCGATCGGCTGGATCTCGACTATCAGCCCGAACGGCATCGTCAATCTCGCGCCCTACAGCTTCTTCAACGCGGTCGCGGGCAATCCGCCTTTTGTGATGTTCGCCAGCGGCGGCCGCAAACACTCGCAGCATAACGCCGAAAAGTCCGGCGAGTTTGTGCACAGCCTCGCCATCTGGGAGTTGCGCGAGGAGATGAATCTGACCTCGTCGATGGTCGGTCCGGAAGTCAGCGAGCCGGAGCTCGCGAAGCTCGAGATGGCGCCCTCGAGCGTGGTCAAGCCGCCGCGCGTCAAACGCTCGCCGGTCGCCTTCGAGTGCAAGTACCTTAAGAGCGTGGACCTGCCCGGCCGCGACGGCCGCCCGCATCTCTATGAGATCGTCATCGGCGAAGTGGTGAGCATCTATATCGACGACGGAGCAATCGTCGACGGGCGCATCGACTTGTCACGCCATCGGCCGATCGCGCGCCTCGGTTCGACCGATCAGTACACGGTGGTCGACAAGATCTTCCGGATGAACCGCCCGCAGTAAGCCTAAAAGGCCACGTCCAAATCGGCGCGTGCCCATTGCGCGCGCCTGCTATGCTTCTCCCGCGAAAGTGCGAGCGCCCGCTGGCCACGGCGAGCGCGAAAACCGGCAAGCCATCGATTCGCCTTGGTCCTTTTCGTCGTTCCTGGGCGGTCAGGCGACGTCCACGAAGATGCGGCCGTCGCGAACCGCGACCGCATAGCTGTGCACGTGCAATTCAGTGTCGAGGCCGCGGCCGTCGCGCAGCGCGAATTTATAGGAGTGAAAGGGGCAGACGACGGCTTCGAGTTGCGAGGCGTGGTCGAGGCCGAGGATGCCCTCGCTCAACGGTCCGGCGCGATGCGGGCACTGGTTGTCGAGCGCGAAGAGGCGGCCGTCGCGCAGGCGAAAGACGGCGATTTGCCGCCCGCCCGCGAGCACGCAGCGGCCGTGTCCCGGCGTTATCTGATCGAGCATGCCAACATCGATCAAGCCGGTCTGGCGTTCTGATTCTTCCATCACAGTTAGCAATCCATGCGTGATTAATTCCTTTCGCCGGCGACGGGTCTTAAGACATGGCCTCCGCGATTGCAGAATCCGGGGTCGGCAGGGTGTCGCCGAATTGATTTGGCTCGGCAGGCGCCCGGCCTTCGTGCCACGGATCGCGATAGGCGGCGACGGTCGCCGCCATTTCGTGATCGAGCCGCGCGCCGTCGCCCTCGCTGTCATCGAC
>JBOHWF010000011.1:0-2442 GCA_050736455.1 Binataceae bacterium (SeqCode) | reverse complement strand
GGAGGCCGCACCGGCGTTGCGTGGCGATCTGCGCGGTGCCGAACCTAGAAGGCAAGTCCGCGCTCCGTCAAAGCGGCGTGGCGCCCGTTTCCGTTCATTGCCCGGTTCCCGCCCCTCGTTCAATTTATGAGCGGCACCAAAGCAACATCCCAGTGCTGCCTGGCGGCACCCCGATGCCGACCTCGATGCTGCTCGGAGCCCTCTTCCCGCTTCATATTGGCCGTGCCTGGCGCGCCAAGAAAAACCGCGCGACCGGCATCGTCATGCTCGCGTTCAACGCGGTGCTCATCGCGACCGCCCTCGGGCTCTATTACGTCGCATCGGAAACTTGAGGCCATGGGCGAGCGGCGTCCACACCGCCTTTGGCCTCGCCATGCCTTTGCTTTTTCTGGCGCATGTCAAGACCGGGCGGAAGCGAGCTTAAGCGGGGAAGCCCCAGATCGACCGAGATTGCCTTTATTGGCGGGCGCCTTGGTTCGGGTCCCGAAGCGGGTTCCTTAACGCATGCCATCGACCGCTTCATTGGTCGTCAACACTGCATGCGCGAGAAATTGGTAGTTGATCATGGCCGCTTGATAGCCGTCACCCCATACCGGATGCCGCGGCCCGGCGGTTGCATCCTTAACCACGGCGACCTTGAAGCCCTGCTCGATGAGCTCACGCAGATGGGACTCGACGCACATGTTCGCCAACATGCCGCCGAGGATGATCTTGCTGATCCCCCGTTTGCGCAGTTGCAGGACCAAATCATTGGTCTGCGGCCCGAACACCTTGTGCGGGCTGACGACGATCGTCTTTCCATCGTCGATATACGGCTTGAAGCGATCAAGCCAGTCCGCTCCCGAGTTCGAGAAGCCCGTCAGATTCAACGGCCCGCTTCGGGCAAAGGTGTGGGTCCTGAATTCGTCGGCCTCGAGCGGTCCATTCATCTTCCAACCGTTGTCAGTCGGATAGAAGTAATGCGGTGAGATGAATACTTCATAGCCGTTCGCCTTCGCGGCCTTGAAGATCCGCTCCATGTTCTCGACGGTGCCGTTCTCGGTAACGCTCGCGCCGACCGCTCCCCAGTTTGCTCCCTTCTCGCTCAGCACGTCGTTTTGCGGGTCGATGAACACGACCGCTGTGTCGCTCTTTTGGATGTCCATCGTGTGCTGCTCCTCACGTCACGACCCTGGCATCGAAGTGCCCGAACCGAATCGCATCAGCGTTGGCCAACCTTGCGGTCGAGGAAGTCGTGGATGAGTGGCGCCATCACGTCGAGCTTGTCTTCCAGCGCGAAATGTCCAGTGTCGAGCAAATGCATCTCGGCGTCGGGCAGATCGCGGAGGTAAGGCCCCGCGCCATCGGCGGGGAAGATCTTGTCGTTCTTGCCCCAGACGATCAGCGTCGGTGGCTTGCGGTCGCGGAAAAAGGCCTGGAATTGCGGATAGAGGGGAACGTTGGTGCCGTAATCGTGGAACAGGTCGAGTTGGATGTCTTTGTTCCCAGGACGATCGAGCAGCGCCTGGTCGTGGCCCCAATTGTCGGGATCGATCCGGGAGAGGTCCTTGACGCCGTCAGTGTACTGGAATTTGGTGGTGGCCGGCTGGACGAGCACGGACAGCGCCTCGCGGTGAGCCTCCGAGCCGTCGGCCCAGTAGGCCTTGATCGGATCCCAAAATGCCTTCAGCCCCTCTTCATAGGCGTTGCCATTCTGGACGATGAGCGCGGTGACGCGTTCGGGATGCTTGAGCGCGAGCCGGTACCCGACCGGAGCACCGTAATCCATGACGTACATCGCGTATTGCTTGGCGCCGAGCTGGCCCAGCAAGCCATCCACCAAGTCGGCATAGTGAGCGAAGGTGTAAGTGAACTTTGTATGATCCGGCGCCGCGCTCTCGCCAAATCCCGGATAGTCCGGCGCGATGACATGGTAGCGATCGGCCAGCGCCGGGATCAGATTGCGGAACATGTGTGAAGAGGTCGGGAAACCGTGCAGCAGGAGCACCACCGGCGCGTTCGCGGGGCCTGCCTCGCGGTAGAATATGTCGATGCCGTCGACCTTGACCGTGTAATAGTGCACCGTCGGCGCCGCGGCCTGCATCGCGGCGCGTGCGGTTGCAGGGACCGCGATCGCCAGCGCGCTTGAGGAAATCAGCGCAGCGGCGAACGTCAACGCCGCGCGGCGGGTATCGAAAGCGAGCATATCAGTGCTCCTCGACTGTCTATTCGAACGTAGCCGGGTTGTTGGAATGCGGGTCTTGAATAAGGCACATTACGCTCTGGCCTTGAACGCGCCGCGTCCGGCGTAGCGGGCCTGGCTCCCAAGTTCCTCCTCGATCCTAATCAATTGATTGTACTTTGCAAGCCGGTCGGAGCGGGCAAGCGAGCCGGTTTTGATCTGGCCGCAATTGGTTGCAACCGCAAGATCGCTGATCGTTGAATCCTCGGTCTCGCCGGAGC
>JBOHWF010000010.1:0-23114 GCA_050736455.1 Binataceae bacterium (SeqCode) | reverse complement strand
CTGCTCGGCCGCGCCCTCGCGCACTCGGCAAAGTAACTAATTCCTGGGCGCCTCGTAGTGCTCTTCGAGTAGATACTTAACGTCGTTACGGCCGAGGACCTCGACAAAGCATATTTCGTCGGCGTCGTTCAGATCGAGGATCAGATGGCCCTCGAGCGGCTGCAGTTCGACGACTCTGGCGACCTTGACTTCGGCGGCGGTGGCAAAACTGGCGCAATTCTCGTCGCCGCAATCGCAGATCGATTCGATCCGGAGCGCGCGCAACTGCTGCTCGAGCGGTTCGGCGCCCGTGCCCTGTAACAGATAGACGATCTCTTCCAGCAGATCGGACAGGATATCGCTGATCAACGGCGCCGGCGTCATGATGAACGCAAGCCTAGCCGATAACGCTCTCTGATCAAGCTTACCGAGAACTACACGCCGCGGGCCGACGGATCCCAGATCTGCTTGTGCATCTGGAGCTGCATCGTTACCGGCAGGCGATCCTCCAGAATCCACGACGCGAGCGCCGCGGGCTCGAGTTGGCCAAAGACCGGGCTCATCAGGACGGCATGCACGCGCGCCGCGATTGCGCGCTCGGCAATCGTGTCGCGCGCCCATTCGTAATCGCGGCGATCGGCGACAACGAACTTCACTTCGTCATGCGGCGTCAGGCAATCGAGATTGCTCCAGCGGTTGCGCGCGCCCTCGCCGCTGCCCGGACACTTGAGATCCATGATCTTGATGACGCGCGCGTCGACGCCGCGCAAATCCCGCTCGCCCGAGGTCTCGAGCATCACCGTGCGATTTTCTTCGAGCAAAGCGCGGAGCAGCGCGTGGATGCCTTTTTGCAGCATCGGTTCGCCCCCGGTGATCTCGACGAGCTCGCAGCCGTAGCCGCGAACTTGGTCAACGATCGCCGCGATCGCCATCTGGCGTCCTTCATAAAACGCGTAAGGGGTATCGCACCAGACGCAGCGCAGGTTGCACCCGGTCAGCCGCACAAAAACGCACGGACGGCCAGCCCAGGTGGATTCCCCCTGGATACTGTAGAAGATCTCGTTGACGCGCAGACGCTCGGACACCAGCTCAGGATAGCATGCGCCGCGCGGCGGCTGCCGCTTCCTCGATTACCAGCTTGAGCGGCGCCGCGTGGGTCTCGGCCGCCTGCCGGCAGTCTTCGTACTCGGGCGCAACATTGATCGGATGCGAGCTCTCTCCCGCGACCTTCACGTGGATAATGCCGAAGCGCGTCTCGACGTCGATTATCCGGCGTTCGAGCTTGAACCGGCTCACCGGATGATAACGGAGGCCGATCGTCGAAGTTTCGGCGAAGAGGATTCCTGCGATTCGATCGCGCGCTGCGGCCTCCGCAAGCACCGCGAGCGTGATACCTGGCCGGCCCTTTTTCATGATGGTCGGCGTAATCGTCACGTCGCGCGCGCCCGCCGCGAAGAGCAGGCTGCTGACATGGTCGTAGATTTGCGGATTGAGGTCGTCGATGTTCGCCGCGATCTCGATCAGGTCGTCGGCGGTGAAGTGAAGAGACTCGTCGCCGAGGATGAGACGGAGCAGATTCGGGCGGTCGGTAAAATCCTTGCTGCCCGCGCCGTAGGCAACCCGGCTGATCGCGAAATCGAGCGTAGCCGGCGCGGGACGCGCAAGCGCCCTGACGATCGCGGCGCCGGTCGGCGTCACCATCTCGGCTTCACCGTCGCCAAGCCGGACCGGAAAGCCGCTCAGCAGTTCCACCGTCGCCGGCGGCGGCACCGGGATGACGCCGTGGCGCGAGCGGGTAAAGCCCTTGCCCAGCGGTAGCGGCCCGACCAAGACCACGCCGACCCCGAGCTGCTCAAGCCCCCACGCCGCGCCCACCACGTCGATGATCGAATCGACCGCGCCGACCTCGTGGAAGTGCACCTCGTCGGGAGTCGTGCGATGGACCCGCGCCTCGGCCGCAGCCAGGGCTTCGAAGATCGCGATCGCGTTGCGGGTAACGGCCGGCGCGAGCGCGCCGCGCCGAATCATCGCGACGATTTCGCCTAGATGCCGCTCCGGTTGTGCCGCCGAAACCTCGACCTCGAACTTCGTCGCAACGATCCCGCTGGCAGACTTCGCTCGGGTGGCGAGCCGATAGCCGTCCATCCCGAGGGTCGCGATTGCGGTCTCGAGCTCGGCGAACGGCGCGCCGGCGTCGAGGAGGGCGCCGACAATCATGTCCCCGCTCAGGCCGGAGAAGGCGTCGAGGTAAGCGGCTAGTGGAGCGCGTCTTCGCGCGGAGCGAGCAGGCGAGTCTGCTCTTTGGCCGCGCGTCGCAGACTCCGCCGCCCCCTGGAGCTGCGTTGGGGTTAACACCTTCATGATTGATTTACATAGCAGGCGGCTGGTTCTAGTATCAAAAGCCAATTTAATTGGGCTTGGAATCGATGAGAGCAAGGGAGCTTAACCTGTTTCGGCGGCTGCTCGAAGCGCGCAAGCGGTATCTCATAAGCGAGGCCGAACGCGCGCTCGGCTCGATGAACCAGGAGCCCGAGGAGGCTTTCGCGGATCCCGCCGACCGCGCGACCCACGAGTCCGATCGCAACCTGACTCTGCGTTTCCGCGATCGCGAGCGCAAGCTGCTCTCGAAAATCGACGAAGCTTTCGCTCGGCTCGACAATGGCGCGTACGGCCGCTGCGAGGAATGCGGCGACGAGATCGGCCTCACGCGGCTGAAGGCGCGCCCGGTGACCACACTCTGCATCAGTTGCAAGTCCGCGCAGGAAGTCCGCGAACGCGCCGGTTCGGCGCGTTGACGCCGGCTCTTCCGTCGGCCGAAGCTTTGGCTTGCCTGATCGCGGCGCGCCCGCCATCCTGAAAATTATGCAGGTGCGCAAGGCGGTAATCGTGGCGGCGGGGCTGGGCACGCGGATGCTGCCGGCGTCGAAGGTGATTCCCAAGGAAATTCTGCCGGTCGTCGACCAGCCCGCGATTCAGATGGTCGTTGAAGAAGCCGCCGCCTCGGGGATTGAGGAAATTGTGCTTCTGCTCGGCCCCGGCAAGGAGGCGCTGCTCGAACATTTTCAGCCGGCGGCCGCGCTCGAGCGTTACCTTGAACAGCGCGGCAAAACCGAGCTGCTCGAAAGCGTCCGCCAGATGAACCGGCTGGCGCATTTCACTACTGCCTGGCAGGACGCGCCGCGCGGTCTTGGCCACGCGGTTTTGCAGGCGCGTGACGCGGTCGGTAATGAGCCTTTCGCCGTGATCCTGCCCGACGACATCTTTGACTCTGCGCGGCCCGGCCTGCGCCAGTTGCTCGACGCCGCCGAAGCGGCTGACGCGCCGGCGGTCGCACTGATGCGGGTGCCGCGCGCCGAGATCCCGAAGTACGGGATCGTCGCGGTGCAGCCGTGCGGACCGCGGCTGTACGAGCTGACCGGGATGGTCGAGAAACCGCCGATCGAAAAAGCGCCCAGCGATTTCGCGATCATCGGCCGCTACGTTCTCACTCCGGAAATCTTCGACCTCCTGGCGCACGTCAAGCCCGGCGCCGGCGGGGAAATCCAGCTCACCGACGGACTGCGGGCGCTCGCGCAACGGCGCAAGCTCTACGGCTATGAACTCGAGGGCGTCCGCTACGACCTCGGCGATCGGGTCGGCTTTCTCACTGCCCAGATTGGTTTCGGGCTGAAACGGCCCGAGTTGGCCGACGACCTGCGCCGCTGGCTGTCGGGGCTCAAGCTCTAGCCGGCGCGAACTGCGGTTTCGTCAACTATTCGCGGATATCGCTACGCTCGCCGCCGCGGTTGATTGGACAATCGCTGCGCCATTTTGTACTTTGCGAGGGAGTTCGATTTCGCAACTGTCGCTTGCCGTAAGCGGAGGGTTTGATCATGCCGACGATGCCACGGATGCTGGAAGGCTACCGCGTACTGGATTTCACGCAGTTCGTCGCGGGGCCGACCTGCACGCGAATTCTCGCCGAAATGGGCGCCGAAGTAATCAAGCTCGAACTGGCGCCGGGCGGCGATCGCGTGCGCGGCGGCGGCCTCAAGCCGCGCGCCCCCGAGTTCAAAGACTCGACCACCAGCACCTACTATCTCCAGCATAATCACAGCAAGCTCAGCTTCGCGATCGACCTCAAGCAGCCCGGCGCGCGCGCGCTGGTCATGTCGATGCTGCCGAAGATTGACGTGATCGTCGAAAATTTCGCGCCCGGCGTGATCAAGCGGCTGGGCTTCGCCTACGAGGATGTGAAGAAGATCAATCCTCGGATCATCATGTGCTCGATCTCGATGGCCGGGCAGACCGGACCACTGGCCTACAAGGCGGGCTACGACTATATCGGCCAGGCCTATGCCGGAGTTACCGACGGGATCGGCGAGGCCGATCGCGCGCCGGCGCTGGTGACGATGGCGATCGGCGACGTCTCGACTGGCGTTTCCGCCGCGATGGCGGTGGGCTTCGCGCTAATCCATCGCGAACGCACCGGCGAGGGCCAGTATCTCGATGCTTCGCTGACCGATACCTACTTCCACATGCACGAGGCCAGTCCGCCGATGGTCGCACTGCGCGGCGAGAAATTTCGCAAGACGCGTAACGGCTCGCAGCATCCGGACGGCGGTCCGACTGGGGTTTACCACTTCAAGGGCGATCAGTTCATTCTGCTGACGATTCCGACGCCGCATCAGTGGCGCGCTTTCGCCCGCGCGATGGGGATGCCGGCACTGGCCGACGATCCGCGCTTCAAGGGCGCGCGCGGCCGCCGCGACAACGACGCCGAGTTAAAGGTGATCATCGAGGACTGGATGAAAGGTTTCGAGACCCGCGACGAAGTGCTCGCGGTGCTGGATAAGGAGCGAGTGCCGTGCGCGCCGGTTCTCACGGTCAACGAAGCCGTCCATCATCCGCACCTGAACGAGCGCAAGACAGTGCGCTGGATCGAGGATCCGCTGCTCGGCAAACTCGCGATCCCGAGCGTGCCGGTGAAATTCTCGGCCTGGCCCGATCGCACCGAGGTTCGCACGGCCCGCCTCGGCGAGGATAACGAGCGCGTGCTGCGCGAATTGCTCAACCTGCCTGACGAGCAGATCAAAAAGCTGTACGCCGACAGCGTGCTCGTGCGCGACGCAACGCTGGAGACCAATCCAAAGAGCTAGAGATCAGTAGCTCCCGTAATGCCCGGCCGATTCGACGCAGGCGTCGAGGCGGTTGATCTTGAAATCGGGCACACTCTGCGCGGAGAGGCAGGCGTTGAAATCGCGGCGATGGCCGTTGCTGTCAGTCATGCAGAAATCCGCCTTGGCTTGCGCGATTTGTGCCTGGCCGACGCAATCCTGATGTTCGCGGACTTTATGGACGAAGCTCTCGAAACAACCGCTCGTGGCGGTCGCGACCGCGACTAACGTCACTACGCCCAGGTATCGGCAGAGCCGCTCTCTATCTCGCGAACTCATGAACCCTCCGGTGGACTCTTTGGCGATCCGCGGGCCGCTCCGAATCAGCCGCGGCCGCAGTTCCTCGCGATATTGCGCGATCGCCGCGTCGTAGTCCACCCGTCGCAGATCAGTTTCGGCGCGATGCACGGCGGGTGTAAGTTAATCGCGCGTGCAGCCTCTGCTCGAAGTTAAAGATCTGAGCACCGCGTTCTTTACGCCCAACGGCGAGGTGCGGGTCGTCGATGGCGTGAGCTTTTCCGCAGCGCCGGGCCGGCTGACCGGAATCGTCGGCGAGTCGGGTTCGGGCAAGACCATCAGCGTGCTCTCGATCATGCGGCTCCTGCCCGAAGGCGCGCGCATCACCGGCGGTTCGATTCTGTTCGATGGCGCCGACCTGCTCAAGCTCGATGAGGCCGCGATGCGGGCGATACGCGGGGCGCGCATCGCGATGATCTTTCAGGAGCCGATGACCTCGCTGAATCCGGTCTTTACAATCGGCAGTCAGATTGGCGAGGCCGTCCGGCTTCATCAGCGCACCAGCCGGCGCGAGACTCGCGAACGTACAATTGAGGCGCTGCGCACCGTCGGCATCGCAGACCCGGGGCGGCGGGTCAACGATTACCCGCATCAGCTCTCCGGCGGGATGCGCCAGCGGGTGATGATCGCGATGGCGCTGGCGTGCCAACCCCGACTGTTGATCGCGGACGAGCCGACGACCGCGCTCGACGTAACGATTCAGGCGCAGATTCTCGATTTGATCCGCGAGCTGCAACAGCGCCTGGGCCTCGCGGTGATCCTGGTGACCCATGACCTCGGGATCGTCGCGCAGTATGCCGACGAGGTCACGATTCTGTACGCGGCGCGCGTGATGGAACGCGCCGCGACCGCGGAGTTGTTCGCCAATCCGCTCAACCCTTACACGCGCGGGCTGTTGGCCTCGATTCCGGGAATCGACGGGCGCCATTCGCGCCGCCTCACCGCGATCGCGGGATCAATTCCGAGCGCCGCCGCGCCGCCGAGCGGATGCCGGTTTCATCCGCGCTGCCCGATCGCGATCGCGGACTGCGCCCGCGCTGATCCGCCGCTCGAGCGCAAGGCCCCCGACCACTATGCCGCCTGTATCCGAGTCTGACGCCGGCGCGTCCGCGGCGATGCTGGCGCCGGCCGCGACGGCGCGGGAAAGCCTCGTGCGATGCCTGGGGGTGCGCAAGGAGTTCCCCGCCGGCAGCGACGGTCTGCTGGGTAAACGGCTCACGGTCAAGGCGGTGGACGGCGTTGACCTCGAAATTCCCGCGGGCGAAACGCTCGGGCTGGTGGGCGAATCAGGCTCCGGAAAATCGACACTGGGGCGGTTAATCCTGCGCCTGCTCGAACCGACCGCGGGCCACGTAGTGTTCGACGGCCGCGACCTCGCGACCCTGACGCGCACCGAACTCCGCCAACTGCGGCGCGAGATGCAGATTGTCTTTCAGGATCCCTACGCCTCGCTGAATCCGCGGATGCGCGTGCGCGCGATCGTCGGCGAAGGGCTCGACATCCATCGGCTCGCGCACGGCCGGGCGAGGGAGGAGCGCATCCGCGAGCTCCTCGACCTGGTCGGGATCGGCGCCGACGCGCTCGAGCGCTATCCGCACGAGATTTCCGGCGGCCAGCGCCAGCGTATCGGCATCGCGCGCGCGCTCGCGGTCGGACCGCGCTTTCTGGTGCTGGACGAGCCGGTCTCGGCGCTCGACGTTTCGATTCAAGCCCAGATCATCAACCTGCTTCAGGATCTTCAGGAGCGCCTGCGCCTGACCTATCTGTTCATCGCGCACGACCTGCGCGTGGTCGAGCACATCAGTCAGCGGGTCGCGATCATGTACCTGGGCAAGCTGGTCGAAGTAGCCGAGCGCGGGGAGCTCTACCTCAACCCGCGTCATCCCTACACGCGGGCGCTGCTCTCGTCGATTCCGATGATTGACGCAAGCGAGCGCGCCGAGCGCATCAAGCTGCCCGGCGAGGCGCCGAGTCCGTTGAACCCACCCTCCGGCTGCAGCTTCCATCCGCGATGCGCCTATGCGAAAGATATCTGCAGGGGGACCGAACCACCGCTGATCGCCGGCCATGGCGGTCACGCGGTCGCGTGCCATGTTTTTCCGGCGCCCTAGCCGCCTGATCAAGTCGATG
This sequence comes from Binataceae bacterium (SeqCode), assembly GCA_050736455.1. GTDB lineage: Bacteria > Desulfobacterota > Binatia > Binatales > Binataceae > JAJPHI01. The sequence continues at coordinate 15,552 of JBOHWF010000010.1, read as the reverse complement.
GCGTTTACCACTCACAAAGAAGCAATCGCGGAGCGTACCGCCACCGCGGCTTCATCCGCGGAGAGCTTCCGCCTGCCGACGCCTATGCCCCCGCACACGCCGGCTGACGCCTGGATCGAGGAACGCACGCGGATCGCGGTCGGTCGCGGCATCAATGTCTCGGGACGGCTGGTCTTCCAGGAACCGGTCCGTATCGAGGGTCGTTTTCACGGCGAGGTCAGCTCGAGCGAGCTGGTAGTGATTTCAGAGCAGGCCTCGGTCGAGGGCAAGGTACGGACTCCGCGCGTCCTGATTCTTGGTGCGCTGACCGGCGACGTCGTCGGGGCGAAATCCGCGGTGCTGGGACCGCGCGCTCGCGTCAACGGGAATATCGAGAGTGAAACCCTGACCGTGTGTGAAGGCGCACAACTCGAGGGCGACATCCGCATCCGCGCGACGGCCGACGCGCGATAAAAGCGGTTGTCAGCTCAACGTCTCAACCCGCGCGGCCTTACCTGAAAGTCCGCGCAGATAGTAGAGTCGCGCCCGCCGGACTTTGCCGCGGCTCAGCACCTGAATCTTTTCGATCCGCGGAGAGTGCAGCGGGAAGATGCGCTCGACCCCGATGCCATACGAGATTTTGCGCACCGTGAAGGCGGCGCGGTTGCCGCCGCGGTTCATCTTGATGACGATGCCTTCGAAGAGCTGGAGTCGCTCTTTTTCGCCCTCGACCACCTTGACCTGCAACCGCAGGGTATCGCCCACCCGAAACGCGGGGAGATCCTTACGCAAAGCGCGCTGCTCAATCTTCTCGATAATGCTGTTCATGGAATCCGGCCCCCGAGAATCGAGCCAATCAATTTAACCTACGGCGCAGCGCGACTCAATCCTCCTGTTTGCCCCCGAAGTGAATCGCGTCAAGCAGGCTGGCTCGAGGGATCGCGGACCGCGCGTCATTCCATGCTCGGGTAAATCACCTGATCGGCGTGGACGGCGAGGCCGCAGTGCATGCACGAACGCGCGAGCAGGCTGCGGAAGACGCGCGTAATTGGAGTCAGTGTCGCGCCGCCGTTATAGTAATGCGCGTCAACCTCCCATGCCGCCTGGCATCGGCATGGTTGATTCCAAGTGTGTCCAAGTGTGGTCCTTAACCACGACGGTTTGACTGCCTCCAGGGCCTCTTAATACATAATGTCCTGGCGGAAGTCCCAGGCGAAAGTTCCCGGGGTTCTTACCGGTGCATTGCGCGGTGGCTACTTGCTTCTTGTTCTCGGCGTCATAGATCCAGATGCATTCTCCAACCACCCCCATTCGGCCGATGGTGCCAGAGAATCCGTAAACACCGGATTCCGAGACCGCCGGGTCGCCAGACTGGGGTTGCTTGGCAGGTGTGACGGCTGGCGCGCTATGCGCCATGAGGTCAAATCCTGTGAGCCAGGGGTACAGCAGGACGACCGGCAGCACGCTTACAAGCGCCCGGCGTGCGCTGAAAAAGCTACTTTGCCAAATGCTCTCCATCCGAACTTCGAAACCGCCCTCTCAAGGAATCCTCGCACCCGTTGATATTCTCAAAGATGCCATTCACGGAGCTCCGGAAAATCGAGTCAACTACTGAGCCAAAGACTCTGCGCGACTGATTGGTCATGTTCGCGCCCGAAAAATGTCGCGTCAAGCAGGTTTGTGCGAGGATTTCTGGCGGAGGCTTCATTCCATGCTCGGGTAAATCACCCGGTCGGCGTGGACGGCGAGACCGCAGTGCATGCATGAAGGCGTCAGCAGCCTGCGGAAGGAAGGAGCGTCGCCGGCTGAATGAAAATACCTGCCGCATCGCGGGCAATGCCTGAAGGCGATTCGCGTTACGCATCGAACGACCGCGATCGCCCATAGAAGCGTGAGCGCCACAATCGGCGGAAGCGGCCGCGCCGCTCGCGTCGCGAGTAGGAGCAGTGGCAGATAGGCCGCGAGCAGAAGCACCAACCAGCCGCGCACCCGGCGGATTTTTTGCAAGCCTTCTCGCTCTTCGGCAAGCAATTGCGCGTCCCCACGGACAGGTGATCAGCGCCGACCGTTGCCCTTCATCGCGCGCGCCGCCGCTTCCTCGTCACTACCTTCGCGCGACAGCCGCGCATGGCTGAGCAGTCCGGCCGTCAACAGCGATACGCCGATCAGCGAGACCAGTACGCCGAGCAGGCCGCCAACGCTCGCAAGGTTCTGTCCCGCGGTTTCCACGACCAGATCAGTGCCGAGGGTCAGCAGGATCGCCCCGAAAAAGATCATGAAGTCCGAAAACAGTCTCATGGCTTCGCGGGTCGGACCATCCCCTCCACTAATTGTTCCGGCGCCAGCTTAGCCGACGCGTCGAATCGCGAGAATAGCGGCGGGCGCGGTTCCACGCATCAGCTTCCGCACAGACGATCGAGCATGATGCTGGCGGCGGCGCGCACCGAAAGATGGTTGTACGCGCCCGGCCCGTTAATCGGCTCGAGCACCAGGTCCGCAACCTCGAGCATCGGCGGCGCGAGCCCGAAGCCGGTTCCGAGCATCAACATCAGCGGCGGCGCGCCGGCGGTTTCGCGGCGCCGGCGGAGTTCCGCGAAACTGATCCCGTTTTCGGCCCGCGCCGAGGTGTAAACCAGCAATGGCCGCGCTCCGGCGATTCGTTCGGCGGCTGCGATCGCATCATCGAGGCCGGCGACCACCTCAACCAGATCGAGCGCCTCGCGGCGGCGCGAATCATAGCGCCGGCCGTGGCCGAGCCGCCAATGATCGAGCACCTGCAGCGCGAAATCGCGTTGTTCAGCGATCGGGTGAGCTACGTAAAAGCCGCGCACGCCGTAGGTGCGCGCTGACCTCGCGATATCGTGAAGGTCGAGACTGGTGATCGCGGACGTGACGACCCGTCCGTTGCGATCGACCACCGGATGATGCAGCAGCGCGACGAAGAGGTCCGCCACGTCAGCGATCGCGTCGTCCCCCAGCCAAATCCGGGCGCCGGCGCGCCGTGCGCTTGCGCGACTCCGCCTCGCGCCATTGCTTAATCTTGCCGTGGTCGCCGCTGAGCAGGATCTCAGGCACGCGCATCCCGCGAAACTCTTCCGGGCGGGTGTATTGCGGATATTCGAGCGCGACCGCGCCACCGAACGATTCCTCGCGCAGCGACTCGGCGTTCCCGAGCACTCCCGGCAGCAGCCGCGCGACCGCCTCGATCACGGCCATCGCGGCGAGCTCGCCGCCGCTCAGCACGTAGTCGCCGATCGAAATCTCGCGATCGACCAGGGTCCTCACCCGTTCGTCGAAACCCTCGTAGCGCCCGGCAATTAACATCAGCCCCGGACGGATCGCCGCCAGCTCGCGCACCAGCGGCTGGTCGAGCACCTCGCCCTGCGGCGTCATCAGGATGCGTGTCAGGCCCGGCGCGAGCTTGTCCACCGCCTCGATCGCGGCGGCGATCGGCTCGGGCCGCATCACCATCCCGCAGCCGCCGCCGTAGGGGGTGTCGTCCACCTGCCGGTAGTTGCCCAGGCCATGGGTGCGCAGATCATGGGCCTCGATCGAAACCAGCCCCTGCCGGTGCGCCCGGCCGATCAGGCCCGAGTCGAGTGCGGTGAACATCTCGGGAAATAGCGTGATTGCGTGAAACTGCATGGGTGAGTGTTGGGTCGGATGAATCAGTCGAGCAAACCGGGCGGCGCCGTGATCGTTATTCGGCGCGCGGCAAAATCCAGATTCTTGACAACCTCGGCGATGATCGGAATCAGCACTTCGGTCGCGCCTGCGCGCACGATCATGACGTCATGGGCTCGCGTCGCAAAGATCTCTCGCACTGTCCCCAGCCGGCGGCCCTGAGTCGTAACGACTTCGCATCCGATCGCGCGGAAGTCGTAGAATTCATTTGGCCCGACCGCCGGCAGATCCCGCTCGGCGACCAGAATCGCCCGGCCCCGCAACTCCTCCGCGCCTTCGGGAGACTCGACCCCTTCGAGCTCCAGCTTGACTCCGCGCCGACCGAGCCGGCGCGCCCGCCGGATCGGGTACTCGCGGCGGCCCGCGCCGTCTTCAAGCACGACCCGCCGAACCGTTTCGAGGGTGCTTGATTCGGGATGATCGAGCGTCGCCACGACGGCGCCATGCACACCGTGCCGCCTGCCGATCCGGCCGATGCGAACATAAGCTACCGAGTGCGCGTCGATTGCAGCCGCTTGGGGCGCCGCCACCGGGACCTATTTCTCTTCAATAATTTCCAGAACGACCTTGCGATTCGTTCGCGAGGCGACCGCGTTGAGAATCGTGCGAATCGACTTGGCGGTGCGGCCCTGCTTGCCGATCACACGCCCGAGATCTTCCTTAGCCACGCGTAATTCGAGGATCGACGCGGTATCGCCCTGGGTTTCCTTCACATCGACCGCGTCCGGGTTGTTCACCAGTTGCTGCGCCAGAAACTCGACTAGCTCCTTCATGGCTGGCTCCTGGAAGGCGGATCAGGTGGCTTGGACGGCACCCCCCGCCAGCTTAATCAGCTTGCGCACAGTGTCGGAGGGCCGCGCTCCCGCCTTGAGCCAGCGTTCGGCCTCCCCGGGCTTCAACGAAACCTTGGCCGGCGCGGTGGCCGGATCGTAGGTGCCAATCTGATCGACGAAGCGCCCGTCGCGCGGTGAGCGCGAATCCGCCACGACGATCCGGAAAAAGGGCTTTTTGCGCGCGCCGTGACGCCGCAGCCGAATCACCAGTCCCATGCGTTACCTCGCTGTAAATTTACCGCTTCTAGCGCCCAAACCCAAGTCCGCGCATCATCGCGCCGCCGGCGCCCATCTTGGTTACTTTCTTCATGACTTTGCGCATCTGGTCGAATTGCTTCAGAAAGCGATTGACCTCCTGCACCGACGTCCCGCTGCCACCCGCGATCCGCGCGCGCCGGCGGCCGTTGAGCAGCAGATGGTTGCGACGCTCCTGAAAGGTCATCGAGTCGATGATCGCCTGGATCCGATGCATCTCGCGCCGGGCCTCGTCGGTGTCCGCGGCGCCCGCGAGCTTCTTGAGCCCCGGGATCATGCCGATCAAATCCCCGATCGAGCCCATCTTCTTGATCGTCTTGAGCTGCTCGCCAAAATCTTCGATGGTGAATTCGTTTTTCTTGAGCTTGCGCTCGAGTTCTTTGGCCTTGCCCTGATCATAATTTTGCTGGGCCTTTTCGATCAGGCTCAGCATGTCGCCCATGCCCAGGATGCGCGAGGCCAGGCGGTCCGGATGAAAGACTTCAAGCGCGTCGAGCTTTTCGCCCATACCGGCGAAGAGGATCGGCGCGCCCGTGATCGCCCGCACCGAGAGCGCCGCGCCGCCGCGCGCGTCGCTGTCGAGCTTGGTCAGAATCACGCCGGAAATCTTCAGCCGGTCGTGAAAGCCCTGGGCGACGTTGACCGCGTCCTGGCCGGTCATCGCGTCCGCGACCAGGATCGTATGATGAGGCTCGGCGGTGCCCTTGAGCCGCGCCAGCTCCTCCATCAGTTCTTCGTCGATCTGCAGGCGTCCGGCGGTATCGATCAGCAGCGCGTCGTGCCCGGCGAGATCGGCTTTAACCAGCGCGCGGCTGACAATCTCGATCGGATCCTGATCTTCGCGGCTCTCGGCGACCGGAATTCCAAGCTGCTGACCGAGCACCCGCAACTGCTCCATCGCCGCCGGGCGGTAGACGTCCGTCGAGACCATCAGGGGATGGCGTTTGCGTTCGCTTTTCAGAAAGCGCGCGAGCTTCGCCAGCGAAGTCGTCTTGCCCGAACCTTGCAGGCCGACGAGCATGATCTTGACCGGCGGCTTGACCTTGAGGTCGAGTTCCCGCGCATTCCCGCCCATCACCTCGCGCAGTTCGTTGGCGACGAAGCGGATCAGATGCTGCTCGGGGCTGAGCGAGCGCAGCACCTCCTGGCCGAGCGCCTTCTTTTTGACGTGATCGACGAAATCGCGAACGACTTTGATATTGACGTCCGCCTCGAGCAGCGCGCGCCGCACCTCGCCCAGCGCCTCTTCGATATTGCGCTCGGTGACACGGCCCTGGCCGCGGAGTTTCTTGAAAACCCCTTCGAGGCGATCGCTTAAGGTGTCGAACATCGATGAATGTGCGTGCGCGGCCCGGCGGCTCAAAGCGCCTTCGGAGCTAGCTTGCTACGGTGGTGTAAGCGTAAGTTGCGTCTCGCTGCCTGTCAAACCTCAACCCCGGTCCGCTCTACAGCGCGAGGCGATCGAGCGATCGATACTGAATCGCCTCGCTCAAGTGATGGGCCTGGATCGGTCCGCCCGCGTCGAGGTCGGCGATCGTGCGCGCGACCTTGAGGATTCGCGTATAGGCGCGCGCGCTCAGGCCGAGGCGATTGATCGCGAGTTCGAGCAGCCGTTCGCCGCCGCTCTCGACCTGGCAACAGGCGTGCAACTGGCGCGCGCCCATCTGCGCGTTGCAATAGGTCGAGAGACCGCGAAAGCGCTCGAGCTGGAGATCGCGTGCGCGATTCACCCGCTCACGAATCGCGAGCGAACTCTCGCCCGAGGCACGATCAGTCAGCTCGCGATATTTCACCGCCGGCACCTCGATATGAATGTCGATGCGATCGAGCAGCGGCCCGGAGATACGCGAGCGGTAGCGCTGGATCACGATCGGCGAGCAACTGCACTCGTGCTGGGTATCGGTGAAGAAACCGCACGGACAAGGGTTCATCGCGGCGACCAGCATCACGCTGGCCGGGAAGGTCACAGTGCCCAGCACGCGCGCAATCGTGATGCGGTTGTCCTCGAGCGGTTGGCGCAGGACTTCGAGGACGTTTTTGCGGAATTCAGGGAGTTCGTCCAGAAATAAAACGCCATTATGGGCGAGACTGACCTCGCCCGGACGCGGAATCGGCCCCCCGCCGACCAGCCCGGCGTCGGAAATCGTATGATGAGGCGAACGAAATGGCCGCGTCGCGATCAGTGCACGGCCGTCGAGGATGCCGGCGACACTATGCACTTTGGTGGCCTCGATCGCTTCCTCGAAGGTCATCGCGGGCAGGATCGTCGGAAGGCGCTTCGCCAGCATCGTCTTGCCCGAGCCAGGCGGCCCGATCATCAACACGTTATGGCCACCGGCGGCGGCGACTTCCAACGCGCGCTTGGACTGCTCCTGGCCCTTGACCTCGCTGAAATCGAGATCGTAGCGACTGGCGGCCTCGAAGAGATCGTTCAAATCGGCGTTGGCGGGCGCGGGAGCGCGCAACTCCTCGAAGAACTCGACCGCCTCCTGCAGGGTCTCGACGCCGATCACAGCGACGCCTTCGCCGATCACGGAGGCTTCTGCCGCGTTCTCGCGCGGGAGCACGATTCCCTCCATCTGGCGCGCGCGCGCCAGCAGCGCACTGGGCAAAGCGCCCTTGATTGGCTTGATTCTGCCGTCCAGCGCTAGCTCGCCCAGCACCAGATAGCGGCTCAGGCGATCGCGCTTTTCCATCAGACCCGCGCCCGCGAGGATTCCGAGCGCCATCGGGAGGTCGAAGGCGGAGCCCTCCTTGCGAGTGTCCGCGGGCGCCAGGTTAATCGTGATTTTGCTGCCGGGGAACTCGTAGCCGGAGTTGCGAATCGCCGAGCGCATGCGATCGTAAGCCTCGCGGACGGCGCCCTCCGCCAGCCCGACCATCCGGAAGGACGGCGCGCCACCACCGAGATCGATCTCGACCTCGACCGCAAAGGCGTCAACCCCGGCGATCGCGCTGGAGAGTACGCTCGCTAACACACCGCGCTTGCCTCTTTGTTGACGCCTGCCAGCACTCCGCAAAACTTTAGCATGTCAGGCATTACAATGAATCTGATGAGGCGAAGTGCAGCCTGACCGCTCGCCTTAGCGACGACAACTACTTGGAGCGTCAACAGGAGGCTCGGCCGCGGCGGGGAGCCGGGCGGCCGCGCTAGCAGGTTTAAAAAGGGGCCGCGTGAACGGCCCCCTTCTTTATTTTCTGGACGATCCGCGGGCCGGCGGTGTCTTCACATTGAAGACGAATCCCGTCGGATCGAGCACGGTGACAATCGCCTGGCCGTTGCCGCTCGTCCCCGGGATAGTAGAACCGACGATGGTCTGCGGGTAAGTCTGCCCCGCAGTAAAGCCCCCCGCCCCATTGTTCTCGACGGGTCCGATCGTGTCAAAGGCGTGATTACCAACGCGGAAATGCCAGGTCACCATCGCGGCGTCCTGGGGTCCAGAGTGCGGCAATCCGGTGACAAAAGCCCCAACCACGAAAAACGTGCCGGCCGGCGTCGCAGTAATCGTGCTGCAGTCAACCGGCGTGCTGCTCTGCGCGATCGTGCCGCCCAGATAGATTGGCGCGGTGGCGACGACGAAAGTCCCGGTCGAGTCGAACTTCGCGTCGGTCGCCGCGGTGGCGCAGACATCGAACGTGCCGGCAAACGCCGGCGCTGCGACGGCAACGCAGAGCCCGGCTAGAGCGGCCGCAGCCATCAGGTTGCGAATCTTCATGTACGTACTCCTCCCTCCGGATTTCCCTCGAAGGCTGCGCTCGGATAAATTCGCTGTCAAGGCAAAAAACGAAAAAAAGTTAGAACGCGCATCCCCGCGAACGGCAGAGCGATCGGTTCTCAGACGATCCCTTCGACGCTCCGCTGATACGCGCAGAGCGGCGCCGCGACTTCGTTTCACGTTGCCGCGAGACCAAGCCTGTAGCGCGGAACCTTCGTCGAAGCTGATTCAGAATCGTCGGATAATCTATGCTAGCCTGAGACGTGAAACCGCATTGATGCTCACAACTCACGGCTGCTGGGCGATCGGAGGCGAATCGGCGAGACGGTGGCAGAGCGCGATTACAAGGCAACCCTGAAGCTTCCGAAAACGGACTTCCCGATGAAGGCGAATCTGCCGAAACGGGAACCGGAGACCCTCGCCCGCTGGCAGGCGGCCAACCTCTACGCGCAACTGCTTGAAACGCGCCAGCAGGCGCCCCCGTGGGTGCTGCACGACTGTCCGCCCTACGCCAACGGGCGGGTGCATTTCGGCACGGCGCTCAACAAGATCCTTAAGGATTTCATCGTACGATCGCGCGCGGCGCTCGGCTATCGCACGCCTTACGTTCCGGGCTGGGACTGCCACGGGATGCCGATCGAGCTTCAGGTGGCGCGCGAGCATGGTGACCGGCTTGCCACCATGCCGAAACTCGAAGTGCGCAAGCTCTGCCATCAGTTTGCCGAGAAGTGGATCGATATCCAGCGCGAAGAATTCATCCGGCTCGGGGTTACGGGCGATTGGAACAATTCGTATCTGACCTTTGCGCCAGAGTATGAAGCGGCGGAAATCGGCGTGCTGCGCGAGCTGCTCGAGGCCGGCTTTATTTATCGCGACCTGCGGCCGGTGCATTGGTGCTTCGATTGCCGCACGGCGCTCGCCGAGGCCGAGGTCGAATACCGCGATCACACCTCGCCGTCGATCTATGTGGCCTTCCGTCTGAATCAGAACGCCGGCGACGCCGCGGCGCTCGCCGCCGACCCGGCTGACGGCGGGGTGCTGGCCGCAGCCCATCAGGCGGGCCGGCTCTGCGCGGTTGTCTGGACCACGACGCCGTGGACGCTGCCGGCCAACCTCGGCATCGCGCTCAACGAGAGCTTCGATTATGTGGCGCTACAAGAAGGCGATAACTACTACATCGTGGCAGCGCGCCTGGCTGACGCGGTCGCCGCGGCGTGTGGACTGCATGTCGCCAGACGGATCCCGCTAAGGCGCGACGCGCTCAAGGCGCTCGACGGCCGCGATCTCTTCCGCCATCCCTTCGCCGACCGCGACGGCCGCCTGATGTTTGGCGAGCACGTCACCGCCGACGCCGGCACCGGCCTGGTGCACACGGCCCCCGGCCACGGCTACGAAGACTTCGTACTCGGGGTCAAGTACGGCCTCGAGATCTTCACGCCGGTTGACGCGGCCGGCCGTTTCACCGCCGCCGCGGGCGAATGGGCCGGGCGCAACGTCTTTGAAGCGAACGCGGCGATCGTGGACAAGCTGAAGGCGAGCGGCGCACTGCTCAAGCTGGAAACGTTGTCGCACAGCTATCCGCATTGCTGGCGCTGCAAGAATCCGCTGATCTTCCGCGCCACCGAGCAGTGGTTTCTGCGCATCGATCATAATAATCTGCGCGCGCGCGCCCTTGCGGAAATCGATCGCGTGCGGTGGGTGCCTGCATGGGCACGCGATCGGATTCGCAACATGGTCGAGGCGCGGCCCGACTGGTGCCTCTCGCGCCAGCGGGCCTGGGGCGTGCCAATCCCGGCGCTCAAGTGCGGGAGCTGCGAGAAGGTCACCCTCGATAGTGCGGTGCTGCGCCGCGCGCAAGAGCTCTTCGCCCGCGAAGGCTCCGACGCCTGGTACGCGCGGCCGACCACTGACTTCGCCGGCGATCTACGCTGCCCGGCCTGCGGCGGCGGCGAATTCCTCAAGCAGGAAGACGTCCTCGACGTTTGGTTCGACTCCGGATGCTCGCACGCCGCAGTGCTGACGAAGGCGCGCGGTCTCGACTGGCCCTGCGACGCCTACGTCGAGGGCGTCGATCAGACCCGCGGATGGTTCCAGGTTTCGCTGATCACCGCGGCCGCGACGCGCGGCAAAGCGCCGTACTCGACGGTCGTCAGCCACGGCCTCGCGCTCGACGAACTCGGCCGCAAGATGTCGAAGTCGCTGGGCAATTTCGAGTATGCGTCGGAAGTCGTCAACCGGATCGGGGCCGACGTTTTTCGCCTGGTGTTCGCCTCGGTCGATTACAGCTCGGACATGAACGTCGGCGATAACCTTTTTAGCGCCGTCACCGAGGCCTACCGGAAACTCCGCAATACCTCCCGCTTTCTGCTCGGTAATCTCGCCGACTTCGATCCCGTGCGCGATACGATCGCGCCCGAGGCGATGCTCGAGTTCGATCGCTTCGCGATGGTGCGCGTCGAGCGGCTCAAGGCGACCGTGCGCCGCGCCTACGAGGAGTTCGATTTCCAGGCGGCCTATCACGCGATCCTGAATTTCGTCGTGATCGATCTGAGCTCGCTGTATATCGACGTCGCCCGCGATCGGCTCTACTGCGACGCGGCCAACTCGCGCGAGCGGCGTTCGGCGCAAACCGCGCTTTACTTGATACTCGACGCGCTGGTGCGGATGCTGGCGCCGCTGATTCCTTTCACCGCCGATGAAATCTACTTGCACGTGCCCGGCCGGACCGCGAGCAGCGTCCATCTGTTGACCCTGGCGCCGGCGGACCCGCGCTTCGCGGACGCCGAGCTTGAAGCCCGCTGGGCCGGGTTGATGCAAGTGCGCGATCAGGCGCTCAAAGTGCTCGAGACCATGCGGCAGGCCGGCACGATCGGGGCTCCGCTCGAGGCCCACCTGAGTCTTGGTGTTGCCGGGCCCGAGCCCCATAACTTGGCAGACGCGCTGCGCCACTATCGCGGGAGCCTCAAGGATCTTTTCATCGTTTCAGAGGTGTCGCTGCTGGCCGACGGTGAGGTCGCGCGGCTTAGGGCCGAGGCCAACGGGAATGATGCCTTCGCCGCTAACGGCAAATTCGGCCGCATCGGCGTACAACCGCCCGTCTTGGTGATCGGCGAGCGCGCGCCGGGGCTCAAATGTCAGCGTTGCTGGTGCTACTACGACGACGGCGGCCATCCCGATCTCTGTCCGCGATGCCGCGGGGTCGTGGCCGCTGAAAGCGCGTGAGCTTCGCGCGCACTCGAGACTTGGTTGGCCCGACGGCGCCGCCGGCCCGCTATCGCGTCGCGCTGATGCTCGCGCTGGTGACGATTCCGGTGCTGCTGCTCGATCAATTGAGCAAGCATCTGGTGAGCGCTCAGTTCCAGCCCTACCAGAGCCGACCGATCGTGCCGGGCTGGCTCGATCTGACCTACACGCTGAATCCCGGCGCCGCCTTCAGCCTGTTCGCGACGATGCCGGCGGCGTTCCGCCAGGTTTTCTTCGTCGGCCTTTCCTGCGGGGCGATCGTAGTCTTGACCGTGCTGCTCGCGCGCGACACGAGTGCGCGCGCCTCGGCGATCGCGTTCGCGTTGATCCTCGGCGGGACGATTGGCAATCTGATCGACCGCCTCGCGCGCGGCCGCGTCGTTGACTTCATTTATTTCCCTCACGCCCGGTTCAGCTATCCGGTCTTCAACTTTGCCGACAGTGCGATCACGATCGGCGTCGCCTTGATTCTGATCTCCAGCGCCTTTGGCCCAGGCGCGCCGCAGACCTGAGCCACCCACGCCGACGTTTGACGCTTCAGCGCCGGCGGTTTACCGTGAGGTCGCGGGCCTCAACACGCAGGAGCAGATTCGGATGAAAACCATCAACACTGTCACTGGAACCGTCAGCAGCGACCAGCTCGGGACGACCCTGATGCACGAGCATCTGCTGGTCGGATGGGCCGGCTGGGAGCTCGACTGCAAAGCCCCGCGCTTTGATCGCAAGGCCGCCCTGCGCGGCGCAATTGATCGCCTAAAGGAGCTCAAAGACTTGGGGCTCAAGACCTTCGTCGACCCCTGTCCCAACGACATCGGCCGCGATGTCGTCTTCATGGCCGATGTCGCCGACGCGACCGGGGTGAATATCGTCTGCTCGACCGGCCTCTACAAGGAAGATCTCGGCAACACGGTTTACATGAAACAGCGCTCGGCCGAGGAGATCGCCGATATCTATACCGCCGAGCTGACCGAAGGCGTCGGTGAGGCCGGCATCAAGGCTGGCTTGATCAAATGCGCGACCGGCAAGGACCATGTCACCGAATACGAAGACAAGTGCCTGCGCGCGGCGGCGCGCGCGTCGAAGCGCACGGGCGCGCCGATCACGACGCATACCGACGACGGCACGATGGGGCGCGAGCAACTCGACATTTTCGCGTCGGAAGGGGTCGATCTAAGCAAGGTCATTATCGGCCATAGCTGCGGCTCGTCGAACTTGGGCTACCATACCGACATGCTCGATCGCGGCTGCTATCTGGGCTTCGACCGCTTCGGGCTCGATTTTCTGCACCCGGACCGGCTCCGTCTCGCTTCGCTGATCGGGCTGCTGGGGATTGGCTTCGAGAAGCAGATCGTGCTGTCGCACGACTCCGTCGCCTGCATCATGGGACGCGGACTCGGCCTGCCGCCGGAAGTGATGGAATCGATCAAGAATTGGAAGCCGACGCACATCTTCAAAAATATTTTACCGAAATTGAAGATGGCCGGCGTGCCGGAGCAGAAGATCAACACGATGATGGTCGAGAATCCGCGGCGCTTCTTCGAGGCCTGAACTGCGCAAGCTCCGTCGCCGCGCCGCGGTCGCGAAAGCTTCAGTCGTCGAGCAGTTTGCGCAGCGCTTTCAGGTCGGCGCGAATCTCACTGATCGCGCGCTCAACCCCTGGATGACGCGCGTGGTCACGCTCTTCGCGCCCGCCATCTGCGCCCGCGGACTTGGCTGCGCCGCTCGCGCACAGGCGCTCGAGCCCGACCTCGCGGATATGCTTTCTGGCGCCGGCGATGGTGTAGCCCTCGATGTGCAGCAGACGCTTGACCAACCGCAGCAGATCGAGGTCGGCCGGTTCGTACATCCGATGAGACGAGTTAGCGTGGCGCGGACGCAAAAATGTAAATTGCGTTTCCCAAAAGCGCAAGACGTAAGCCTCGACCTCGAGCAAGCGCGCAGCCTCACCGATTTTCAGCGGTCGCGCGTCGGGCTGAGGAGTGTTCGCCCCCGACTTGTTCACGACGGTCGCGGTGCGTCGCCGCGGAGGGTTGCTCGGTTTGGGACGTGCGGTCGCCATCACTTTGCTCGAACCCCGTCCACAACCCGCGCTTTGAGCGTCGCACTGGGCTTGAACGAGAGCACCTTGCGCGAACCGATAATTATGGCGGCGCCGGTTTGCGGATTACGGCCCCGGCGCGCGTGCTTGTGGTTGACGGCAAAACTTCCGAACCCGGAAATCTTGACCTTCTGGCCGCGGCGCAAGGCTTCACGGACAATTGCGAAAACTTCCTCCACCGCTTCGCCCGCCTCTTTCTTTGAAGAGCCCGCCCGCTCATAAACCGACTCTATCAGATCGGCCTTGGTCATGGTGCGTGCCTGACGCCCCAAACTGTGGGCGAAGTTATTGGCGCAACTCAGCCCCCAGCCGCGCCGCTAGCTGTTCGACCAACGCCCCATGCGCGCGATTCACTTCGTCGTCGGTCAACGTACCGTCCGTGGCGCGATACTTACAGGCCACCGCTACGCTCTTCTTCCCGGCAGGCAGCGTGCCACCCTCGTAAACATCGAACAGCTCCGCGCTCTCGAGCAACGCTGGCCGGAGGCCAGCGATCGCCGCGGTGACCCGAGCCGCCGGGAGGTCGCGATCGATCACCAATGCCACGTCGCGGCGCACTGCCGGGTATCGGGGGGGAGCGCTCACTTTTTTACGCGGTGTTGAACCGTAAGCGAGGAGTTTCAACAAGTCAAGTTCCAGCAACACGCAGGGAGCCTGCAGGTCGAGCTTCAGCGCCTCGGCAGGATGAAGCTCGCCCACCACGCCGCATAGTTCGCCCGCCAGCTTGACCGTCGCCGCTCGCCCCGGGTGGAGATACGGCGCAAGCCCTTCGGGGATCGGCTCGAACTCAAGTCCACCGGCCGCGGACAGCGCCGCGACGCTCGTTTCGAGCACGCCCTTGAGACTGGCGAAGCTGGCGGTGAGGGCGGGCTGCCCAATCGCGCCCATCGCGTAGTCGCCGTAGCTGACCGCGGCGATCCGCTCGAACTCTTGCGCGCCGTCACCGCGCGCGCCGAAAACTTTCCCCAGCTCGAACATATGAAACGCTGTCGCCTCGCGATTGAGATTGAAACGCAGCGCAGCGAGCAGGCCGGGAATGAGGCTGGCGCGCAGCTCGGAAAGCTCGGCAGAGAGCAGATTGGTCACTCTCACTGGCTCAATCTTCCGGAAGTTGGGAAAAGACTCGTTATCCGGCGGCGCAATAAAGGCGATAGTTTTCGCCTCGACCAAGCCGCATCCATTCATCACTTCGCGTATTTTCCGGCGCAACGTCCGCGAGGTATCGGGCACGGCGACGGCCGCGGTCCGCGCTGGCGCGATCGCGGGAATTTCGGCGAGTCCAGTTAGCCGCGCGACCTCCTCCGCGAGGTCCGCAGGCTCGTTGAGGTCGGGACGAAAGGTGGGAGCCGTCACCTTGAAACGATTGCGGCCCGCCGGCGCGACCAGCGCGCCAACCGCGCGCAGGCGGCGCTTCACCGTGGACGATGGGAGCGCGACCCCAAGAAGCGAAGTCAGCGCATGCAGGTCGAAGTCGATCTCAGGCGCGGGCGGCGGGTTTGGCTCGACGTCGAGCGGCGGCCCGAGCGCGCGCCCGCCCGCGACCTTGCGGATCAGATCGGCGGCGCGGCGCACTGCGCGCGCCTGACCGCCGCGATCGATGCCGCGCTCGAAGCGGTAGCTCGCTTCACTGCGCAGTCCGAGCCGCCGTGCGGTGCGCGCGATGGCCGACGGCTCGAAGTAAGCGCTATCTAGGACTATCGCTGTGGTGGCGGCGTCGACCTCGTAATTTTGTCAGCACATCACG
>JBOHWF010000009.1:0-1616 GCA_050736455.1 Binataceae bacterium (SeqCode) | reverse complement strand
ATCAAGCTGCTAGGAGGCCGTGTCACGAAAATGTTATACGAGGGTCGCGCTTGACGATTACCGCGCTGACTTCGTCTTTGGCAGCGCGGCCGCGAGCGCCACGGAGGATGGGTCAATGGAACCGCGGCTGAGCAAAGAACAAGTTAAGAGCAATTTCGAGAGGATCAGTAATTGGGGACGCTGGGGCAAGGATGATCAGCGCGGCGCCCTGAATTTCATCACCGACGCCAAGCGCGCGGCCGCCGCCAGACTCGTCCAGACCGGTGAAATCGTCTCCTGCGCGCTGCCGCTGGCGACCCAATCCGGCCCGGATAACCCCCAGCCCGTCCATCATATGATGCTGCATGTCGGGCCCCCCGTCGCTGCGCTCGATTACTTCGGCATCGCCCCGCACGGCTTCGCCTTCACCCACCTCGACGCCCTCTGCCACGTCTTTTGGGAGGGCAAAATGTACAACGGTTTCAGCGCTCGCGAGGTCGGACGCTTCGGCGCGCGCAAGTGTGCGATCGACGTCGCGCGCGACGGGATCGCCACCCGCGGCGTTCTGCTGGATATTCCGACGGTGAAAAAAGTCGAGTTCCTCGAGCCCGGCGAAGCAATCTATCCCGAGGATCTCGAGGCCGCCGAAAAGCTCCATGGCGTCAGGGTCGAAGAGGGCGACGTTCTGCTGCTCCGCACCGGGCGCCATCGCCGGCAAAAACTCAAGGGTGAGTGGGACTCGCGCCGCGAAGGTCTGGCCGGCCTCGACGCCGCATGCCTCCCGTGGCTCCACGAGCGCCGTATCGCGCTCATGGGCTGCGACGGCGTCAGCGACTGCTCGCCCAGCCATTATGCGCCGGACTTCGAGATGCCGATTCATGTCGGCGCACTCGTGATGATGGGCGTTCATCTGCTGGACAACGCCAGCCTCGAAGCGCTCGCCGCCGCCTGCGTCAAGCATCGGCGCTACGAATTCCAGTTCGTGATGGCGCCGCTGATTCTCGAACGCGGGACCGCCTCGCCGGTCAATCCGCTCGCGATTCTGTAATCCAGCTATCTCGGGAGAAGGAAAACGTTATGGCCAAGCCAACTCAACACGAATTCAAAGCGCTACTCGAAAAATGCAGCAACTGGGGACGCTGGGGTAAGGATGATCAGCGCGGCGCATTGAACTTCATTACCGCGGCCAAACGCGCCGCCGCGGCCAAACGCGTGGAGACCGGCGAGGTGGTCTCGCTGGCCCTACCGCTGCCGACGATTCCAGCCCCCGACAACCCCACCCCAGTGATGCACCTGATCCAGCAGGCGGGCTACGATTCGCACGATCTGCCCCTGCTGCCCTACGCCTCCGACTACTTTGCGATCGCCCCGCACGGACTCGCCACCACCCATCTCGATGCACTCTGCCACGTCTTCAACGAGGGCAAGATGTACAACGGCTACGACGCGAGCGAAGTCGGTTCCGCGGGCGCCCGCAAGTGCGCTATCGATGTCGCGCGCGACGGCGTGATCACTCGCGGCGTCCTGCTCGATATCCCGAAACTCAAAAAAGTCGAGTGGCTCGAAAACAGCGTCGCGATCACGGTCGCCGATCTCGACGCCGCCGAACGCGAACAGCGCATCAAGGTCGAAGAGGG
>JBOHWF010000008.1:0-6104 GCA_050736455.1 Binataceae bacterium (SeqCode) | reverse complement strand
GCGAACGACCGCGGTTTCGAATGCTTGCTGCTGTCCGACTGCTGCGGCGCGACCGACCTCGGCAACCATCACGCAGCAATCAAGATGATCAAAATGCAAGGGGGCGTCTTCGGCTCGGTTTCAGATGTCAGTTCCTTCGTGAAGGGGATAACCGGATAACCAACTTAAGACAGAAGATCATGGTGGATAGGTCTTAAATGGATTTTGGCCTCAGCCCCGAGCAGAAGCAGCTCCGCGCGTCGGTCCTCGAGTTCGCGCGCGCGCAGCTCAACGACGATATCGATCAGCGCGACGCGCCCGGCCTCTTTTCCCTCGAGGCGTGGAAAAAGTGCGCCGCCTTCGGTCTGCTCGGCCTGCCGATGCCCGCCGAGTATGGCGGCCAGGGCGAGGGCATCATCTCGACCATCGTCGCGATGGACGCGCTTGGCAAAGGCTGCCGCGACAACGGCCTGGTCTTCAGCCTCAATGCGCAGATGTGGTCGTGCCAGATGCCGATTCTGCATTACGGCAGCGATGCGCAGAAGCGCGAATGGCTGCCGAAACTGATCTCCGGTGAGGCGCTCGCCGCTCATGCGATCACCGAGCCGAACGCTGGCTCGGACGTTTTTTCCCTGACCGCGCGCGCCGAAAAAGTTGACGGTGGTTATCTCATCAACGGCGCAAAAACCTTCTCGACCAACGGCCCGGTCGCCGATTTGGCCGTCGCCTTCGCCTACGTCAAACCAAAAACCGAAGGCGGCGCGAAGCAGCTCACGGCCTTCCTGGTCCCGCGCGGCGCATCAGGGATGACGTTCGGGCCGCCGATGTCGAAGATGGGCATCCGCACTTCGCCGACTGGCGAGGTCGCCTTCGACGACTGTTTCGTGCCCGATTCGGCCCGCCTCGGCGCAGAGGGCGCCGGCATGCGCATCTTCAACTCCGCGATGGAGTGGGAGCGCGCCTGCATCTTCGCCAGCCACGTCGGCGCGACCGAGCGGCTGCTCGAAGACAGTATCAAATACGCGCGCGAGCGCCGCCAGTTCGGCCAGCCGATCGCGAAGTACGAAGCCGTCGCCAACCGCATCGTCGAGATGAAGGTCGCGATCGACGCCGGCCGCTTGCTGGTCTACTACGTCGGCTGGATGCACGAGCAGGGCAAGAACCCGATTATGGAGTCGGCGATCGCCAAGCTCTTCGTCGGCGAGAGCCACGTGCAGGCCGCGATGGACGCGGTGCGCATCTTCGGTGGTTTCGGCTACATGAAGGAATCGCCGGTCGAGCGTGAGCTGCGCGACTCGATTTCCGGGATCATCTATTCCGGCACTTCCGATATCCAGCGGCGCATCATCGCGCGCTGCCTGGGACTGTAGAAGCGCGATGGCGATCGTCACAGAGACCTTGCCCGATCTCGTCCGCCGCTCCGCCGAGCGCTGGCCCGACCATCCCGCGATCGCGATGGACGGCCGCGCCTTCACCTACGCCGAACTCGAGCGCGCTTCGAACCAGATCGCACGGACGCTCACGCGCCGCGGGGTCAGGCGCGGTGACCGCGTGATGCTCTGGATGCCGAAGTCGCCCGAGGCGATCGCGGCGCTCTACGGCGTGATGAAAGCCGGCGCCGCTTACGTTTCGGTCGATCCCTCGACGCCGCCGCCACGCGCCTGCTATATCGCGCGCGATTGCGCTGCCGCCGCTTTGATCACGGTCCCCGCGCGCGCCGCGATCCTCGACAAGGAATTCGCCGGCAACGCGCCGATGCGCGCCGTGTTGTACGCGGAGCCGGGCGCCGAAGCTCCGGCGATCGCGGGCCTCCCCGCGATCGCATGGGCGGCGGTCACGGCCGAGGCCGCCGAACCGCTCGACCACGCTGCGACCGCCCGCGATCTCGCCTACATCCTCTACACTTCGGGTTCGACCGGACAGCCCAAGGGCGTGATGATCTCGCACCGCGCCTCGCTCTCGTTCGTCGAATGGGCTGGCGACAAATTCGCGATCGCGCACGACGACCGGCTCTCGAACCACGCCGGCTTTCACTTCGATCTCTCGACCTTCGACCTCTATGCGGGGGCACGCGCCGGCGCGACGGTCTATCCGGTCTCCGCGCGCGTCGCGCCGTTTCCCGCGGCGCTGGCGCAGCAGTGGGTCGAGCAGCGGCTGACGGTCTGCTATGCGACGCCGAGCACCTTCATCCTGCTGATGGGGCGCGGAAATCTCGCGGCGAGCGGAATCCCCTCGATGCGCGTCGTGCTCTTCGCCGGCGAAGTCTTCGCGGTCAAGCATCTGCGCGAGCTCATGGCGATCTTTCCGCAGGCGCGCTTCGCCAATCTCTACGGCCCGACCGAGACCAACGTCTGCACCTGGTACCAAGTCACCGCGCCGCCGCCCGACGACGCGCCGCTCCCGATCGGCCGCGAGTGCGAAAACTGCGAGGGCTTTATCCTCGACGAAGCGGGCCGGCCCGTAGCCGACGGCGAGGTCGGCGAACTCTGGATCGGCGGCGGCACTCTGATGGAGGGCTACTGGGGCCGCGACGATTTGACCGCGCAGCGGCTGCGGCCGGTGCGCGCCGTCGGCGGGACGGCCACGCTCGCCTACAACACCGGCGATCTCGTTCGCCGCTTCCCCGACGGTAACCTGCGCTTCTTCGGCCGCCGCGACCATCAGATCAAGACCCGCGGCTACCGCGTCGAACTCGGCGAGATCGAGGCGACCCTGAGCCGTCATGCCGCGGTCGCAGAAGCGGTGCTGGTCGCGATTCCCGACGATCAGTTCGGCCACCTGCTCCATGCGGTCGTGGTCAAGCAGCCCCAAGCCACCGTCACTGAGATCGAACTCAAAGGTTTTCTCAAGGAGTCGCTGCCGCTCTATATGGTGCCGGAGCGTATCGAATTCCGAATTGAACTGCCGCATACTTACAGCGACAAAATCGACCGCGACGCGCTGCTCCGGCAGACGCTCGCCGCCAGCTCAGCCAACCCTAGCTAGGAAGACGACCCCGGTAATCACATGACCAAGACTGCGATCGAAGAAAGCGTGCGCAATTTCCTGATCAACGAGGTCTTTTACGACAAGGCGCTGGACGTCAACGCGCTCGGGCCGGCCGATTCGCTGGTCGGGATGCTCGATTCGCTCGGCATCATGCGCGTCGTCAGTTTTTGCGAGGAGACCTTCGGCATCCAGGTGCCGGATACCGAGATCCTGCCCGAGCATTTCGAGAACATCAGCGCGATCGCGAGCCTCATCGAAGTCTGCCAGAAAAGCTAGAATTAACTGAGTATTGGCTTGCCGCCCTTGAGAATGATGGCGGGCAAGGCAAATACCCCGGCATTGCGTAGTTTCGCAGCTGGCTCACGCAAGCCGAAAGTGTGAGTACGTCCACCGCCGGCCGCGCCGGCCTTACTGCCTTCGTACTTCCAGTCTTCCTTGCGGATGAAAACCACATCCACGCGCCAGACTACTACAGGTTTTCCGGGCTTGACGCTCTTGGTTGGGTCAACCAGGTAACGCCAGATGACATACCAACCTGAATGATCATAGTGCGACTGCACTGCCCAGGGGCGAGTGCTTCCTTTGGACTCAAGTGCAAGCTCTGGCGGAGGATCCAACTGGCCGCCAAAGGAGAGATCAGGAAATCGCTGCTGGGCGATGTCGGGATGTTTGTGCCGCTTGTATGGACTGAACGCGTCGAGCGCCTTCACCCCGAAGGTGCCGACAATCCCGCTGAAGACATTGGCCTGTTCAAAATAAAGCTCAACGAGATCAGCCGCACGAGCCTCGACGTAATCGCTTGCTAACGTGGACGAGCTGCAAGCCCTTCGGCAGAGCCGGAACGGTAGCTGGCGCCTGACGAGCCATCCGCTGAGAATGCCGCGTTGACATTCAAGCGGGCAAGGGCAGGAATCGCCTTTTCAGCAATCCGAAAATAAACCGGATCGCGCTCAATTCCGATACTCTGGTAGCCGACTGCGACCGCCGCGGCGATAGTCGCGCCACCACCCATAAAAGGATCGAGAACAGTTCCAACGCCAAGCGGCAGAGCGGCGCGAACAATCTGACGCATGAAAGATTGCGGTTTGAGCGACGGATGTG
This sequence comes from Binataceae bacterium (SeqCode), assembly GCA_050736455.1. Taxonomy (GTDB): domain Bacteria; phylum Desulfobacterota; class Binatia; order Binatales; family Binataceae; genus JAJPHI01. The sequence continues at coordinate 2,036 of JBOHWF010000008.1, read as the reverse complement.
GCGCGATCGTCTTTTCATCCTTGCGCGTCGGCGAGGATCGAATTACATCCGTGAACGGTTCCTCCTCTGACACCCTGCGCAAGCCGCCCGTTTTCCACTTGCGCAAATTGTCCTGCACGCGCCCATCGCATGGCTTCCGGAACAGTCCCCACGGCTCCCACCGCGAACGCGGCATCACCGTGACGCCACTAAACTCATGATGTGCGTTTTTGGGCCGGTCGCCGCCGCGAAGTGTCTGCACCAATCGGATGATCTCAGCACGTTTCTCAAAACCAGCATCCATCAGCGGCGCGTAAACGAGATGGGACAGGAGCGGATTTGTCGCGATGAAAATATGGCCACCGGGCACGAGCACGCGCATCGCTATGGTTGCAAACCGGACAAAGAAATCGCGCAGCGCGGCCTTATTCGCCTCATCGAGCACCGTGAAACGTGGAAGCGGATTGCGCTTGCAGCCGTCAAACGAGGGCGGGATGCGCCACACACCGCCGCGTCCCCGCCTCAACTTCTGCTTTTCAATTTCGGTGTATTCCTTAAGTCCGTAGGGCGGATCAGTCACGATCGCATGGATTGTATTGGATGGGCGAGATTGCGCCCAATCGAACGCATCAGCCAGATGGACACTATAAATCGACTGATCGAGGCCAATCCGTCCACTGGTCTTCCTCTCGACGGCGGGTCGTTCGATGAAGAGATCGAGGTTTCGATCCATCAGAGAACAGGCCATAGCCGATTGCCGCCCCTGCTGCCATTACTGGCTTTCAGAACGGTGAAAAAGCGCGAGCGTCAGTCGCGCGAATCGTCGGCCGGCGGAGGCGGTGGCGCCGAGGGCGCGAGCTCCGGCGATGCGAGCCTCATCGAAGTCTGCCAGAAAAGCTAGAAACGGTCTGCGAAGATATTCCAGTGGATAAGCAATTGAAGTCGCTGGCGTTTAGGCGGACAATCCAGAGGTATGGAGCTTAAGGCGAAGATCAGTCCTCGGGTGAGGCAGCTATTGCGCCAACCGGGCGGTGCTCAGCAACTGCTGCGAGCAACCAGCGAAGCTCTGCGGGACGGCAGCGCAAAGTCACGCCAGGTTATCATCGGTGGCGAGACGTTCTCTGTGATCCCAGTTAACGCCGAAGAAGCGGGAGCGATGGCTGACGGCGAAGATTAGCCGCGTAGCTGAACAGCTTCGGCGCGAATGAATCTCGCCGTTCCGGCGGTCCTGCTCTTCCTGCTCGTTCTCCCGGGTCTCTTGTTTCGCCGGGGTTACCTCAAACCGCCCTTCCCGCAAACAGCTTTGACCGATGAGATCGCTTGGGCGCTGATTCCCGCAGTCGCTCTTCATATCACAGCGATTGCTGCCGTCGAGACATTTTCCAGCTATCGGATTGACTTCAAGACGTTGGGCCTCCTTCTTACAGGAGTCCAGAATGATGCCACGGTTACGTCCGACTTCAGCGATTTAGGCCGTTATCTGGGGCCGGTTGCCATCTACAATTTCACGCTCTGGGTGGTGTCTTACCGCCTGGGCAATTGGGCACGTTGGATTTCTACAAAATACGATTGGGATCGGAAGTATCAGCTGCTAAAAACCTCGGACGACTGGCGAGCGCTCTTTGAAGGTCGTTTGAGTGGGATCCTCCAAGAATTTGATTATGTCTGGTTGGATGTGCTGGTTGGTTCAGGAGCAGAAACGATTATCTACGCCGGCATCATGGCAGAGCTCATGTACTCGCCCGACGGCAATATAGAGGCGGTGGTTTTCTTGGCCGCGGAGAAGTGGATTACACCAAACGCCCTCTCATCCATAAAAATTGGCGGCGATGCGTTTGTGGTCAAGTTTGCTGATATACGCAACCTCAATGTCAGGTACGTACGACTCGGATCCGTGACGCCCGCAGAAACGACTTAAACAGCTCACCGCTAGTCGCGCGAATCGTCGGCCGGCGGCGGTGGTGGCGCAGAGGGCGCAGGCTCCGGCGATGAGGTGAGTGGCGGGCCGGGAGCCTCCGCGTCAGGTGGAGGCTCGGCGAGGGTCGCGGGCTCGGCGA
>JBOHWF010000007.1:0-36081 GCA_050736455.1 Binataceae bacterium (SeqCode) | reverse complement strand
GGTCGCCGAGCAGCATCGTGCAGAATGGTCCGGAGACCGCCTGGGTGAGATCCAGGATGCGAAATCCAGCGAGCGGTCCGTCGGCCATCTTGCGTGTCCTCTTGAATCTCCTGGCGGAAGGTCCTGGCGTGTTTGTTTGCCGCCGGGCTAGTTGATCACCTTGTCGGCGCGTAATTCTTCGATCGCTTCGCGCGCGATGCCGGTCTCGCGCAGGATCTCCTCGGTGTGCTCGCCGAGCAGCGGCGGCCGTCGCGTGAGCCGCGCCGGGGTCTCGCTGAAACGCCATCCGGGGCGCGGCGTCCGCACCGGACCGGCCTCCGGATGCTCGTAAGTCGTGAAGCTTTCGTTGGCCTCGATCTCGGGATCGCTGAAGAGCGTTTCGTAGGAGTGGACCGGGCCGCCGGGACAATCGGAATCCTTGAGGATCTTGAGCCAGTGCGCGGTGTCGTGTTGCGGAAAGAGTTCCGCGAAGCCCTTGAGGCAGGCGCGCACGCGCTCGCGGCGGTCAGGAATCTGCCACCACTCGGGATGGCCGACGCCGGCCGTCAGGCGATCCCATTGCGCGTCGGTGAAAGGTGAAATCGCGACGTAGCCGTCGCGCGTGCGAAACGGCTCAAGGCTCAGGCTGCTCGGGACCTGGTGTTTGAATTCGTCTTCGGGAACGAAGGCGTAGCCGATCATCGTGTCGTTAGCGGCAAACGCCATCATCGCGTCGAGCATCGGTATGCGAATGAACTGGCCGACGCCGCGGCTGCGCGCGGCGTGCAGGGCGGCCACGATGCTCAGCGCCGCGGTCATCCCGCTGATCTTGTCCGCCAGCGCCATCCGCACGGCGACCGGCTTGCCGCCGACGCCCTGCACCGCGGCCATCCCGCTGTGACCCTGAATCACCGGATCGAAGGCGGGCGCGTCGGCGCGCGGACCTTTCGCGCCAAAGCCGTGAATCGCGCAATAAACGATCTTCGGGGTGACCTTGCGGATGTCGGCATAGCCGACGCCCAGACGGTCGGCGACGCCGGGGCGGTTGTTCTCGATAATCGCGTCGCACTTCGCGGCGAGCATCTTCACCAGATCAACGCCGCGGCTCTGCTTGAGATCGATGACGATGCTGCGCTTGTTGCGGTTGAAAACCAGGAAGCCCGCAGCGACGCCGTTTTTGCGCGGGACGCCGATGCTGCGCGTGAGATCGCCGGCGGGCGGCTCGACCTTGATGACGTCAGCGCCGAGGTCGCCGAGCGTCTGGGTGGCGAACGGGCCGGAGACCACCTGCGTCAGGTCAAGAATGCGAAACCCTGCGAGCGGTCCATCAGCCATTGATCCTGTCCTCTTGCGTCGCGCGTTATCGCCAGTGAAAAAAGTGCAGCGGTGAAAAACTGATTAACGCGTGGACGCGCACGCCGTCAAGCTGCGATGGGGTGGCGCGGGCGCAATTACTTCAAGCGGGCGTGGGCGAGCGAGGGCAGTTCGCGCCGGACGCGCTCGAGATACTCGAGATCGAGCGGCGCGACAACCACGCCCTCCTGATCGCCGGCGCGCGCCAGCACGCGGCCCCAGGGATCGACAATCATCGAGTTGCCGTAATCGCTGAAGCCGTGGACGTTAGGACCGAATTGCGCCGGCGCAATCACATAGCATTGGTTTTCGATCGCGCGCGCGCGAATCAAGGTATCCCAATGGGCTTCACCGGTGGGGAAAGTGAAAGCGCTCGGAATCATCAGAAGTTTTGCGCCAGCAAAAGCGAGGCGGCGGTACAGCTCGGGGAAGCGCAGGTCGTAGCAGATGCTCAGGCCAATCGCGCCGAGCGTGGTCGCGGCCGTCACCACTTCGGCGCCGGGAATTTTTGCGTCGGACTCTTTGATCGTCACGCGGCCCGGCAAGTCGACGTCGAAGAGATGGATCTTGCGATAGACCGCGAGCCGCCCGCCGTCGGGGCCGAAGAGCACTGAGGTGTTGTAGCGCCGGCTTTCGCCGGGCGCGAGCTCGGTGATCGAGCCGGCGAGCAGATGAATCTCAAGTGCGCGCGCGAGTCCGGCCATCAGGGTGAGGGTCGGGCCATCGAGGGTTTCGGCGGCGGCCGGTTCGTCGGCGCGTTTGCCGCGCCAGTTGAACACCTCGGGCAGCGCGACGAGTCGCGCGCCGCGCGCCGCCGCGAGCCGAATCAGATGCTCGGCCTTGGCGAGATTGGCCGCCTTGTCGCTCGCGGTGGTCATCTGGATCGCGGCAGCGAGATGGGTCATGGCGCGCCTCGAAGCTGGTCCGGAGGAGTCAATAGCGCGGCGTGGCGGGGTCGACCGTCAGCGCCCAGTGCTCGATGCCGCCGCTCAAGTTCGACACGCGCGCGAAACCGGTCTGCGCCAGGTATTGCGCGACCTGCGCGCTGCGCATTCCGTGATGGCAGACGACGACCAATTCGGCGTCGGGATCGAGCTCCGTCAGCCGCGCAGGGATCTCGTTCATCGGAATGTGTACCGCGCCGGGGAAGGCCGCGATGCGGAGCTCCTCGGGCTCACGCACGTCGAGGACGGTGATCGGGTCGCCGCGTTCGAGGCGGCGTTTGAGTTCCGCGGGTTCGAGTTCGCTTAATTCAGCCATCGTGATTGCGCGCCTCTGCGTGCACAGTTGATAATCGATCTTGGTTGCGCAGCTCGCGGCTGTCAACGACATGGATCACGCAGGTCGGATCGAGATTCTTCGCGGCGCTCAAAATGATTTGAAGGGTTGATCCGATGCCGCGCGACGACTACCACACACGACGGCTCGCTGAATACGACCGGCGGGTCGCTGAGTTTAAGCAGCGCGGGACATTCGGCGCGGCGGTGATGCTCACGGCGCTCGAAGAGGCCGCGCGCGGCGCGCGCGAGGATGAAGTGCCGGTGGGCGCGCTGGTGCTGTGCAACGATCGCGTAGTCGGCGCCGGGCACAATCTGCCGATCGCGATGCGCGATCCCACCGCGCATGCCGAGATAATCGCGATTCGCGACGCCTGCGCCTATCTCGGTGAATCGCGGCTCGACGGCGCCTCGCTCTACGTCACGCTCGAGCCGTGCGTGATGTGCGTCGGCGCATTGATCAGTGCGCGCATCGCCCAAGTCTATTATGGCGCGCGTGACGACAAAGCAGGCGCGCTCGGCTCGGTCTATGACCTTGGTCGCGACGGCCGCCTCAACCATCGCGTCGAAGTGTACGGCGGCATCATGGCAGCAGAATCCGCGCAATTGCTCCGCGAGTTTTTTTCGCGCCGCCGATAAATTTTTTGAAATCAGATGCGGAGAAAAATCTCGCGTGAGCCTTCGACCGTCAGCTTTTTCACTGAAGTCACGCGATCGCTGAACTGGGCCAGCGTCGAGAGTTCGCTCGAACCGACGTCGACCAGCACCGCGAAGATCGAGAACTGCAGCCGTTCTTTGCGCTCGCGCAGGTCAGCGAGCCAGTCGGGCGCGACGGCGCATTCGCCGTCGGTGATCACGACGATATCGCCGCGCTTGAGTTTTTTATCTTCGAGCAGCACGACCGCGGCGTCGATCGGCGCTTGAAAATCCGTGCCGCCGCCGGGGAAGTATTCCGCCATCTCGAGCACCTTCGGCAGCTCGGGCTGATAGCGGCGCCGGCTGTTGAGGTCGAGCACGCGCAGGCTCTCCGGTCCCGATGAAAACAGGACGGCGCGGAAGAGCCGGCGGTTGCGCCGCGCGATGTCCATCAGGGTGAGACTGACGGCCTTGGCCCACAACTCCTTGTCGCCCTGCATCGAGGAGCTGACGTCGATACACACCACCATCGGGCCTTTGCCCTTCTGCTCATCTTCGCGCAGGCGGTATTGGAGGATTTCCCCTTCGAGCAGGCGGCGGAGGAAATCTGCGCGCAAGCCGGGATGATGCAGCGCGACGAGCTCCGCCGGAATCAGGCGGCCGAGCTGGTCGCCGCGTTCGATGTCGTAGGCTTCGGCGACGCCGCGGTCGAGCGTGCGGCGGCGGAGCGCGCGGGCGTCCTGCTTGAGGCGGCCGACCAGGCGGGCGAGCTCGCCCAGCCGTTTGTTGCGCGCCAGATGGCGTCCGAGTTCGAGGCGTTCGTTGGCGGAGACCCGCCCGCCCTGGCCGAACTCGAGGCTGAAGTCGTGGCTGTCCTCGGCGACACGATCGATCTCCTCGGCGAGTTGCGCGATCCGCAACTGCATCCGTTTCAATTCGGACTGATCGCTATGACGCAACTGATCGGCGAACATCCGCGCTTTTTGCTTGAGCCGCGCCTCCGAGACTTTGGCGGCGCGCTCGGCCGCAGCTTTCAGCTCGGCGATCTTTTTTTGCACTGCCTGCGACGACCGATCGGTCTCGCCCTCGCGCGCCGGTTGCTCGGCAAGCTCCTGCGCGTTTTTGAGTGCTGCCACCCGCTCTTCGAGGTCTGCCTCCTGATGATCCAGGTCCCACAAATCGAGCATCTCACGGCGATTGATCAACTTCTCCGAGCGGACCAGCTCCAGCGCCTGCTCACCGAGGACCAGCGCCGCAATCACGGCCTTGTCTTCTTCGAGCAGGGTGCGGTTCTTGAGCATCGCGAAGGCGGGCGACGGGAGGAGTTGTTCGAGGATCGTGCGATTGAGGATCGCACTGCTCCGGACCACGTCCGGCGCGAGCCAAACCAGATTGTACTTGAAGAGGCCGAAAAACAGGTCCTGGAGCAGCGCGCCGAAATGCGGGACGAGCTTTTCGCCCGCCGCGATCAGTTCGCGGATCGGCGCCGAGGCCAGCCCGAGGTCGCTCCAAGCGCGACGATCGTAGCCGTCGCTCTCGAGCCACGCCGCGCCCGTGGCGATCGCCGGGACGTAAGCTTGGCGCGGGTTTATTGTTCGCCTGCCGCGAGGCATTGCTGGAGAAGCTCCACGAACTCTGAGGCTAGCAGTCTCGCAGCGAAAATTTTAACGCTTGTATGACCGCCGTGCCGTATATGACAATCATAGTGGGTTGAAGCGCGGGATCGGCGCGGTGCCATACGCGCTTCCGGTCGCGGCAGATGCCGATGGAAAACAGCACGCGAGAGCTCACGCAACGACAACACGCACTCCTGCTGGCGGCGGTGCAGGAGTTTATCGCGAGCGCGGAGCCGGTCGGCTCGCAGCATTTGGTCCAGCATCGCACGCTCGGGGTGCGCGCCGCGATGGTGCGGAACCTGATGGGAGAGCTGGAGGAAGCCGGCTTCCTGACGCAGCCGCATACCTCGGCCGGGCGGATTCCGACCGAGCGCGCCTTCCGCTACTTTGTCGATCATCTCGCCGCGCCGATTCCATTCAGCGATCGCGCGCAGATCGAGTTGCATTATTCAAAGCCGCCGGTCGATCTCAACGGCATGATTCGCGACACCTCGCGCTTGCTGGCGCTGATGACCGGGCAGGCGGCGCTGGTGACCGCGCCGCGCCCGCTCTCGGTCACGATCGAGCGGGTGCAGTTCCTGCGGCTGCGCGAGCGCCAGGTGCTCGCGGTCTTCGTAGCCGCGGCGGGCGCGCTCGAGAATCGGCTGGTGGCAGCCGATCAGGATTACCAGCAGGCTGAACTCGACCGGATGGCGGCGTATCTCAACGAATCGCTCGCCGGACGGACGCTCGAAGAGGCGCGCGCGTGGATCGAGCGGAGCTTGCGCGAGGACCGCGCGAGCTACGACCGCTTCAGGCGGGCGGCGCTGACGCTCGGCGGGGTGCTCACACGCACGGGCGCGGCCGCGGAGGTGTACGTCGACGGCAGCGCCAAGGCGCTCGAGCAGCCCGAGTTCGCCGACCGCGACAAGCTGCGCGAGCTGCTGCGTGCGCTCGAGGATAAAACCGCGTTGCTCGATCTGCTCGATCGGACGCTGCAGCAGGCTGGAGCGATTGTCTCTATCGGCGCCGAAAATGTTGACGCGCGTCTGGCCGGCTTAAGCGTGGTCGCGGCCTCGTATGCCAGTGGCTCGAAGCCGTTGGGCAGCCTGGCGGTCCTCGGCCCGGTACGGATGGATTACGAGCGCGTGATTCCGCTGGTCACCTACACCGCGAAGGCGCTCTCGCGCGTGCTTGATCACTGATCCCGGCGCGACCCCAATTCAGCACTGCCGACCGCCGGCGCGCGGGAATTTTTCTCCGCGCGCCGTGGTCATGCACACGATGAAGCCCGACGATCATTATCGCGGCGGCAGTCGTGTGAGGATCGAGGTAGCGCGGCCCGCGGATCTGGCGGATCTGCTGCCACTGATCCGCGCCTATTACCGCTTCGATCATATTCGCTTCAACCCGCGGATGATGGAGCCTGCGCTCGCGCGTCTGCTGCGCAGTCGCGCACTCGGACGAGTCTGGATCATGCGCGATGGTCATAGTGCGGTCGGCTATGTGGTGCTGACCTTCAACTACGATCTCGAGTTTGACGGGCTCGAGGGCCTCGTGACTGATCTCTTCATCCGCGCGGAATTGCGCGGGGGCGGACTCGGCCGGCGGGCGCTTGAAGTAGTCGATAGCTATTGCCGGATCCGCGGGATTCGCGCGGTCGAACTCCAGGTCGAGACGGACAACAAAACTGCTCAGGCGTTCTATCGAAAAATCGGTTTCAAGCAGCTCAGCCGCGTCGTGATGACGCGCGCGGTGAAGCCTAAAGGCGGACCTCGCACATAATGAAATCGTGATCGGAGAGGCGGCGGCGGAAGAACGAGGGACGCGCGGCAACGGTTCGCGCCGAGCTGTGTAACGGCTCGAGCCCGCGCACCGCGATCCAGTCGAGGTTCGGCCGGAGCCATCGCGGGATCGCGCGAGAAAAGGTGAAGGTGCGCTTGCCCGGGGCGTTCGCCCCGTCGGTCTGAAATCCCGCCTGCGTCAGCCGGGCGAAAAGTGTTTCCCAGCGGCGCGGGTCGGATAAACGGCGGGGCTCGCGCAGGAACTGGTACGCCCCCCGGCAAATGGCGCGCGGACTGTGCATCGCGATCGTCGTCGTATTCAGGTCGCCGGCGACGATGGCCGGACCGTGATCCGGAATTTTCGCCAGAAACTCGCGCATCTGCCACTCGCGGCCCGGCGGATCCCAGCGGCTATTGAGATGCACCACGCCGAACGCGATGGCGCGGCCGTTGAAGTGCGCCTGCGCGGTGAGGCCGGCGGGGCCGCCTAACATGCGCGCGAGGCGCGGATGGAGGAGGCGGTTGGGGATGGGCGCGGGGCGCGCGTTGTCGAGCGGCTGGCTGCAAAGAATGGCGTTGCCCTTGAGCGCGGTCGGCTCGCCGTGCATCCGCGGAATGCCGAACTGGGCGAGGAACGCGAAACTCATTCCGAGCGCCGCGGCGAGATCGGCGGCGAATTCCCGCCACGCCGATCGGGGATGACGCCAGCCCGCCTCGCACAGAAAAATCACATCCGCGCCGGTCAGCGGTTCGCGTCGCAGACAGTGGATTATGCCGTCGAACCGGCTCCCACCGTGCGCGTTAAACGCAACGACCTTGATCGATCTTCCGACCTGCCGCGGCGGGCGATTGACGAGGATTGGCGCGAAGCGATGCCCCGATTCCCGCCCCTGGGGGACCCCCTCGATTCGGTTATCCATTCGATTCTTTGAATGCGGCTCGCAGACTGTTTCGGAACGCACGTCGCGGACTCCTTAGCTCGCTGCGCTGCGCTCCGTTGGTGTGCTCAGCTTCGCAGGTTCACCCAGCTTGCTAACGGCCGCGGAGCGCTTGCAGCAGCTCCTCGAGGGTGGTCATCGGCGCTGAACAGGCATGGTCGCGGCATAGATAAGCGGTGAGCCGCCCATCTACCTGGCGCTTGCCGCGCAGCGCTTCGGGCATCATTGCGCTGTCAACGGCGCCGGGCGCGATCGCGTAAAGCGCGAGATTCGCGACGTGCATCCGCCCGAGCGCCTCGAGCCACTGGGTGAATTCGGGCGCGGCGCGATCGCCAACCAACGCAATTTCAGTGGGGCCGCGTTCATACAGGCCCACCGCCTCGAGCATGTGGGCGAAGGCGAAGGGTTGCTTTTCCATCATCGGCGCAAACAGGCAGAGCGTCAGGTCGGCCGCTTTCAGGTAGCGCTCGTCGCCGGTGTAGGCATGCAGCCGCAGCAACGCCATCACCGCGGCGCTGTTCCCCGATGGCGTGGATCCATCAAATGCCGGTTTCGAGCGCGCGATCAGCGTCTCGTGGTCATCGGAGGTGAAGAAAAAACCCCCGGCCTCGCGATCCTCGAAGCGCTCGAGCATCACCGCGGCCAGCGTTTGCGCGTCCGCCAGATAGCGTGGGTCAAGCGACGCCTCGTAGGTATCGATCATCGCGCTGGTGAGCAGAGCATAATCTTCGAGGTAGGCGTTGAAGCGGGCGACGCCGTCTTTGCAGGAACGCCGCAACGCGCGGCCGTCCCACAATTGGCTCATCGCGAAGTCCGCTGCGCGCCGCGCCGCGGCGAGGTAGCGCTGGTCGCCCAGCGCGCGATAGCCCTGCGCCACCGCGCTGATCATCATACCGTTCCACGCGGCGAGGATTTTGTCGTCGCGCCCCGGATGAACGCGAAGCTCGCGCGCGGCAAACAGCTTTTTCCGCGCGTCGGCGAGCATCGCGGTCATCGACGCCTCATCTGTACGAAACATGAGGGCAGCGTCCGCCACGCTGATCGTGCGATGTGGAATGTTGCTCGCCTCGAAGTTGCCTTCCTCGGTCACATCGAAATAACGTCCGGCGATTGTCGCCAGATCCTCGCCCAGCGTTTCGCGCAGCTCTGCTGGCGTCCAGACGAAGAATTTGCCTTCCTCGCCCTCGCTGTCGGCGTCCTGACTCGAATAGAAGCCGCCCTCCGGACTGGTCATCTCGCGGAGCACGTAGTCCAGCGTCTGACGCGCGATCTCGGCGAACTCCGGCTCGTCGAGGGCGCGCCCGGCGTCGAGATAGAGCTGCGCCAGGAGCGCGTTGTCGTAGAGCATCTTTTCGAAATGCGGCACCAGCCAGTGATCATCGACGCTGTAGCGATGGAAGCCGCCGCCGATCTGATCGTAGATGCCGCCCTTGGCCATCTTGGTCAGGGTCTGGCGGATCATCTCGGCGTAGTTCGCGTCGCCGCCGCGGACAAACGCGCGCAGGAAGAGTGCAAAGACAAAGGTGTTGGGAAATTTTGGCGCGCTGCCGATTCCGCCGTGGACGCTGTCGTAATGCTGTGCCAGCGCGCGCGCCGCCTCCGTCGCCAAACCCGGCCTGACGCGGCCGCCGCCCTCGGGTACCGCCATCGCGGCGAGCGCCCGCGCGAGCCGATCGACGTTGCTGCGGATGTCGTCGGGTTTGTTCTGATAAGCGTCGGTGATCGCGGCCAGGACTCGCGCAAACCCCGGCATCCCCTGGCGATCCTCGGGGGGAAAGTAGGTCCCGCCGTAAAACGGCCGGGTCTCCGGGGTCAAGAAGACCGTCAGCGGCCATCCGCCGCGCCCGGTAAGGAGCTGGACCGCATCCATATAGATCTGATCGAGGTCTGGACGTTCCTCGCGATCGACTTTAATCGCGACGAAGTTGTCGTTCATTTTGCGTGCGATCGTTTCGTTCTCAAACGACTCGCGCTCCATCACATGACACCAGTGGCAAGCCGAATAGCCGATCGACAGGAGGATCGGTTTGCCCTCGGCCCGCGCCCGTGCGAGCGCCTCTTCGCCCCACGGATACCAGTCCACCGGGTTGTGAGCATGTTGCCGCAGATAAGGACTCTGCTCGTGGATTAGCCGATTGGGCTTGCGTCCGCCGGATCGGCCCGAAGCATGCTCGGAACTCATAGGTATCGTCCTCGATTGCGCCGGGCTTGGACCGGCACCGATCAGTCAGAGTAACTGGCGAGGGCAGTTTGAGCTACAGCCGCGAGTCGATCGGCGAGGCGCTTGCCCGAACCAACTCGTCTTGCAACTCTTGCCTCTCGATGGGAAAGGCCAGATTTGGCGGCGCGTCGCGCACCGCGTGCCGCGATACGCAGGCGACGGGCGCGCAGGACACGGCGTGGCGCGACGCCGTACCGATCGTGATCGCTCTTGCCGCGGTGCTTTTCTTTGCCCGGCTGGGCGCGCGCGCACTCTGGGCCTCTGAGTTTCGCTGGGCCGAGATCGCCCGCGAGATGCTCATTTCGCACAACTACTTCTGGCCGACGATCAACGGTCACGTGTATTACGACAAGCCGCTCGGCTCCTATTGGCTGGTGATCGCCGCGACCTGGCTCACCGGCGGGATGAACGAAGCAGCGGCGCGCATTCCGTGCGCAGCCGCAGGGCTGATCGCGATCGCGCTTCTGATACTTCTGACTCGCCGCCTCTACGACTTGCGCAGCGGCGTGTTCGCTGCCGTCGTCCTCGCTACCAGCTTCAGTTTCGTATTTTTCTCGCGCCACGCCTCCGCCGACGTCGAGACGATCGCCGGCGAGCTGGCCGCCTTAGCGCTTTTTTTGCGCTATCAGGCTCGCCCGCTCGGCTGGTGGATCCTCGCGCTCTGGCTAATCATGGCGCTGACGTCGCTGACCAAGGGTTTGCTCGGCTTCGCGTTACCGCTCCTGGTGATCGGCGTTTATTCGTCGTTGGCTGACGGCTGGGATGCTTTCATCGGCGGACTTCTGCTGGGCTCCTTCGCGGACCGGTTGGGTTACGTCGTTGAACGCCAGCGATGGTTCTTCAACTGGCGCACGCCGATTGCGATCGGCCTCGCCGCCGGCGTCTACTACTGGCCGTTTGCCATCTCGCACGCCGAAACCGGCTCGGCCAAAGGGCTCGCGATGGTCTATCGCGAGAACGTCATGCGTTATTTCGCGCCGTTCGATCATGTCGGCCCAATCTATCTTTATACCTACGTAATCTTTGCCTTGATGGCGCCGTGGTCGGCGTTTCTGCCTGCAGCCCTCGCGCACGCGCATCGCGGGAGTCGGGGGGCAGAAGACCCGCAGCAGCATAGCGATCGCTTCGTTCTGAGCTTCTTCTGGGTAACCTTCATTTTTTTTACCGTCTCGGGTTCGCGACGCAGTTACTATCTTCTACCGATTCTGCCGGCTGCGGCGATTCTTGTCGCGCGACTTTTTGCGAAATCGATCGATCAGTTGCGCTCGACCGCGCGGTGGCTGCTCAAACTCGGATTCGCCGTGATCGCCCTTGAAGTTGCCGTCTGGAGCCTCGCCTTACTTCCGCCGCGGCTCTTCATGCCGAATCCATATGCATTGCTGCCGAACGCACCCGATCGCGGGATGCTGGCGATCTGCTGGATCGGCGCTGCGCTTGCGCTCTGGTGGGCGTTCCGGCGGATGACTTCGACCAGTATTGTTAGCGCCACGGCGACCGTCGCGTGGCTCTTTATGTTCTACTTTTTTGTCTTCGCAATGCCGGCGGGCGACGCCTGGCGCGGCGAGAAGCAATTCGCCTACAGGACCCGCGACTTGATCGGCTCGGACACCGGCGCGCTCGCTTTCTACCGGGTCGGCGGTCCCGTCTATTATCTCGCGCTGCCGATCCCGGTGCCGACCTATGAATCGCGGCGCGCGCTCTACCGCTCGATCCGTGCCGGCGCTACGCGATGGGTCGTCGTGCGGCAACGCGACCTCGATAGCTTGGACTCCGCAGCCGCAGTCGTCGCGCGCGAGGCCGTCTTTCCGTGGGACTCGAAGGGACATCGGCTCAACGCGATGGTCCTTGTGCGCGTCGGCGCCGCTTCCCCCTGAGTTTTTTACGCGCGCTCGCCTTCGTGGCATGCTCAGTCTTCGCGGCCATTTCCAAAAGAGCCGGGCGGCAGTGTGAGCTTGCCGAGGATCGCCGCGGCGCGGGCGCCGGTGACTGAGGGAAGATTCCCGGGCCGGCCACGCAACATCTGATAGCCGAGAATCGCGAAGGCCGCCGCCTCAAGCGCGTCGCCGTCAACGCCGGCACGCGCGGCGGTGATTACTTCAAGCGTCGGCAACTCGGCAGCCAGCATCCGCATCAGGGTGGGATTGTGCGCGCCGCCGCCGGTTGCGATGAGCTGATCGACGCGACCCAGGGGCAGGATGAAGCGGCGGCAGGCGTCGGCGATCGAGCGCGCGGTCCAGGCCGTCAGCGTCGCGATCAGCTCTTCGTTGCCGGCGCCAAGTTCGCGCGCACGGGTCACGATCGTCGCGAGCTGCGCTGGGCTGAACTCCTCGCGGCCGGTCGATTTGGGCGGGCGGCGGCGGAAGTAGGGATGCCGCATCAACTCGCCGAGCAGTGCGTGGTTGATCCGTCCGCGCGCCGCCATCGCGCCGTTGCGATCCATCCGCGCGCGGCCGCTGCTCAGTTGCTCCGCGAGTGCGTCGATGAGGCCGTTGCCGGGACCGGTATCGAAAGCGATCACGCGCCGATCGGCCGGGCGCGGATTCGCCGGCAGAAAGGTGGCGTTGCCGATGCCGCCGACGTTCTGAACGATCCGGCCGTGTTGGCGATCGCCGAAGAGCCACAGATGTGCGAGCGGCGCGAGCGGCGCGGCTTCGCCGCCGAGGGCAAGGTCCATCGGGCGAAAATCCGCGACCACCGGAACGCCGGTCAGCGCTGCGATTAGGGCCGGCTCGCCCAACTGCAGCGTCGAGGGGGTTTCGCCCCGGCGCGCGCGTCGCGGCGGCAAATGATGAAAAGTGTGACCGTGCGAGCCGATGAAGCTTAAGCGCTTTAGATCGATCGGGCCGAGACCTGCGATCTTGAGCGCGGCGGCGCCAAACGCTCGCCCGAGCGCGAAGTTAAGCTGCGAGATTTCGCTCGAGCCGCCGTCGATTCCGGTGGAAGCGCGCAGCAGCCGTGTGCGCAGGGCTTTCGCATAGGGGAACGACCTGAACGCGAGTACGCGCAGCGGCGGTGCGCGGCGCTCGTCGATCGCGACGAGGGCGGCGCTGATACCGTCGTGAGAGGTACCGGAAATCAGGCCGATCGCATAATAAGGCGCCTGACCGTTGAGGGCGACGGTGATGTTTTTCACGCGCTTCAACTGGTTCATTAAATCAGATCCTTCGTGGCGAACGCTGACTTCAGATTTTTGCCGCAGCTCAAGGGGAGCAACGGAGTCTGCGACGCGCGGCCAAAGTTAAGACTCGCCTGCTCGCTTTGCGCGGCAGCCCGCTGCGCTAGTGTGCAGGCGGCGATTTCTCGCGCCGGCTGAGCTTTAGCAAATCGGCCGCGCCAAGAATCAAACGCCAGGCGCTCGGGAACTGAAGGTCGCCGATCTCGGCTTGCGACTCGGGATTGATAATCTGTTTGCGCCCTTCATACCACTGCACGAGTAGCATCCGGTGGCCGAGTTGGAGGCCGGTTGCGCGATCAACGGCGAAGTCGCCGAAGAAGGTGGTCGTGTGCAGATCGCCGAAAGCCGCGCGAAGCTGAGTCTGATCGAGCGAATCGCAGGCGCGCAACGCGGCCAGAGTGAGTAATCCGGCAGCGTAAATCTGCGCCGCGGGATAATCGCAATCGCCGCTCGCGGCGCTGATTCGGCGGGCAAACTCGCGGGGTGGCGGGCCCAGTTTTGGATCGATGGCGAAGTCGCGCTCCCATTGGCTGGGGCCAACGATGCCCTCGGCGTCGTCGCCGAGATCCTGGCGGAACCGATCGACGCCGGCCGCGACGCAGCCGAGTACCGGCACGTTGAGGCGGCGGGCCGTGGCGACGCGCATCATCGCGAGGTCGTATTCATAAGCGCCGGCACTGACGAAGACGTTGATTCGGTTCCGGCGGAGCGCGCGCGACAGGCGCTCGGGCGTGCGCTCAGGCTCGAAGCGGCCGGCATATTTCATCCGCAGACGGACGCCGTGAAGCCAGGCGCGCCGAGTCTTGGCGGCGCGCTCGAGGCCGGCGGCAATCGCGGCGGCAAAAGGGGTGGACGCGGCCGCAACCGCCAGGCGCTTGCGCCAGAATTTGAGCGTTGCGAGCAAATCGACCAGGCCGACCATATAGGCGCTGGCGGGCGTCAGGACACTTATGATCATCCGCGCGCCGCGGGCATGAAGCTGGTCGTCCGCGCCGCCATGGTTGATCATCAAGCGGCGCGCTTCCTCGCACAGCGGCGCGGCCGCGCGGGCGAGTCCACTGGAATACGGGCCAAAGATGAGATCGCAGGGCCGGTCGAAGCACAAATCCCGATAGATTTCGCGCGCGCGATCGACCTGGCTCGCATCGTCCACACATTTCAGGGCCAGTTCATAGTGCGCGCCGCCGACGGTGAGTCCCCCGGCGGCGTTGGTGTCGGCCATGAAGAGGCGAATCGCCGTCTCGGCCTGTCGTCCCATCGCGGCGTACTTGCCGGTCAGAGAGAGCGACAGGCCGAGAGTGAGCTGCCGCGTCATCGGCCCATCACGAAGAGATTTCAGCGTTGCCGTCGCGCATCACGATGAGCCCACTCGCGTTCGTGGTCGCGAAGTAAAAGCGGCGGAGATCACTCGCGACGGCGCTCGGCCAAATCGAGGTGGTGAGCGAATCGCCGGGGAAGATCGGGCGGGCGAAGCGCACGGCGAGACGTTTGAGGCGGAGCGGATCACGGTCGCAGAGTTTATCGATCACGGCACGGGCCGCGAACGACATCGCGCATAGGCCATGGACGATGATGCCGGGGAGCCCGGCCATCCTGGCGACCTTTTCGTCAACATGGATTGGATTACGGTCGCCAGAAGCGTCCGCATAGCGAAAGGTCTGATCACGCGCGATCGGCTCAGTAACAGCGCATAACGGCGCGCCGCGTGCGCTAGCGCCGATCGCGGCGGCATGCGGCTCAGTCGCCGCTGCAGGCTCGCGCCTGCCGCGAATCAAAACCGTGAAGCGGGTGCGGTTGAGGGCTTCGCCGTGCTGGTTGGAGGCGCGCAGCTCGAGCGTCAACGATTCGCCGCTGCCGACGGCCTCGATCGCCGCGATCCGCGCGTTGGAGAAAATCCGGTCGCGCGGGCGGATCGGCGCGAGGAATTCCATGTCTTGCCCGGTATGCAGCAGGCGTAGCAGGTCCGCGCGCAGTTCAGGATCGGTCAGCGCGGCGATAACTGGAAGCCAGGTTACGACTACCGCGTACATCGGCGGCGCCACCATTCCGCCCATGACGCTGGAATCGAAGTAGCGTGGATTATTTTCGTTGCACGCGCGCGCATAGTTTTGAATCGAGTCAAGCGTCACGTCGGTGGGCTCGCCGGAATATGCTTTGTCGAGACAAGCGTGATTGAGCGGCATCGGCGGACTTCCCTGGCGGGCGGCTCAGTCGATTTCGCGACCGCCGACAAAGACCGCCTTCAAATTTAGCTCGCGGTCGAGCAGGATCAAATCGGCGCGCCGGCCCAACGCGATCGCGCCACGGTCAGCCAGTGCGAGCATGCGCGCCGGACCCTCGGCCGCCATGCGGACGTAGGCGAAGACGTCGAGCCCGGCGCCGAAGATGGGGTCGTTCACCGTCAACCGCAAGCCTTCAAGCATCGTGATGACGCTGCCAGCGAGCGTGCCGTCCGGAAAACGCGCCGCGCCCTCGCGGATTTGGACCCGGCGCGAAGCGTCGCCAAATATCGGCGCCGACGCAGTGGGATCAGTCCCGGCCAGCGCGACCCGATCCGTGGTGACGAGCGTTTGCCCGATGGACCGGGCCGATCGCACGGCGGCGAAAACCGCCGGGTGCACGTGCACGCGGTCCGGAATGATCGCCGCGGCGGCGGGCGAGGACGTCAAGGCCGCGCCCACGATGCCGGGTTCACGATGATGCAACGGGCGCATCGCATTGAAGAGATGGGTGAACATGCGGGCGCCGGCGCTGACGCCGGCGAGCGCCTCAGCGCAGGTCGCGTCACTGTGACCGAGCGAGACGGCGACGCCACGCGCAACCAAGCGCCGAATCCCCTCGAGCGCGCCGTCAAGTTCGGGCGCGAGGGTTATCAGCCGGAGGGCCTTGAGCGCGAGTATCCGCGCAAGCGCGTCGCCTTTCGGCGCGAGATTCAGCGGCGGATGCGCGCCGAGGCGCTGAGGTGAAATGAAAGGTCCTTCGAGATGCATCCCGAGGATCGTCGCGCCAACCAATTCGCGACTGCCGGTCGAGCCTTGCGCACCTTCACCCTGCGCCGCCATCGCTGCAGCGATCACTGCATCGCAACGCTCGATCGTCTCGAGTGGCGCAGTGATGATCGTCGGTAGCCAGCCGGTCGTGCCTTCACGGGCGAGGCGTTGCGAGAGCCGCAGAAGATCCTCGACCGAGGCTGACATGACGTCGATCCCATAGGCGCCGTTGATCTGCAGATCGATGAAGCCGGGCAGGAGCAGGTCATCGAGCCGCGCGCGCCGCTTGCGCGTCGCGATTACGGTTTCGCTGAAGACGACTGTTTTGGCCGGTCCGTCAGAGTCGACGAGGCCGCTGAGTTGACGCACGCTTGCGTAAGCCGGCCCTCTAGTTGGCACGGAATTTTTCGCGGAGCAGGCGCGTGAAACGCGGCAAATAGATGAGATCGAAGGTGTCGTCCTTACCGGGGAACATCGCGACTGCGGCGCCTTTGAGACCGCGCACATGCTCCCAGGCGTTCTCGAGGGTCATCGCCTCGTCCTGTGCGATCGTGGCGAAGACCAAATCCACGAGGAAGCGCAGGCGGCGAATCTGCTTGTTTTCGAACGCGACGCGCGCGGCCAAATCTTCGTCAGCCATCGGGCCGCGAGTATAGCGCGATCGCAGTTGGCCTGTCGCATCGCGCGGACGGTTGGGGATTGGCTGTAAGACCGGGCCGACGGTTGAACAGCGCGCGGCTTGTGTTCAGATCGGCGCAATGGCAGGCTCGACCGATAGTGACGCAGACCCGCCTCAAGAGCAGCTTCATCTATCTCGGCAATGCGGTGAACGATCTGCGCGGCAATTGGCTGACGCTTGCGCTGGCCTTGGCGCCGCTGGCGTTGCTCGCGGCGATCTGCCTGCTGCCGGACGCGCTCAATCTCCAGCATCTGCTCGCCGATCGCTTCACGCCGGGTACGCGTCACGTCGCGTGGATCCCGGCCCAGGAGCCGTACGCGCCGGCGCTCGCCGATACCGCACCGCTGTTCCCGGCGTGGGCCATCACGGTGTTCCATCTGATGGTCGTGCTGCTGGCTTTTGCCGGCGATCTGGTCGTGCTGTGCACCGTACGCCGTTCGCGATCCGGCGCGCGTCAGGAACGCGTGGCCAACGAAGTGATCGCGATCTGGCGGGATGCGGTGAAGTTGTTGCCCGCCTTCTACTGGGTGGTGATTCTGCATCTGGCGCTGCCACTCGCAGCGGTGTTCGTCCTGCGGCTCTACGTCGTTGGGGCCGAGTGGTGGGTCGCGATGCTGGTGTATCTGCTCGACGTTATCCTGATCGTGACCGCGCCAATACTGTACCTGTGGCTATATTTCGCCGAGTACGCACTGGTCTTTGATGGCCAGCACAGTTTCCACGCGCTGTTGTTCAGTCGGGACTTGATGCGCAAGCGGTTCTTCCGGGTTGCGACGCGAATCGTGGTGTTTCTCGCAGTTTGGTCAGGCTACGACTCATGGGCGGCGGCGGTCTTCTTCGTGGTGAGCCTGGTCCTTGGACCGGTCGGCGTGTTCACCGGATATTTCTGGGGAGTGATTTTTCTGGTGGAACTGGCGGCGGTCGCCGCGACTTATGTGACCACGGCCTTTTTTCTCGCCGCGGGCGTGCGTCTGTACGAGGATCTGGTGGCCGACAGCGCCGCGCGCGTTGCGCCGGCATTGCCGCCGACCGCGCCGCTCGAGGCCGCGCAAGCGTAGGCGGCGCGGGATCAGGCCGAGTTGGCCAGGCGCGCGATCGCGCGCACGGTCACCTGGATCGGCGCGAGGCCGATCACTGGCATCGCGCGCAACTCCCGCATCAGCCGATTGACCCCGAGCTCGCGGTGCGCGCACGCGGTCGCCGAAGCTCCGGCGGCCGGCTGAGAGCCGTCGCCGCCCGTGCGCAAACGTGCGCGACAGAGCTGATTGCGCGCCCAGGCCAGCTCCGCCGACAAGTCACCGGCGGCCCGCCGCTCCCAGCGATCTTCCGTATGGAGAGCATCGATCGCACTCTCCAGCGTCGCGAAATCCAGCTGCTCGCTCATGCCAAAGTAAACCTGCGCAATTTCCGCAGGCTCGCCGCCTGCGGCGAAAGCCAGCTCGAGAATGTGCAGCAGATGATTAGCGAAGCCCAGTCGCGTCAACTCGAGTGCGAGGGTCTCCTGCTGCACCGAAGCGCGCAGCTCGCGATAAGTGCGCTCGAAGCGCTCGCCCTCGACGCCGGTTAGCAAACGCTCGAAACGCTGCAGCAGATCGGCGAAAGCCGGTTTGAAGCGCGCGACCAGTACGCCGAGGCCTTCAGCGGCCTGCGACTCCGCGCGGCGGATCGACCACGCGCAGGCGCGCCGCGCAATTGCGCCCAACGCGAGGAAGGTTTCGACCTCGGCGCGGGCCTCGAGCCCGACTGCATCCCGATGAATCTCGTCGGTGCGTGAGCGCAGATCGATAATGTCGGCGGCGGCGAGCCAGGCGCGCACCGCGGCGGGCGTGTCGAGGTCGAAATCGTGCTTCAGATCAAAGATAAAGGCTGCTCCCATCAGGTCCACCAGCTCGTTGACCAGGCTGGTTGCGATGAGCTCGCGGCGCAGGCCATGGACCGGAAGGTCGCTGGCGAATTGGTCGGCGATGGCCGCGGGAAAATAGGGACGGAGGCAGCGCCCCACCATGTAGGGATCATCGACCAGGGCGGTCGGCGTGAGCTCTGAGACGAGCTCAATTTTGCTCACTGCGGTCAGTTCGGCCAGTTCGGGCCGCGTGAAGCCCGACGTGCGTGCGGGCCGCGACGGTCTTTCCAGGTGAATCGTCGTCCGCGACGCGAGCGTGTCGGCATACTCGGCATAGACGGTCGGATCGATCCGGCTGCGCACCTGCTCCAGGCTCAGCAGCAGCGCCTGATCGCGATTGTCGCGCAGTACGCTGGCCGCGACTTCTTCGGCCGCGGCGGCCAGCAGGCGGTTGCGCTTGCCTTCGCTCAATGCGCCGCGCGCGACCACCGGCTGGAGCAAAATCTTGAGGTTGACCTCATGATCCGACATATCAACGCCGGCCGAATTATCGATCGCGTCGGTATTGATGCGGCCGCCGGCGGCGGCGTATTCGATCCGCGCGCGCTGCGTGAAGCCAAGATTGCCGCCTTCGACCGCGATTTTGCAGCGTAGTTCGCGCGCCGTCACGCGGCAGGCGTCGTTGGCGTGGTCGCCGACCTCGGCGTCGCTTTCGCTCTCGGCTTTGACGTAGGCGCCGATGCCGCCGTTGTATAAAAGATCGACGTCGGCCCGCAGAATCGCCTGCACCAGGCGCTCGGCGTCAAACTCGGCGCTCGCGCAACCGAGCGCCGCTTGCGCAGCCGCGCTGAGTTGAATGCGCTTCTGTCCTCGTCGGAAAACTCCACCACCTTCGCTGATCAGCGCCGGATCGTAGTCCGACCACTGCGAGTTCGGCAGCTCGTATAGACGCTTGCGTTCAGCGTAACTTCTGAGCGGATCCGGAGTCGGATCGACGAAAATATGCCGATGATCGAAAGCCGCGATCAGCTTGAGATTGTCGGATTGCAGGAGACCGTTGCCAAAGACGTCGCCCGACATATCGCCGATCCCGACCACGGTCACGGGCGCGCCGCGCGCGAGGTCGCGTCCGAGCTCGCGCAGATGGCGCTTGGCGGATTCCCACGCGCCGCGCGCCGTGATCCCGATGCGCTTGTGGTCGTAGCCGTGTTCGCCGCCCGAGGCGAAGGCGTCGCCGAGCCAGAAGCCGCGGCTCTCGGCGAGGCGGTTGGCGATATCGGAGAAAGCGGCGGTGCCTTTGTCGGCGGCGACCACCAAATAAGCGCCGTCATCGTCGCGCACCCGCACCCCGGGCCGATGGACCGTGCGGCCGGCGACCACATTGTCGGTCAGCTCGAGCATCGCGGTGATCAGCGTCGAATAGGCCTCGACCACTGCGGCGCGATCGGGGATACGGCCCGGGCGGGTCTTGACGATGAAGCCGCCCTTGGCGCCGGTCGGCACAATGATCGCGTTCTTGACCGTCTGCGTCTTCATCAGGTCAAGAATTTCGGTGCGATAGTCGTCGAAACGGTCGCTGTAGCGGATCCCGCCGCGCGCGATGCGGCCGCCGCGCAGATGACATCCGGCCATCGTTGGAGAGTCCACGTGGATCTCGTAGAGCGGCGGCGAATCGGGCAAACCCGGGAGGTTTCCGCTCGCCAGCTTGAGCGCGACGTAGGGGGCCGGCCCGGCGCAGAAATAGTTGGTCCGCGTGGTCGCCTCCACCATCGCGAGAACGGCGCGGGCGAAGCGATCGTCGGCGATATTCTCGATCGCGGCGAGCTCGGCGAAGTACTTCTGACGCAGTTCCTCGAGCGTCTCGGCGGCGGCTTCCTGGTCGGGATCGAAGCGGGCGCGGAAGAGCCTCACCAGGGTATGCGCGAGCTGCGGACAGACGATAAACGGCCGGCGCGTAGCCGGCCGCGCTGGTGCGAGCCGCATCTGGAAGGCCGCGGCCAGGTAGGCGCGGATCAGCGCCGTCTCCCGCCAATCGAGGCCGGCGCTGAGCGTCAGCGCATTCAGCGGATCGTCCTCGGCGCGGCCGCTCCGCACTGCCACCAGGGCGTCGGCGAGCAGTGCGGCGCCGGGGGTGCGTTCCAGCGGCTGGCCACCGAGCGTGCGCACGCGGAAGGCCTGCACGTAAGCCGGCTGCGGCTGACCGCCGGCGCTCAGGCGAAATTCGTGCGCTTCTTCGGAAATCACCGAGATGCCGAAGTTCTGCAGCAGCGGCACGAGTTCCGACAGGATCGGCGCTTCACCAAATTCATACAGCCGCAGCTCGCTGGTCTCGCGATCGACGCCGCCGGCCGCCGCACCGATCAGGACACTGAAGCCACCCTCGCTGCCGAGACGTTCAATCTGCTCGATGTCGCCCGCGGCCAGCTCCGGTGGCGTGCTGGCGCGGTACTGCACGGTGAACGCCGGCCCCCAGCGCGTGAATAACTCGCGCCCTCGCGCCGCCCCGAACTGTCCGAGCAGACGTTCATGCAGCAGGTCCTCCCAGCTGAGCGCCAGGCGTGCGATTTCCTCGCTTAGGTCGTGCTCGGCCGCGGGTAGGGGCGGCCCAGCCGCAAAACAGAAATGCAGCCGCGCGGTGTAGCTCTCGCCGAGCGCAAGATAGTAATAAACCAGCCGCCCGCCAAGGCCGACCGCCAGCGCTCGTTGGATCCGCTCACGGACTTCCGCCGAAAAGCGATCGCGCGGCAGGATCACGAGCGCGATCACGACCCCCCGCACCGCGTCGCTGGTGAGCCGGAGCCGGACCTCGGCCTCGTTTTCGACGTCAAGGACGGCGTGCAGTTGCTGGCGTAATTCGTCAAGCCCGGCGCGAAACAGCTCCTGCTTGGGGAAGCTGTTGAAGGCTGCGACCAGCGCCTTGTAATCATGCGTCTCGGCCGCCACGCCTTCGGCCTCGATCAACTCACGCAGCTTCGCGCGCAGCACCGGAATATGCTCGGCCTCCTCGGCCAGCGCCTTGGAGGTAAAGAGCCCGAGAAAACGATCGAAGCCGAGCGCGCGGCCGGCGGCGTCGCAGCGCCGGATAGTTATGTCGTCCATCAGGGCGCGCCGATGAACTTCGGACTCGGCGCGGGTTTTGCCGACGATCAGCGCGGGGTGATCGAAGAGCAGCCGGCGCAGGCCCGCGTCGAGGTCGTCGAGCGGCGTGGGCGCGGCAAAGCGTGAACCGGACTCATCGCGCATGATGCCGAGACCTGTGCCACTCTCGGTCACGATGGCAGCGCGGCCATCATGCGGCGCGACCCGATAGCGTCGATAGCCCAGAAAGACGAAGCCGCTTTGGACCAGCCAGCGCAGAAAATCCCGCACTTCAACCAGGCCGCGCGTCGCGGCGGTTTCCTCGCAAATTTGTAATGCGCGCGCGGTCATCGCCCGAAAGTCTTCCGTCGCGGCGCGCACCTGATTGAGCACGCGCGTGAGGTCGGCCGCGATCGCGCGGCCGGCCTCCGAGGTTGCACTGAGCTCGATTTCGGCGTGAGTGAAAGACTCGAGGCGCTCGGCCGAGGTTCCATGCTCGAACGACGCCAGTGTGCCGTCGGCCGCGCGGCCGGCATGGAAGCGCGGATGTAGCAATGTCCGCACCGTCAGGCCGCGGGCGCGGAAATACTCGAGGATGCTGTCCACGATGAACGGACAATCCGGCATCACAGTTTCCACCGTGACGAGCGCGTCGTCGTCGGTAACGCCGGAGGCGCGCACTTTGACGGGTTCCTCACGCTGGCGGAAAAACTCGAAGCCGCTCTCAGCGAGCGCCATGCGCTTCGATGCCGGAAAATCCGCGGCCAGCTCCGACGCGAGCCGCGCAAACATCCGCGCACAAAAAATATTTATGTACCGCAACTGATCGGGGTTTTCGACTGAAGCAAGCGAGAGGGGAGAATTGGGTTCAGATGTCACTGTGCTTTACCCTGCGACCGCTTAGGCTCGTGACCACGCAAGCATCGGCCAGCGCGAATCGCGCCGTCAACGCGTCAGTATATAATGACGCCCCGCGGCATGAAGCGATTCGAAATCAGCGCGATGACCTTCGGGCCTTATGGTCTCGGTCATGTCGACGGCAAAACCGTGATGGCGCCCAACGTCGCGCCGGGCGATCTGATCGAGACCACCATCACCGCCGAGCATCAAGACTATGCGCTGGGGGGCGTTCCGCGTGTAGTTCAAGCCGGCGCCGACCGGCGTGAGCCGCCCTGCATCTATTTACCGCGTTGTGGCGGCTGCGATTGGCAGCAGATCAAATACGCTGCACAGCTCCGGCTCAAAACAGAATTGCTGGCGGCAGAGTTTCGCCGCGCGTTCGCGATCGAGCTCGATCCGCTAGGCCTGGTCGTTCCAGCGCCGGCCGAATTCGGCTATCGCGCACGCGTCAGACTGAAAGTCGGACGCGATGGCGTGCTGGGCTTTCAGGAGCTGCAGACCAATCGCCAGGTCCCGGTCGAGCGTTGCCTCGTCGCTGTCGCGGAACTCGAGGCTGCGGCGGGATTGGCGCGAGCGCTCAGGCCGCGCTGCGCCGAGATCGAGATTGTCGCGGGTGATGCAGGTCAGGTTCTGATCGCGCATCTGTCGCAGCCGGCGTCCGGCTCGGCGATCGCTGCGGCCCGTGCGATCCTCGAGTTGGACCGGCGGGTTGCCGGCGTGATTCTTCGCAGCCCGGGCGGCCGCCATCTGGTCGGCGACGTCAGCGTCGGACTGACGCCGGAAGCGGGGTGCGAAATCCGCGCCGCCGCCGACTGCTTCAGCCAGATCAATCAGGCGCAGAATGCGCGGCTGGTCGCCGCGGTCATGGAGCTTGCGCAGATCGGCGAGGCGACCGCGGTGCTGGATCTCTTTTGCGGAGCGGGCAACCTCAGCTTGCCCGCAGCGCGGCGCGGCGGCGCGGTGACCGGAGTCGACGCGGACGCCAACGCGATCGCCGCGGCCCGCGACAATGCCGCACGGATGAATTTGCCTCGCGCGCAGTTCATCGCGATGCCGGCGCGGGAAACCGCGCGATTTCTCGAGCGCGCCAGCTATCGTCCCGATTTGGTCATTCTCGATCCCCCGCGCACTGGCGCCGCCGAGCTGATGAAAACCGTCGCGCGGCTCGCGGCGCGCCAGGTGCTCTATGTCTCCTGCGATCCGCCGACCCTCGTGCGTGATCTCGGCCTTCTCGCCGCCGCGACTTATCGGATCGGCCGCGTGCGCGCCTTCGATTTCTTTCCGCAAACTCATCACGTTGAAGCGGTCGCGGAGATGGTATTGACTTAGGTTCGAGGCGCTCCGTAAGCTGGTTCAGGGTGGATGCGAACGCCTTCCCGCCAGAGGTCTGCACCAGAGCGATGCCCAAGCAGGAAAAGGAAAAGCTGGCCCGTCCGAAGATCACGATCATTCCGGGCCGCGGCGTGGCCCAGACCATCAATTACCTGCTCGAAGATCGTGACGATCTGGAATGGATTATCGCGGTTGGACGCACCAAGAATGGCGAGCTTTTTTTCTACGATACGGGCGGCGATATCGTCGAGGATTTGGGCACGCTCGAGTATCTCAAGGCCCGGATCGTGCGCGCGCATTTCGGCGACGAGTACGAATAAGTCTCAGGTTGCCCGCTCCGCGTCGCGGCCGTTTCACCTTTTCCTTCTGATCGCCCTTGCGTTAGCCGTCGCGCGCGGCAGCGCGCCAGCTGGTCAGATTCAGACGCTGCCGTCGCAGCAAAACTTACCGCCGCCTCCGTCCTCGCGACCGCCGGCGATGGCCAATCAGAACGGGCATCAGGAAGACACGATCCCGCCGGCCGTCAATCCGAATCAGGATCAGGAATCCACGATTCCGCCGACTTTTCCCGGCACCCAGGGCGGGACGCACGAGATTCCGCTGCCCGAGGTCTTTCGCGGATGCTGGCAGGGGTCGGTGCCGCGCGTTGATTCGATCGTTCCAATTGATCCGAGGGCCGGGCGGACGATCTGGCTCACCAAATCCTACACGCTCTGCTACAAGCAGGCCGGCTTCAACGGCAAGTGGCTGCTGACCTACGCCGAGGGCGCGGTCGCCAATCGGCGCGAGGTGAGCGACCAACGGCAAGCGATCAAAGTGAAGTCGGTGAGCGGCGCCGATCGCGCCGAGATCACCGCCTACCTGCACTTTCGCGCACCGACCATGGGCCTGTTCGGCCCCACCGGCAACGTCAACACCCTCGACGAGCTCTCGCATCTGCACTGCTATGTGATGCCCGATCAGCAGGTGATGGAGGTGCGGGCCTTGGTCTTCGTCGAGCAAAACGGCCGCCCTTCGGTGAACATCACGTGGCACACGCGCTTTTTTCGCACCGCCGCGGCCAGTAGCGGCAACTGAACGAACGCCGGCGGGCGCGCTCTCTCAATCGTCGTCGAATTCGTAGTCGGCGGGACTGGCGTAGATTACGCCGCGCTCGACGCAGAGCTCGATCCGATAAAGAAATTTGCCGCAGGCGCCGCTGGGCCCGGCGATGCATTCGCCGGTGTCGGGTTGATAATAGGCGTTGTGGGTCTGGCACATCAGATAGCGGCCGCGCTCGGCGAAGAACTGATTGTCCACCCAATCCATCGCCATCGGAACGTGCCGGCATTGATTTACGTAAGCGTGGAAGCTGCCGTGATAGTTGATTACAAAACATTCCTCGTCGGCACCGCGAATCGGCATCAGGAACTTCATCGATTGACCGGGCTGCAGGCCGGCGGCGGCTCCCACGCGATAGCGGATCGCCTGGACTGTCGGCGTGGCGCGAATCTGCTCGCCATGCGGATGGGCCAGGGACCTCCGGCGGCGCGATTTATCCGGCATGGTGCATCAGTATTTCCGTCACGGCGCGCGCGTGTCCAGCGCAGCCCTGCGGGTCCTGGTTGATCGTGAACGATTTGCTCCGCGCGGAACGGGACCGTAGAGTCGGATCGACTTCGAGGGAAAACGATGGCGGGACATTGCCGTGGATAAACCCAGGATTCGGCCGCTCGAGGCGGTCCCCATCCAGCAGGAGGGCCAGACTTATATCATGCTGCGCGACCCGGCGGGCGTTGCGCCGGCCCCGATCGCGATCGGCACGGGCGCCTATTTCCTGGTTACGCTCTTCGACGGCGCGAACAGCCTGCTCGACCTGCAGACGGCCTTCACGCGGCGCTTCGGCGACCTTCTGCCGTCCGAGCATCTGCATAGCCTGATCGACGCGCTGGACCAGGGTTATTTTCTCGACTCGCCGCGCTATGCCGATCGCGTGCGCGAGATTCATGAGGAATTCGTCCGTGCGCCTCAGCGGCCGCCGGCGCTCGCCGGCTTGGCTTACGAGAATGATCCCACACGGCTGCGCGCTGAGATCACCGGCTATTTTCAACGGCCGGGCGCGCCCGGAGAAATTCCACAACCGCGCGCCGACGGCGCCGCGCTGAGCGGCTTGATCGCGCCACATATCGATCCGCGGCGGGGCGGAGCCGCCTATGCTCACGCCTATGGCGAGTTGCTGACTCGCGAGCGGCCCGAACTGGTGGTTGTCCTCGGCACCTCGCATTACGGGGTGGGGCCGCAGCTCTTCACCGCAACGCGTAAGGACTATGCGACGCCGCTCGGCGCGATCGCGACCGATCGCAACTTTGTCGAGCGCCTCGCCGCGCGCTACACGCAGGGCGACCTGTTCGCGCAGGAGATTCTGCATCGCAACGAGCACTCGATCGAATTTCAGGCTCTGTTTCTGGCGTGGGCGCTCGGCGTTGCAGGTTACAAAATCGTCCCGATCCTGGTGGGTTCATTTCACGAGATGGTCGGGGCGGGCGAAACCCCGGGTTTCGACGAGCGCGTGCGGGGTTTTATCGATGCGCTGCGCGCCGAACTCGCGCTCGAATCGCGGCGCGTGTTGATTATCGCCGGGGTGGATTTTGCTCACGTCGGCAGAAAGTTCGGCGACCAGTTCAAGGCCGACGCCAAAGTCGCGCAGTGGGTGAAGAGCGAAGACCTCGCGCTCATCGAGAACATCAAGCGCGGCGATCCCGACGGCTTCTTTGCCGACGTCGCGAAAGATCGCGACGCGCGCAAGATTTGCGGCCTCGCGCCAATGTACACGCAGCTTGAACTGCTACGCGGGCGTCGCGCGCGCCTCCTGATGCACGACATCGCAATGGAGCCGCAGACCGAATCGGCGGTCTCGTTCGCGAGTCTCGCGATCGATTAACTTGACGGCGGGCCGCTTTAACTCGAGTGGCGCTTGAGGAACTCGCGAACCGCCGAAGCTGCGGCGGGCGCGGTCTCCGCGGTCTTCCACAACTTAATCACTTCGATACTCGGGTTAAGTCGCGCGATTTCCGCGGAAATCGGCGCGGGATGATACAGATCGTCGCCGCACAGCAGGATCATCGGAGTGGTGCATGAGCGGACGAAGTCGCGCGACACGGAAAATACGAAATCACCGCCGTACATGTTTTCGCGAAACTTCGCCGAATCCGCCTCGCTGATGCGGCGCTGCGTCTGGAGTTCCTTGGCCCAGCCGTCGAACATCTCGCGAAAGGCCGCGCGATTCTCGTGCAGCCCGATCGGGTTCTGCAGCACTGCAGCTCTGATACGTCCCGGGGCGGCCTTGATCAAGCTCAAGCAATAGGACGACCCGATGCAGCCGCCCATGATGTGGCAGCGATCGATTTTGAGATGGTCGAGCAAGGCCAGATGATCCGCGGTGTAGGTGTGCCAGCCGTCGGCGGCGCTGACGGGGCCACGTGAGCGCTCGGCGTTGCGCTGATCCATCGCGATGACACGAAAGTCGGCCGCAAATTCCTTGGTTGGATCGAAGGGGCTGCGATGCCAGAACTCGATCGCCGAACGCATCCCGCCCGGTGCGAAGAGCAAAATCGGATACCCGCGGCCAAATTCCTCATAGTAGAGCGATACGTCTCCGTGCCCGAAAGTCGCCATCGTCGCCTCCTGCGGCTAACTATCTCACTGCGGTCGTTTAAAATTGAATCGGCGCCAGCAGCCCGGCTTGGAGCATAAACGGCGTCCCAAGCTTGGGAATCCCTCCGCCCAAATCGATCACATAGGAATGGTTCAGGATATTTTGAATCTTTAAGTAGATGTTTGCGTCTTCCAGTTGTCGCAACTGAGCAAGGCGGAGCAGTGGATGGGACCAGGTGAAATTCACCAACCAATAAGCTGGTTGGCGGTCGTGATTGTCGGAATCCTCCCACTGCATTCCCTGATACGCGATTTGTACACTAGTCTTACCCAACAGATCATCCGCGTAGGTTAACTGGCCCGTCCCGGTATTCCAGGGCACCAGGGCAAGCCGCCGCCCCTCCAGCGTGGCGTCCGGCGGGTTGTAGGCCAATTTCGCTTCGGACCTCAAATAATCGACGGTTAGATCGAGATCGGGATTGTATCTAGCCCATCGACCCCAGTTCAGTTCGTGTGAATGATAATCGAAATCGACTTCGTAGCCACGAATCTCGGCCTTGCCTAAATTCTCGCGCGTGCGCCGCGCGTCGGCGCCGGTGGCCGGGTCGACCGCAGTGACAATGTTAGCAATCGGCTTATGCAGAATGTCCCAGTAGCCGGTTACGCCCAAGGTTATGCCCGCGAGCGGTTGCAGCTCTATCCCAGTCTCGCCGCCCTCCAGGAACTCGGGACTGAGCTTGGGATTCGGCAGCAGCACCAGACTTTCCACCGAGGATTGACGATAGAGTTCTGCCAGTGTCGGAGCCCGGAAGGCTTGATAGAGGCCGCTACGAATTGTCAGCCAGCGCAACGAGTCGTAGCGCAGCCCGATTTTCGGACTGGTCGCCGTACGCGTGCGATCGGGGAAGTTCGTTACGGCGATATTCCCCCCAGCCGGGCTGTCTTTGATCTGACCCGCCAGATTTTGGAACAAGTCAGTGCGTACGGAGAAATCAGCTTCCAGATTCTCTCCCGGACGATAAACGTCCTCGATGAAAGCGCCGAAAAAATTCTCCCGGCCGGAACTCGCTTTGCGATCATTCACAGACGAACCTGAGGCGTTGTAGTAGCTGTCGTCACTCTGCCCGTCGATCAGCCGAAAATCGCCGCCAGCGAGAAGCTGATCGCGGGGAAAAATCGTTTTCACCCAAGTCAGAGTCCCCCCCACGTCTGTCGAAGGTACATGCTGGATCTGCAATGGCGTTTCGGCCGTCCGTGCCTGATTCACCAATGAAAAGGTCTCGTCCAGACTTGATATATGTGAGTAGGCAACCAGACTGAACTGGCCGGCGTTAGTCAACCATGTTCCGCCGCCGTCCATGAAATAGCGGTTTGCGCTGCCCTGTCTAAATGGCGTCCCCAAATCGCGATTCTCTTCGTAATAGTGTCCTCCGATAAACAGCGTCAGCTCGCCGTTTGGCTTGAACTGAATGCGCCCGCCGTTCAAGGCATGAAAGGAGCTCGAATTATGGTCTATCGGGCCGCGATACGCAGGAGCGACAATGTCGTATCCGCTTGTGTTAAAGGTTTCGTTGTCGAATTCGAGTTGGAACTTTCCGGCCGCGTAACCAGCTAATATCGAATCTCCCAGCGTATTGCGGGTACCATAATAGGCGCCCATTTGAGCGCCGCTTCCGCTTGTGTGTTGAGGGATGAGATTGATAACTCCGCCTTCGGCGCCGCTGCCCCAGATTGGAACCGCGCCATTGACGATTTCGATTTGTTCCAGGTTGGCCAGCGGGATTTCATCCCAATAGATCCACCCGCCAAAAGCATCGTTAATTGGAACCCCATCATACAAGACCAGTGCCCGGCTTGCTCCGCCAGGGCCGACGCCTCGCAGAGTGACGCCCTGAGCCTCGGGATCATCCGCCGGCGCAGTTACGATGCTGCTGGACCGTCGGAAGGTATTGAAGCCGGGAATCGGACGCAAAGCGTCATCGAGTACCGGCTGACCGCTCGCTTGGATGTCGCCTTGCGTTACGAGGACGGTGTCAGAACTCTCCTCTCTCACCGGCATTCCCAGTCGAGTCGGCGTGGTGACGATCTCCATCGGTGGCAAGGTGACGGTATTTGGCAATGGCGGGGGGGATGACGCCGGAGACCGCGGAGTCTGCTGAGCGTACGCTGGACATCTGATCGCTAACGCAAAGGCTATAATGAGAGTCCTCGAACATAGCCGACGCATACTCAGTTTGACTCTGAACTAGTACTTGCCCTCGATCAGCACCTTCGCCGCGCGCAGGTCCTCGATCTCCTGGTCGCTTCGGCCGAGCAGATCGCGCAGCACTTCGCCGTTGTGCTGGCCGAGCGTTGCGGCTTCGAGCGGGAGGTCCTTGGGAAACTCGGAGAACCGCAGCGGCATTCCGGGGATCTCGAATTTACCGGCGAAGCGATCTTCGATCGTGCGGACGGTGCCACGCGCGCGATGATGCGGATGGCTGATGGTCTCCTCGATCGAGAGCACCGGTGCCGCCGGCACCGCGTTCTTCTGCATATGGGTTACGGCGCTGTCGCGATCCGGGAAGGTCGCGAGCCAATCCTCGATCAACCTGATCAGCTCGGCGCGATTCGCCAGCCGCCCGACGTCGGTGCCGAGTTTCGCGTCGTCCACGAGTTCGGGGCGGTTCATCGCTTTGCACAAATCCTTCCAGTGATGGAGGAAGGCCATGATCACGACCCATCCGCCGTTGGCCTTAAAGACTCCCGCTGGCGCGACGTAGTTGAGATGGGGCCCCTGGCGCGACGGCTTGAGCTGGCCGTTGCTGCCGCTGTACTGATGCACGCTGACTTCGTGGCAGTGGTAATAGACGTCGAGCAGGCCAACGTCGAGATGCTGCCCTTTGCCGGTACGATCGCGGTAACGCAGCGCGGCAAGGATCGCGAGCGCGCCGTGCACGCCGGTGTTAACGTCGCCGACCGCGACCAGCGGAATGTAGGGGGTGCCGCCGGCCTCGCCGATCATCGAAGTGACGCCGGAGTAGGCCTGCGCGATGAAGTCGTAGCCGGGTAGTTTCGCGAGCGGGCCGGATTGCCCGAGCGCGGAGATCGAGCACAAGATGATGTCCTTGCGCATCTCGCGCAGCCGCTCGTAACCCAGTCCCATTTCGGCCATCGTGCCGGGCTTGAAGTTCTCGACCACCACATCGACCTTGGGAACGAGTGCGGTGACGATCGCCATCGCGCGCGGATCGCGCAGATTCAGGCAAACGCTCTTTTTGCCGAGGTTCTGCTGGATATAGTAGAGGCTCCGATCGTTGCCGCGCAGCTTGGACATGCCACGCACGAAATCGCCGCTGGGCGCCGGTTCGATCTTGATAACCTCGGCGCCCATTTCGGCGAGCATCCGCGTGCAACTCGGACCCGCCAGCGCGCGTGACAGGTCGAGCGCCCGGATTCCCGTCAGAACATGCTCCATCGCAGCAGCCATTGTCAGTTCCTCCTTCAGAAGACGGCCCATCCTCGCAAAGCTCGACACGTTCGCACAAGCCGCAGGGTCGCGCTGCGCACCTTAACGCTGCCGTAACGCGCGCGGTTCCAAACCAGTATCCCGGCGGGCTATTCTGGCCAATCCTTAAGGACTGGACGATGGCAGATTCGCAGAGCACGACGCGGCGCTTGGTGGGCGGGACCTTTTCGTTTATCGCCGTCGCCGCAGTGATCGCGCTGTTTTTCGCCTATCAGCGTTACCAGCCGACCCTGCATCCGCCGCGACTGCGGGTGCACGCGCGCGAACTGCCTTACTATGCGTTCTGCTCTTTCTATCGCATGTTGGCGGCTTATGCGCTCGCGTTGATTTTCTCCCTGATCTACGGAACCTCGGCCGCCCGCAGCCGCGCCCGCGAGCGCGTCATGATCCCGATTATCGATATCGCGCAATCAGTGCCGGTGATTGGATTTTTCCCGGCCGCGGTCTTTTTTTTCGTGGCGCTCGCGCCGGGGCGGCTCGGCGTCGAGTTGGCGGCAATCTTCCTGATCTTTACCAGCATGGCCTGGAATCTGGTGTTGGGCGTCTTCGAGTCGGTGCGGACGATTCCCAACGACTCGATGGAAGCGCTCGGCGCGTTCGGCGCGAGTTCGTGGCTCAAGCTCCGGCGGCTGTTGCTGCCCGCCGCGATCCCCAAGCTCGTGTACAACTCGATCCTGTCGTGGGTGGCGGGATGGTACTACTTAATCGCCTGCGAAATTATCACCGCCGGACCAACCTCGTATCGTCTGCCGGGCTTGGGCAGCTATCTGATTACCGCGGCGGACAAGGGGCGCTCGGGTGAGATCGTGGCCGGGCTGCTCGTGCTACTCGCAATTATCATTGCGATGGATCTTCTGATGTGGCAGCCGCTCTCGGTATGGGCGGAAAAGTTCCGCTACGAATTTGCCGCGAGCCCCGAGCCGCTGCGATCGCTGGGAAGCCTCGACACCGTGGCGGCGATCGGGCCGGCGCTGCTGCGCGGAGTTCGCGCCTGCTTCGTTCCGGTCGCGCGCCTGCTGCGGAACGCTCGCGGCGCGACTGCGCCTTTCAATCCGGCGGCTCATCCGGCAATCCTGCGAGCGGGCCAGACGATCCGCCTGACGGTGACGGCGGGCTTCGCTTTGCTGCTGGCGTACGGCGTGATCGCCGGCGTGATCGCGCTGGTAAGAACGTTACTCGTGCCGTGGCCGGCAGCCGCCGCGCAGATTCCAGCGGCGACGCTGGCTTCGACGCTTCGTCTGACGATCGCCTATCTGATCTCACTGGCCTGGACGCTTCCGTGTGCGATTTATGCGAGCGAGAATCAACGTTTCGCACGCGCGCTCGCGCCGGTTGCGGAGATCGTCGGCTCGATCCCGGCGACGGCGCTGTTTCCGTTAATCGTGCTGGTCGTGATTCGCTATACCGGGGGGATGAACCTGGCTTCGATCCTGCTGATTCTCACCGGCATGCAGTGGTACTTGCTCTTCAATCTGCTGGGCGGCGTCAACCAGATTCCTGCGGATCTCAAAGAGGCGGTCCGATCGCTGGGGCTTGGCCGCGTCGCCCGCTGGCGCAAGCTCACGTTGCCGGCTATTGCGCCCTCGCTACTGACCGGCAGCATCACCGCGTGGGGCGGCGGTTGGAATGCGCTGATCCTTTCGGAATACTTTCCCTATCGCGGCGTCACGCACAAAGTTTTTGGGCTGGGTGCGATGCTCGACGTGGCGACCTACGAAAAATACAACGGGCTGATGATTCTGCTGACGCTGCTCTCGATGATTTTGGTCGTGATACTGTTGAACCGGCTGGTGTGGCGGAGGTTGTACGATCTGGCGACCGAACGCTATCGAATCGATTACTGAACGAGCAAAACAAACACTCATGAGTGACGAGGATTTCCCCGACCCATGGCGCTGCTCGAGCTCAAGCACGTCGCCAAGAGTTTCGCGCATGGCAACGGCAGCCTGCCGGTGCTCGAGGACATTTCTTTCACCATCGCCGAAGGCCAGTTCGTCGCGGTGGTGGGGCCGTCGGGATGCGGCAAATCGACGATGTTGCGCATCGTCAACGGGCTGATGCCGGCGACGTCGGGGCAGGTGCTCTACCAGGGCCGGCAGGTTGATGGCATCAACCTCGAATGCGCGCTGGTCTTCCAATCGTTTGCGCTGTTGCCGTGGCTGTCGGTCAAGGCCAACGTCGAGCTGGGTTTGGAGGCGCGCGGCGTGCCGCTGGCGGAACGTGAGAAACGCGCCGGCCTGTACATCGATAAGGTCGGGCTCGACGGTTTCGAGGAAGCCTACCCGCGTGAGCTTTCGGGCGGGATGAAGCAGCGCGTGGGGCTGGCGCGGGCGTTGGCGGTAGGGCCGCGGCTGTTGCTGATGGATGAGCCGTTCTCGGCGCTCGACGCGTTGACGGCGATCACGCTGCGCGAAGAGTTACTCGACCTCTGGCAGGCGCGCGACATGCCGGTGCATACGATCATGATGGTGACGCATACGATCGAAGAGGCGGTCGAGCTGGCCGATCGCATCCTGGTACTGTCGGCGCATCCCGGGCGCCTGGTCGCGGATCTGCCGGTCACCCTGCCGCGGCCGCGCGATCGGCGCAAGGAGGAGTTCAATACGCTGACCGACAAGGTCTTCTCGCTTATCGAGGAGCGCTCCTGATGCCGCCCACGGCCGGGATTAATCCCATTCCGGACTGCTCGCTGACCTGGGTCTTCGGCTTGCTCGAGACGCTCGAAGATCGCGGCGGCCGCGACGACGGCTACAAAATCGCGCGCGACCTGCAGTTCAAGTTCGGCGATCTGCTCAAAGTGATGAAAGCGGCCGAGATCCTCGGTCTGGTCGCAACGCCGAGCGGCGATGTCGTGCTCGAGCCCCTGGGCCGGCAGTTCCTCGCCAGCGATATGAATGGCCGCAAGCTGATCATCCGCGAACAGCTTAAGCAACACGGCTTGTTCAGTTATCTAATCCGCCTGCTGCACGGCCAGGAAGATCGCGCGATGAGCAAGGAGGTCGTGCTCGAGCATCTGGCGATGCTGCTGCCGAAGGAGCCGCCGGGGAAAATGTTCGATACCATCGTCAATTGGGGTCGCTTTGCCGAGCTTTTCGGCTATAACAAGGACGAAGACCGCTTCTATCTCGATCAGGAATAAGCGGCCAACTCAGAATTGGAGGAAGGAACATGCCATCGGAAGCTGAAGCGATCGTCAGTGAATTCTGCAAAGCCTGGGCGCGACTCAATCTCGATCAGATCATGGATTTCTTCACCGACGACGCGACCTATCACAACATCCCGCTGCCGCTAGCGACCGGCAAGCCCGCGATCCGCAAGACGATCGAGGGGTTGTTGAAAGGCACGACCTGGCTCGAGTTCAAGATTCTGCACACCGCGACGGTCGGCGGGGTGGTGATGAACGAGCGGGTCGATTCCTTCGAGGTCAAGGGCAAGCGCATGGCCCTGCCAGTGGCCGGAGTCTTCGAGACCACCCCCAACGGCAAAATAAAGGCGTGGCGCGATTACTTCGACATGAAGATGTTCACTGATCAGATGAAGTAACGACTTAATCTGAACGCAGCTCCAGGGGGCGGCCGAGTCTGCGAGGCGCGGCCAAGTCAAGACTCGCCTGCTCGCTTGGCCTTCGGCTCCGCTAGTGTCGGCCTCGGATTATGAGACCTCAAGTCGCTCATGCCGTGATCGGCACCGCGGGCCATATCGATCACGGCAAAACTGCGCTGATCAAAGCGCTGACCGGTCACGACACCGACCGGCTCAAGGAAGAAAAAGAGCGCGGCATCTCGATCGACCTCGGGTTTGCCTACTTCACGCTGACCGACGGCACGCGAGCCGGCGTGATCGACGTCCCGGGCCACGAGCGCTTCATCCGCAACATGCTGGCCGGCGCGCACGGGATCGACCTGGTGCTGTTTACGGTCGCCGCTGACGACGGGATCATGCCGCAGAGCGAGGAGCATCTCGACATCCTGCATCTGCTCGGCGTCGCACGCGGCATCTTCTTGATCACCAAGGCCGATCTTGCGGACCTCGCGCGGATTCGCGAGGTCCGCGAAGAGATCGAGATTCTCGCCGATGGCACCTGCCTCGAAGGCTCGCCGATTATTCCGATATCCGCATTGAAGGGGCAGGGTCTCCAGGAGTTGCGCGACGAGATTGAGCGGCAGCTCGAGGGCTTTCAGGCGCGCCGCGCGACCGGCCTGTTTCGTCTCCCGCTCGATCGGGCTTTTGTGATGAAGGGCCACGGGGTGGTCGTCACCGGCACCGCGATGGGCGCCGAAGTGCGGCTCGGCCAGAAGATGCGCGTGCTGCCGGTCGGCGGCGAGGTCCGCGTGCGCGCGATCCAGGTGCACGGCGAGGCGGTCGAGAGCGCCGGGCTGAGCCAGCGCGTCGCGCTCAACTTGAGCGGCGCGGAAAAGCTCGAGCTTATGCGCGGCGACGTGCTGGCTGACGAGCGTCTCGAGCTCACTACCACCCGAATCGACGCCCGGCTCGAAGTGCGTCCGGCGGCGAAGCGCGCGCTCAAGCACAATCAGCGGGTGCGGTTCTTTCTCGGCGCCGCCGAGACGATCGGCCGCGTGATAGTTCTCGGCGAACCCGCCGAGATCCCACCCAAGCAGCGGGCGTTGGTGCAGATTGTGCTCGACGATCCGGTGGTCGCGCTTGCGGGCGATCGCTTCGTCGTACGCGATGAGACCAACGTGCGGACCATCGGCGGCGGCGTGGTGCTCAACCCGCTCGGCAGGCGATCGCGCCGGCCGCTCGATGCCTATCTCAGCAATCTGAACGCGCTGGGTGAAGACTGGGGCGCGAGCGCGGTCGAAGCGATGCTCAATCTGCAGGAGCGACTCGCGCTGACAGCCTCAAATCTCGCGCAACTCTTCAACGCGCCGGTGGCGGAGATTGTGGAGACGCTCAAGGATTCGTGCTTTATTCGCCTTTCGCTCGGCGACGAAGAGGGTTTCACCACCGCGCTCAAATGGAACGAGCTCAAACGCGCAGCGCTTGACGCCCTGACCCGCCATCATCGCGACGAGCCCCTTGCTGCGGGCTTGGAGATGGAGGCGATGCGGACGCGGCTGCCATACGAAGTCGCGCCGCGCGCCTTCCGCGCGCTGCTCGAGCGGCTCGCGCGCGAGTCCGACCTCGTCCGTGAGGAGA
>JBOHWF010000006.1:0-7203 GCA_050736455.1 Binataceae bacterium (SeqCode) | reverse complement strand
AACAGGCACAGATGCTCCAGGGCTATCACGTCCTCGACTTCACCCACTTTGTCGCCGGGCCGACCTGTACGCGGATCATGGCGGAGTTGGGCGCCGACGTGATCAAGGTCGAGCGCTCGCACGAGGGCGACCACGTCCGCGCCATGGGGCTGCAGTCGCCGGACGGGATGAGCACCTATTATTTCCAGCACTCCCATAGCAAGCGCAGCCTCGCGCTCGATCTGCGCAAACCGCGCGCGAAGGAAATCCTGCTCAAGCTGATCCCCAAGATCGACGTGGTGGTCGAGAATTTTGCGCCCGGCGTGATCGCCGACATGGGCTTCGGCTACGAGGCGTTAAGCAAGCTCAATCCGAAGCTCGTGATGTGCTCGATTTCAGCCGCCGGGCAGAGCGGTCCGCTGCGCGATCGTCCGGGCTACGATTTTATCGGCGCCGCCTTCGCCGGCGTCACGGGATTGTTGGGCGAGGCCGATCGTCCGCCGATCATCCCGACGATGGCTATAGGCGACGTCTCGACCGGGGTCGCGGCGGCGATGGCGGTAGGCTACGCGCTGCTGAACGCCGAGCGCACCGGCAAGGGCCAATACCTCGACGCCTCGCTCACCGACACTTACTTTCACATGCACGAGCTCTCGGTGCCGGTCATCTCGATCCGCAAGGAGAAATTTTCGCCTCATCGCAACGGCTCGCAGCATCCGTATGGCAGTCCCTCGGGGGTGTTCAAATGCCCGGGCGGCTTCATCATGTTGCTGGTGCAGGATCACGAGTTTTCGCGGCTGGCGCGCGCTTTGGGTCGGCCCGAGTTGGCGACGGACGAGCGCTTCAAGAACAATGGGCGGCGGGTACGCAACAACGCGGCGTTGAAGGAGATGATCGAGGACTGGTTCGCGACTTTTCCCGATCGCGACAGCGTCGTCGCGGCGCTCGACAAGTTCCGCGTGCCGTGCGGACCCGTGCTTTCGCTCGAGGAGGCGATGGCGCATCCCCATCTGCGCGAGCGCCAAACGGTGCGGCGGGTCAACGATCCGGTGATCGGCGACTTCGACATCCCGGGCTTTCCGGTCAAGTTTTCGGGCTGGGCGGAGCGCACGGAGCTGAAAGCGTCGCGCCTCGGGGAAGATAACGAGGCGGTGCTGCGCGAGATGATCGGAATTTCCGACGCCGAGCTGGCGGAGCTTTATTCCGAGCAAGTGCTGCTCAAGCGGCCGCCGGCGGAGTCCTCAGATAAGGTCGCATAGAGCAAAGGGTTAAATAAGGTTTGAGAAGCGGCGTCGTCCGCGCTGGGCGGCGCCGTGTGGCGTTAGACAAACTCGCGGAGGCGACTAGACGAGCGCGTACCGCGGGTCAAAACGGAGGAACCATAAGGCAGATGGCAGAGTGGACAGAAGAAGTCACCCAAGTGGCGGGGACTAACCTCGCGATCATCAAGGGCGGGACCGGCAAACCGCTGCTGGTGTTGCACGAGGAGCTGGGGCATCCGGGCTGGATGAGCTGGCACGCGGCGCTGGCCAAGGAGCATACGTTGCTGATCCCGATTCAGCCGGCGCTGGGCAAATCGGCCAAGATCGACTGGATTCGCAATATCCATGATCTGGCGCTGTTTTATAGCTGGGTGCTGCGGGATTTGAACCTGGCGCCGCTTGACGCGATCGGCTTTTCGGTCGGCGGCTGGACCGCGGCGGAGATGGCGACGATCAATGCGCGGCAGTTTAACAAGCTGGTGCTGGTCGCGCCGGCCGGGATCAAGCCGCCGGACGGCGAAATCGCCGACGTGTTCTCGATCACGGCGCGCACCTCGCTCAACCTGAGCGTGCACAATCACGACGCGCCGGAGTTCGCCAAGCTCTACGGCGGCGAGCGCACGCCCGAGCAGTTCGAGGCCTTCGAGGACGCGCGCACGGAAAACGCGCGGCTGACGTGGGAGCCGATCATGAACAACCCGGCGCTCGCGCACTTGCTTGAGGGCGTGAAGGGTTTGCCGGTGCAGATCGTCTGGGGCCGCGAGGACGCGATCGTGCCGGTCAGCGCGGCGGAAGCCTATCGCAAGGCGCTCAAGCACACCGACGCCAAGCTCGCGATTTACGAGCAATGCGGCCACCGGCCCGAGATCGAGCAGCCGGCCGAGTTCATCAAACTGGTGCGCGAGTTTCTCGCCTGAAAGTAGCGTGAGCTGAAGGAGCAATAGCCATGCATATAATGCATTTCACGGAACGTCCCTACAAAAACGTGCCCGAAGACGAGGTGATCAAGAATCGCAGCTTCTTCGGCGTGCCGAATTCGTTTTATGACCCCAAGGTCGGCGCCGACCTCTACAACGAATATCTCGACGAAGCCTGCTACGCCGAAGAAATGGGCTTCGACGCGATCATGCTGAACGAGCATCACGGGACGCCCTTCTGCATGGGCGCCGTGATGAACGTCGAGGCGGCGATCCTGGCGCGCATCACGAAGAAGGCGCGCATCGTGCTGTTGGGCAATCCGCTGCCGGTGCTCAAGCATCCGCTGCGCATGGCCGAGGAGCTCGCCGAGATCGATCTGATCTCGCGCGGGCGGCTGGTCCCCGGATGGGTGCGCGGCGCGGGCAGCGAGCAGATCTTCAACAACGCCAACCCGGCCTACAATCGCGAATACTTCAACGAAGCGCATGACCTGGTGATCGCGGCGTGGACGCGCGAGGGTCCCTTCCGCTGGGAGGGCAAGCACTTCAACTATCGCTACATCAATCCGTGGGCGCTGCCCTATCAGAAGCCGCATCCGCCGATCTGGATTCCCGGCGTGCTCAGCCCGGAGACCGTCATCTGGTGCGCGGAGCATCGTTACCCGTACATCGGACTTGGCACGGCGCTGAGCGCGACCACCGAATTGTGGAATCTGTATGGCGACACTGCGGCGCAGCAGGGCTACACCGCCGGCAGCGAGAACTTCGGCTATCTGCAGCAGATCTTCGTCGCTGAGACCGAAGAGAAGGCGCAGGAGCTGGGCAAAGGCGCGATGTTTGGCGGCGGCGCGCAGAATTTTTCGCGCCCCGAACACACCCTGCCGCCCGGCTACAACTCGAAGGAGGCGACCAAGCGGCTCGCCCGCCAGCAGAGTGATTATGGCTTCCTCGGTATCACCAGCGAGAAGCTCGCGGAATCCGACCGTGCAGCCGATATGCATAAGGAAAAGGGCCATACGCGCGCACGTCTGGCGCGCGGCGAGGTTTCCGTCGAGGAAGCGCGAGCGAAGATCTACGCCAACTATCAGAAGGCGCAGGACGGCCTGCAAATCATCATCGGGACGCCCAAATCGGTGATGCCGAAAATCCGCCTGATTATGGAGACGCTGCGGCCCGGGGTCTTCGGGATGTTCACGATCCAGGGGCCGGTCTCGGTCAAAGATCGGCTCAACAATGTGCGCCTGATGGGTCAGGAAGTGCTGCCGGCGATGCGTGAAATCGCCAAGGAGCTGGGCATCAAGGATCCCTTCGAGGTGGCGCCCGGATCACGCCCGTACACGGCCGGGACCAAGCGCGACTCGCTGGTGGACCTCGAGGCGCTCAAGCGCGCACCCAAACGCGACGAATCCGTCCGCGTCTAGGCGCGACAGATGATTGCCGGGAATCAGAGGAGATAACTCATGCAATTGATGTATTTCACCGAGCGTCCGTATCGCGACGTTGCGGAAGACGAATTGATAAAGAACCGCGCTTACTTCGGGTTGTCGAACAAGCATTTCGATCGCGAAGTCGGCTCGCGGCTCTACAACGAATATCTCGACGAGATGGTCTATGCCGAAGAAGTCGGCTTCGACGCCATCATGCTGAACGAGCATCACGGGACGCCCTTCTGCATGGGCGCAGTTATGAACGTCGAGGCTTCGATCCTGGCGCGCATCACGAACCGCGTGCGCATCGTTCTGCTCGGCAATCCACTGCCGACCTTCAAGAATCCCTTGCGGATGGCCGAAGAGCTGGCGACGATCGATTGCATCTCGCGCGGTCGGCTGGTGCCCGGATGGGTGCGCGGCGCCGGCAGCGAGCAGATCTTCAACAACGCCAACCCGGCCTACAACCGCGAATACTTCAACGAGGCGCACGACCTGATCCTCGCGGCGTGGACACGTCCGGGTCCGTTCCGCTGGGAGGGTAAGCATTTCAACTATCGTTTCATCAACCCATGGGTGACGCCGTACCAAAAGCCGCATCCGCCGATCATGATTCCGGGCGTGCTCAGTCCGGAGACCGTAGTGTGGTGCGCCGAGCACAAATATCCGTATCTCGGTCTCGGAACGGCGCTGCCGGCGACCGCCGAGCTATGGAACATCTACGGCGACACCGCGGCGCAGCTCGGCTATCAGGCTGGCTCGGAGAACTTCGGCTATCTGCAGCACGTTGTGGTCGCGGAGACCGAGGCGAAGGCCGAGGAACTCGGCAAGGCGCATCTGTTTGGCGGCGGCCAGGGGGCGTTCTCGCGTCCTGAGCACACGCTGCCGCCGGGCTATAATTCCAAGGAGGCGACCAAGCGCCTCGCGCGGACGATGACGGCAGGCTCGGGCGGCTTCCTTGGCGTCAGCGCCGAGCAGCTCGGCCGCTCGAAGGAAAGCGCGCCCGCCAAGGAGAGCGCGCGGCCGAACGGCACGCTGCAGCAGGTCGCCGACAGCACCCGCCGGCGGCTCGCGCGCGGCGAGGCGACGGTCGACGAAGCCAAGGCCGCGATCTACAAGGCCTATCCCAAAGCGGTCGACGGGTTGCAGATCATCGCGGGCACGCCCAAAACGGTCATTCCGAAGATCCGCAAGATTCTCGAGACACTGCGTCCCGGCACCTTCGGCGTTTTCCAGAGCCAGGGTCAGGTCACCCTCGAGGATCGGATGACGAGCATCCGGCTGCTCGGTCAGGAAGTGCTGCCGGCGGTGCGTGAGATCGGCAAGGAGCTGGGCATCGTCGATCAATTCGAGCGCGCGTCGGGCTCGCGGCCTCACGTTGCGGGCACCAAGCGCGAGGAGCTGGTGTCACTCGAGGGGTTGCGGGCGTAGGCCCTCGTTTCTATCAAAAGCAAAGCGGCAGGCGATGCGATCGCCTGCCGCTTTTATTTTTCGCTGAGGCTTTCGCGTCGCTACTTCGTCAAGCGCCACTGCACGAGGGTCGCATCGGGGTGGTCTTCGAAGACCGCTTCGACTTCGGCATCGAAGGGCGGGTCTACTTTCGGATCGCCGAGCAGGTTGCCGACCATGCGGACGTTATCGGCGTCGGGCAGCTGCACCACCACAACGATATACGGGCAAGCCTCGCGCAGCGCCGGATGCACCGGATTCCAGGATCGCGTCCAGCTAAAAAGACGTCCGCGTCCCGAGACTTTGCGCCAGCCCATCTCGGCGGAATGGCACTTATGGCAAATCCACTCAGGACCCCATTGGACAGCGCCGCAGCCCTTGCACGACTGAACTACCAGTTCGTGCCGTTTCGTCGCTTCCCAATATTCAGTGTCGATCCCGCTGCGCTGCGGACGCGGCGTCGGCAAGCCTTCGGGTAAGTAGTATTTTTTTTCAGCGGCCATTCCTTCAGAGGTTCCTCGAACTAAACGCTATGTACGATTAAGTCGCTGACGGGCGAGACCATCGGACCGGAGGCGACCAGTGAGATTTTGCAGTCCGGGACCTGACAGGTGGATTCGCCGCGCACCTGCCGCACCGCCTCATTCACCAGTTCGAGGCCGTGCATGTAGCATTCCGCGATGTTACCCCCGCTGGTATTCACCGGCAGTTTGCCCTTGGGCGCGGTGATATTCTCGAAGGTCACGAACTCCATCACTTCTTCCGGCTCGCAAAAGCCGTGTTCGACGAGACTGATCATCACGGCGCCGCTGAAGTGCTCGTAGATCTGCGCGCAGTCAACCTCCTTCGCCGTAATTCCTGCCATCTCAAACAGGCGCGGCGCCAGCGTCTTGAAATTCGAGGACGAATAGTCAGCCGAGTTCTCGACCGCGGCATTATGCCGATAGTTCGAGCCTTGCGCCGCGGCCATGATGTAGGCAGGCTTGTTCTTCGCGTCGCGCGCGCGATCGGCCGTGGTAAGTATCAGTGCGGCGGATCCGTCGTTTTCCATGCAACAGTCATAGAGATGGAATGGCTCGGAGATCCAGCGCGACTTGTCATACTGCTCGCGAGTCAGCGGATGTCCATACATTACGGCGCGCGGATTGAACTGTGCGTGGTAGTAATCGGCCAG
Organism: Binataceae bacterium (SeqCode); assembly: GCA_050736455.1. Classification (GTDB taxonomy): domain Bacteria; phylum Desulfobacterota; class Binatia; order Binatales; family Binataceae; genus JAJPHI01. Next base: position 995 of record JBOHWF010000006.1, on the reverse strand, counting down.
CGCCACCGCCGCGAGCGGTTCCTGATTGATTCCGTAGTCATGCATGAAACGGCGCGTTCGCAACGCCACCCACTGCGCGGGAACATAGAGGCCGTAGGGCGCGGTGTAAGCCCCGGCGCCGGAGACCGAGTTGCTCACCGGCGCCTGTCCGAAGCGGCCGAACTGGCCCTGCGCGAGGGCCCGAAAGACCACGCAGTATTTCGAGTATCCCGCGTTGACCGCGGCCGCGGCATTGCCGACGGCGCCCGAGCCGCCGCCACCGCCGCCGCCCCACACCATGCCGGCAAAGGCCAAGTGCTTGAGGCCCAGTGCAGTGGCGAGGCGTGAGGCTTCGTTGCGATCGTCCGCGTAGCCGGAGATGCCGTCGATCTCGCGCACGTCGATGCCGGCGTCGGCGGCCGCCCTGATGATCGCCTCGCAGGCAAGCCGGAACTCGCTGACCGGCGCCTGTCCGCGCTTGTAGTATTTGGTCTCGCCGACGCCGACGATCGCGACTTTGTCTTTGACAGTGTATTCACTCATGCGTCGAAACTCACGCGTGCGCCGCGGCGCCGTTGCGCGTGCGCTCGGCGAAATGTGGCATCACTTCTTCCGCCATCAGCCGCATCGATTTGAACCACGGCTGCGGATCGTCCGCGTAATCGAAGACGAAATGGAGCAGTGTGCCGAAGCCGCCCACCTGATCCACCATCGCGCCCAGCTTGCGCTTCACTGTGGCGACCGAACCGACCAGCCAGCCGTGATGCGCCAGATACTCGGGCGTGATGTCGGAATCAGGAACCTGCGGATCGTCCTTCAGCATTGGGGTAAACTTGAAGTCATCGAAGAGCGGCAGCAGATACTCACTCATCATCCGGCCCATCATGCCCTTGACGCAGTGGCGATAGGCTTCGTCGTCGGTTTCGGCGACGAAGATCTCGCGCACGATGCGCCATACGCTGCGCTCGGGATTACGCCCCGTGCGTTTCGCCCCTTCGAGCACGGCGTCCCAGTGC
>JBOHWF010000005.1:0-6221 GCA_050736455.1 Binataceae bacterium (SeqCode) | reverse complement strand
AGATCATCTCGGTGAAAATCTCGGTGACCTTCTGCGCGACTACCCGCCGATCAATGCCGGCGCGGGCGAGCCCGGCGAGGTCGGTGACCTTGACCCCCTCGACCAACTCCATCGTCAGCACGCGCCGCGTCGTGAGGTCGTGATAGATGTGCGGGATGACGACGTCGGCGCGCGCCGCGAAATTGCGCCGAATCGTCTCGGCGTTGCGCGCCTCGTTGAGAAAGTCGAGCTCCATCGGGATATATTTCAGGATCTCGCGTGCGATCACGCGGAAATCGAAGTCGCGCTCGAGCCGCGCCAGGATGCGCAGCGTGAGCATCAGGTTGCGCAGATCGGCGCGCACGATTCCCTCGATCTGCGGATATTGCACCTTGACCGCGCATGCGCGGCCGTCGAGTGTGCGGGCCGCATGCACCTGCGCCAGCGACGCCGCGGCGATCGGGACAGGATCGAATTCCGCAAACCGCGCCGCCAGCGGCGCGCCCAGCTCGTGCTCGACTACCGAGCGGATTGTCTCGAAGGGCCGCGGCGGCACGCGGTCGTGCAGCGCCGAAAGCGTATCGACCCATTCCGCGGGCAGAATATCGGCGCGGGTTGCGATAAACTGGCTCGCTTTGATGAGCAGGCCTTCGAGCCGAATCGAGGTTCGATAGAGCGCACGCGCCGCGCGCAGGTCCTGACGCCGATAGCGGGTTTCTTTGTGGCGGTCGCTGACCAGCCGCGACCAGAGCTGGATCGCCTTGTAGCGCGCATAGATGCGCGCGGCCATGACCAGCACCGTGACGAGGCGAGCAGTGCGCACGTGCCATGGTGGCTCGCCGACGCCGGCCGGGAATTCGAAGCTGGTGGTCAAGGTCTTACAGAAGAGACGCGCGCGTAAGGTGCAAGTCTAAGCGATGTTTATCGGAGAAAAAATAGGAGCCGGGACGGCGCCGTTGCACCTGCGCGATCGTGCCCCGGCGAACTTCGCGATTCAGCGCATCCTTCGACGTTACTATGCAGTCTGGGGCGCTTACGCCTTCGCGAGCGGCTTCCTCTACGGCGTTTATCCGATCTTTCTGCACACCCGCGGGCTGAATCAATTCCAGATCAATTCGGTGCTCGCGGTCTACTTCGCCGTGACCTTCCTGACCGACGTCCCGACCGGCGCCTTTGCCGACGCGCTGGGCCGCCGCCGCTCCTTTATGCTCGGATGCAGCCTGCGCGCGCTGGCCTTCCTGGTGTATTTTTTCGCCTGGCATTATCCGATGTTCATCCTGGGCGAGTTCATCGACGGCATCGGTACGACCTTCTGCAACGGCGCGATCGACGCCTGGGGCGTCGACGCGCTCGACGAGGCCGGCTACGCAGGCGCCAAGGATCGGCTCTTCCAGCGGGTCTCGCAACTAATCGGGTTGGGCTTCATGCTGTCGGCGATTATCGGCGCATACGTCGCCGATCGGAATATCGCCTGGCCGTGGCTGCTCGGCGCGGGCGGCTATCTGCTCAACGCGATCATCGTCTCGCGCCTGATGAGCGACAGCCCGCATCGGCAGGGCGCGCTCGAGTTGGCGAAGATGCCGGGGTTGATCGGTGCGCGGGTAGCCGCGGGTTTGCGTGCGGGTTTCCGGATGCCCACCGTCCTGCTCCTGAGCGCCGCCAACGCGATCATGTTTGCGGCATGGGCGCCCTACTGGCTCGAATGGCCGCAGTTTTTTAATCAACAATATGGCGTTGGCGTCTGGGTCGTCGGCTGGATTTACGCACTCTTCACGCTCTCCCGCATGGCCGGGTCGGAGCTGATGATCCAGACCGCGAGCAGCCGCGAGGGGCGGGCGAACCGCCTCTGCATCCTCACTCTGGCGCTGGCGATCCTGATGTACGCGGGCGGCAGCACCGGTCATCGGAACACGCTCGCCCTCATCGTCCTCAGCGGGCTGAACGTCTGTATGGGGGCGCTGCTGCCGTATGCACAAAGCTGGATCAATGAAGAAATCGCTGCCGACCAGCGCGCGACGCTGCTGTCGTTCCGTAGCACTTTCGAAACCATGGGCGGATCGCTCGGTCTGCTCGTCACCGGCGTGATCGCTGATCGCGCCGGCATCCAGGCGGCGTGGCGCTTCGCGGGCGTGCTCACGCTGCTGGCGCTGCCGTGCTACCTCGCGCTGCGCGCACGGAATTCTCCCGCACTAGCGACAGAACCCGCCGTCCGATAAAAATACTCTAGCGAGCCACCAGTGGAGCGAAGCGGAACGAGCGAGTGAGTCTGCGAGCCGCGTTCAGATTCGGTTGCCGCGCGGAGCGAGCAGGCGAGTCTGGTCTTTGGCCGCGCCCCGCAGACTCGGCCGCCCTCTGGAGCTGCGTTCAGAAATAGTCCAGGCGGCACGGTCTACTTTAAAAGCCTCGGCGAAGTATGACGGAATTTCCCAGAATCAAGCGCTTACCACCTTACGTCTTCAACGCGATCGGGGAGCTGTGCCTCAAAGCCCGCCGCGCTGGCGAGGACATCATCGACTTCGGGATGGGTAATCCCGACGAAGCGACGCCAGCGCACATCGTCAACAAGCTGATCGAAGCCGCGGCGAAACCCCCGAACCATCGCTACTCGGTGTCGCGCGGCGTCTATAAGTTGCGCCTTGCGATCTGTGACTGGTACCGGCGGCGTTACGGCGTCGAGTTCGATCCCGACTCTGAGGCGATCGTCACGATCGGCTCGAAGGAGGGCATCGCCCATCTCGCCCTCGCCATCCTCGATCAGGGTGACGTGGTGCTGGCGCCGACGCCGACCTATCCGATTCATCAGTACGGATGCGTGATCGCGGGCGCGCAGGTCCAGGGCGTGCCGATGCGCAGCGGTGGTGACCAGTTCTTCGACGAGATGACCGCGGCGGTCAGCCGTTCGTGGCCGCGGCCGAAGCTGCTGATCATGAATTTTCCGGCCAATCCGACCACTGCGACCGTGAATCTGAGCTTCATGCAGCGCGTGGTGGATTTCGCCCGCGCCAACGAAATTCTGATCGTCCACGATTTCGCTTACGCCGACTTATGTTTCGACGGCTACAAGGCCCCGTCGATCATGCAGGTGGCGGGCGCGCGCGAGGTCGCGGTCGAATTTTTCACGCTCTCGAAGAGCTACAACATGCCGGGATGGCGGGTCGGCTTTGCCGTCGGCCATCGCGAAATGATCGCGGCGCTCACCCGGCTCAAATCCTATTTCGACTACGGCATGTTCGCGCCGGTGCAGGTCGCGGCGATCGCCGCGCTCAACGGTCCGCAGGAATGCGTCAGCCAAATCACCGAGACTTATCGCGTGCGGCGCGACGCCCTGGTCGGCGGCCTGAATCGCGCCGGCTGGCCGGTCGAGAAACCGCGCGCGACCATGTTCGTCTGGGCGCCGATTCCCGAGCCGTTCCGTCCGATGGGCTCGCTGGAGTTCGCCAAGTTTCTGCTCAGCGAGGCCAAGGTCGCGGTCTCGCCCGGCGTCGGCTTCGGCGCCGACGGCGATGGCCACGTCCGCTTCGCCCTTATCGAGAACGAGCATCGGACGCGCCAGGCCGTGCGCGGCATCCGCCACGCGCTCGCCCGCGCTGAGGTGCCGCGAGCCCGACGCGCCGTCTCGTCATAGTGGATCGCGCGCGAGTGAAGCCGGTACGCATCGCGCTGCTCGGATGCGGGACGGTCGGCGAAGGCGTCGTGCGCCTGCTGCGCAGTAACGCCGCGATGCTCGAGCAGAAACTCGGCGCGCCGTTGATTCTCGCCGGGGTCGCTGATCGCAGCCTCAAGCCCAACCTCGCGATCGGACTCGGCCGCACTCTCATCACGCGTGACGCCGCCAAGCTCGTCGCACGTGACGACGTTGACATTGTCGTCGAGTTATTCGGCGGACTCGAGCCTGCGCGCGGCTTGATCCTGGATGCGCTGCGATCCGGCAAGGACGTGGTCACCGCGAACAAGGCGCTGCTCGCAGAACACGGCGGCGAAATCTTTGGCGCCGCGGCCAAGGCCGGGCGCGCGATCGGCTTCGAAGCCAGCGTCGGCGGCGGTATCCCGATCATGCGCACCCTGCGCGAGGCCCTGGCCGGCGATCGCCAGCGCGCCGTGTATGGAATTGTCAACGGCACCTGCAACTCGATTCTCACCACGATGACCGAGCGTGGGACCGAGTTCGCCGACGCGCTGGCCGCGGCGCAACGTAGCGGACTCGCCGAGGCCGACCCGACGCTCGATATCGACGGCCACGACGCCGCCCATAAACTCTGCCTGCTGGTCGCGCTGGCTTTCGGCGCAACCCTCAAACCCCAGCAGGTGCATACCGAGGGCATCAGCCGCGTGACGCTCGCCGATATCGCCCATGCGCGCGAGCTCGGCTACGCCGTCAAATTGCTCGCGATCGCCAAGGCTGACGCCGGCCTGATCGAGGCGCGCGTCCATCCGACCATGATCCGCGCGCGTCATCTGCTGGCCGAAGTGGGCGGCGCATTTAACGCGATCTATGTGAACAGCGAGGCGCTCGGCGCCAGCATGTACTACGGCCGCGGCGCCGGCATGATGCCGACGGCGACCGCGGTGCTGGCGGATCTCCTCGAGATTGCGCGCCATCGACTGACCGCCTCGACGGGCGGCGCGCCGCCGCTCGGCTATCCGCGGGCGCTGATCAAACCCGCCCGTGTCAAGCCGATGGACGACGTGCTATGCGAATACTATCTGCGCTTCACGGCGCGCGATCAGCCGGGCGTGCTCGGGACGATTGCCTCGGTGCTCGGCCGTCACCAGATCTCGATCGCCTCCGTGATCCAGCAGGGCCGCGGCGTCGAGAGGACCGTGCCAGTAATCATGCGAACCCATCAGGCGCGCGAGCGCAACTTGCGCCAAGCGCTCGCCGCGATCAGCCGGCACAAGATGATTGAGCGGCCGCCGGCCTTTATTCGGATCGAAGAGGAACTTTAGCCGCGTGTTGATAATGGCAAATCTCGCCGATCGCGCGCCGCGAAAATAAAGGCTCTCGCTCGCGCGGAAATTTGCGCCCCAAGTGCCTTGGTTGTCCCGCGACCTTGGCGTCGTTAGACTGAAATGATTCGGGTTTGGTTTCTCGGCCACGACTCTCCCCGACTTGATCGCGCCTGACGTGGCGCTGGCCGTCTGCATCAGTTGTGTGGTTACGCGCGTCGTAGCAGCCTGCGAAACCGGCCCGGAGCGGCGGATATTTAGCGGCAAATTAGCCCGCGGCTTGGGGTCGCCCGCCGCTCGCAGCAACGGCGGGCGTGCGGTTGCCTTTGGCTTCGGCGACCAGCGAATCATCGCTCGACTATTCAAGGAATGAGCTCAATGAACTTGAAACAGCTTTCGGCTCGGATCGAGTTTCTTCCCCGCTATCTGGACCTGCACATCTTTGGGACGAATATCGGACCATGGCTCGCGTTTCTATTCGTCGCCGTTTTGATGTTCGCGCTACTGCTCTGCCTTCGTTTCATCCTGAAGCGCATTCTCGGCCGGTTGGCGCTGAGTACTAGCAGCGCGTTGGGCGATCTCGTGGTTGCGCTCATCGGACGCACTAAAGGTCTCGTCCTGCTCATTCTGGCCTTGCGCGTGGGTTCGCTCGCGCTGCGCCTGACTGAGCGCGAGGCTGGGTTCGCAAACATCGTTGCCGCTATTGCGGTTCTTACTCAGATTGGGTTGTGGGGCAATCAGATCATCGCGTACACGATTGAACATGTCCTTCGGCGGCGCGCGGATGAGGACCAGGGACTGGCAACCGCGGCGGGCGCGCTGAGCTTTATCAGCCGCGTCGTTCTGTGGTCCTTAGTCGGGCTGCTCGTCCTCAGTTGCTTGCGCATCAACATTACGACGTTGATCGCCGGTCTCGGGGTTGGCGGCATTGCAGTGGCCTTGGCGGTGCAGAATATCCTGGGCGACCTGTTCGCCTCGCTATCGATTCTAATCGACAAGCCCTTTGCCGTCGGCCATTTCATCACGGTCGATAACCTGGCTGGGACGGTGGCGCATGTCGGCGTCAAGAGTACACGCGTCCGCAGCCTTTCCGGCGAGGAGATCGTGTTTTCTAACAGCGACCTGTTGAAGACCCGGATCCACAACTACAAGCGATTGTTTGAACGCCGGGTCCTCTTCGCCTTCGGCGTCACCTACGATACGCAACCGGATAAGCTTGCGGCGATTCCCAAGATGCTCTCCGCGATAATCCAGAGCATCGACAAGACCCGCTTCGATCGGGCGCACTTCAAGGA
>JBOHWF010000004.1:0-5163 GCA_050736455.1 Binataceae bacterium (SeqCode) | reverse complement strand
GGCTTCACCAGGTAGGTGCCCTCGGTGAAAAAGAGATCGCCGAAGTTAATCGCGATCGTGTGATTCTTGACGATCACCGTGCCGGGCTTGAGCGCCGGCTTGGGAATTTCCCGCAACTCCATCACTTCCGGCCCGCCCAACCGATCAAACTGAATTGCTTTCATCGACGTCTTTGCGCTCCTCAGTACTTGTTGTTGGCTGCGATCCTTCCGTAATCGAGACCGCAGCTCACGCGCAAACCGACGTTCGCGATCACAACGCCGAATTGCGGCAAGCTCATCGAGCCACTACTCTACCGACGAGTAACAGATTGCCCGACATGCGAATTCTCGGCATCGAATCCTCCTGTGACGACGCCGCCGCGGCGATCATCGAGACCGCTCGCGCTGGGGTCGCGACGGTATGCGCGAGCGCCGTGGCCAACCAGGACGACATCCATCGCGCATACGGCGGCGTCGTTCCAGAGCTTGCTTCGCGCAACCACGTGGTGACTATCCAATCCGTAGTCGAACGTGCGCTCGCCGCCGCCGGGTGCTCGCTGACCGAGCTCGACGGCATCGCGGTGACGCGCGGACCGGGCCTGGTCGGCTCGCTGCTGGTCGGACTGATGTACGCGAAGGGGCTCGCGCAGGCGACGGGACTGCCGTTGGCGGGCGTCAATCATCTCGAGGGCCATCTGCTCGCGCCGCTGCTCGAACACGAAATCGCGATGCCTTATCTGGCGCTGGTGGTCTCGGGCGGGCATACGGCCCTGTTCGTGGTCGAGGATTTCGGTTGCTATCGCCGGCTCGGCGCGACGCGTGACGACGCTGCCGGCGAGGCTTTCGACAAGGTCGCCAAGCTGATGGGCCTGGGCTATCCGGGCGGCAGGATAATCGACGAGCTGGCGCGCGACGGCAATCCGCGCAGCGTCAAGATTCCGCGCGCGCGCGTCAAAGGCGCCCCGCTCGACTTCAGCTTCAGCGGCGTCAAGACTGCAGTGGCGACGATCCTGCGGAGCGAGGGCGGGGTAGCCCTGAGTCACGCGGATCTGGCTGCCAGCTTTCAGGAGGCGGTGGTCGAGATGCTGGTGTGGCCGACGCTCGCGGCCGCCGACGACCTCGACGCGGAGACGATCGCGCTGACCGGCGGGGTCGCGGCGAACTCGCGCCTGCGCGCCCGCCTGGCGGAGGCCGCCGCCGCGCACGGGCGCCGCGTGGTCGCGCCGAGTCTCAAATATTGCACCGACAACGCCGCGATGATCGCGCTCGCGGGCAGCCATCGGCTGCTGCATGGCCAGCGCGATCCGCTGACGATCGATGCCGCGGCCAACCTTGCACTCTAATTCGCGTCCCGCGGCGACCGCCGCAATCAAACCCGGCTCCGCACTGGCGTTCGCCGGGGTGCGTCCGCGAAAATCGCGCGGGCAGAACTTCCTGGTCCAGGATCGCCTCGCCGAGCGGATCGTTGGCGCCGCTGAGCTTGCGCCCGGCGATGCAGTCGTCGAGATTGGACCGGGCCTCGGTATTTTGAGCGGCGTGATTGCACGTCATCCAATCGCGCGGCTCACTCTGATCGAAATCGACCCACGGCTCGTCGCCTCGCTGGCCGCACGTTTTGCCGGCGACGCGCGGGTCAGCGTGATCAACGACGATTTCCTCCACGCCGACTTCAAGCCGATCGCGCAGTGCAGGACGCTCAAGGTAATCGGCAACTTGCCGTTCAATGCCGCCGCGGCGATTCTCGAACGGCTGTGCGCGTATCGCGCGAGCATCTCGCGCATGGTCCTGATGTTTCAGCGCGAAGTCGCCGAGCGGATTCGCGCACGGGCCGGATCGCGCGAGCACGGCGCGCTGAGCCTTTTTACCGCGCTCTACTGGGAGGTAATCGATCATTTCCGCGTCGCTGCCGGCAATTTCCATCCGCGGCCGAAGGTCGATGCCGAGGTGCTGGTCTTTGCGCCGAGCACGCAAAGCTTTGTAACCGCAATCGAGGAGCGTGCGATCTTGACGACCATCCGGGCGAGTTTTTCCGCGCCGCGCAAGACTATTCGCAACTCGCTCGCAACGGGACTGCGGCTCGACCCCCGCGCGGCGGAAGATGCGCTGGCGATCGCGGCAATCGAGCCGTCAGCGCGGCCCGGCGCCTTGGCCGTCGCGGACTTCGTCAAGCTGGCGCGTGCGCTCGGCCGCGTTGCGCTGCCGGCAGACTCCACCGATGCCTGAATTGCCCGAGGTCGAATCGTTACGCCGGATCCTCGCGCGCTCGATCGTCGGGCGCACGCTCGTCGGCGCCAGGGTCGCGGACTCGCGTTTACGCCGGACTGTCGCGCCGGACTTTGCGGCGAACATCGCCGGCGGCTCGATCACCGGCGTTCAGCGCCGCGCAAAATATCTGCTGATCGAGTTGCACGACGATCGCCTGCTGATAGTCCATCTCGGGATGAGTGGCAGCCTGACTCATCGCCACGCCGCAGCCGACGCGGCCGGTTTCGATCCGCATCACGATCACGTCAGCTTCAAGCTCGACGACGGCAGCACCCTGGTGTTCAACGACCCGCGACGCTTCGGTCTGCTGAAACTGGTCACGCGCGCGGAGCTGGCAACGCTCGCCGAACTGGCGTCGCTTGGCCCGGAGCCGTTCGCGCGCGAATTCAACGCCGCTTATCTGTGGGAAATCACGCGCGGTCGCACCGCGGCGATCAAAAACCTGCTGATGGACCAGCGGACTGTCGCCGGCGTCGGCAATATCTACGCCTCCGAGATTCTCTTTCGCGCCGGCGTGCGGCCGACGCGCCGCGCCGGCAAAGTCACCCGGGCCGAGTTGACGCGCATCGCCGCGATCACGCGCGAGGTTTTGCGCGAGGCGATCGGCGGTGGCGGCACAACCTTTCGCAGCTATCGCGATTCGCGCGGCCGGCCCGGCCGTTACGCGCGCCGGCTCAGGGTCTACGATCGCGCGGGTCAGGCCTGCGCGGTGTGCGGCGCTAGAATCCGCGCCATCGTGGTCGGCCAGCGCTCGAGCTTTTTCTGCCCGAATTGCCAGAAGTGAGGCGTCGTAGCGTCGGCTCGGGCGCAAATATAGGCTTTGGGTGCGGAGCCTTGGGGGGCCACTCAGCTTGTCGGGAGCTTTGATTGCATTCGCAATCGGCGCGTGTGTCGGCAGTTTCGCCGGCGTCGTGGCCTATCGGCTCCCGCGCGAACTTTCGCTCGTGGCGCCGCGCTCATTCTGCCCGCGATGCCGCCAGCCGCTGGCGCCCTGGGCCAACCTCCCGATCGTCGCTTACCTGCTGCTGCGCGGCCGTTGCGCCCGATGCGGCGGCGCGATCGGCTTCCGCTATTTCCTCGCCGAGGTCGCCCTCGCGGCCGCCGCGGCGTACCTTTACCTGCATTTTCCGCCGGCCGATGCGATCGTGCGTTTTGTCCTCTGCGCCACGCTCCTGGTTATCGGCCTGATCGATTTTGACTGGGGCGTGATCTACAGCGTAACCACACTTGCGATGATCCCCTTCGGCTTCGTCGCCGCCTGGCTGCTGATGCCCGAGGTCGGCTGGCGCAGCTCGATGCTCGGGATCGTAGCGGGCGCGGGCGTACTTTTTCTCACCGGTCTGGGTTATCGGCTGCTCCGCGGCGAGGAAGGCGTCGCGCTGGGCGACATTTATCTGCTCGCGATGACCGGAGCTTTTCTCGGCTGGCCGGGCGCCGGTTTTACGCTCTTTTTCGGCTCGATCCTCGGCTCCGTCGGCGGCCTCGCGATCGCCGCGAGCGGCTGGAGGCTGCCCGACGAGCCGACGCCGGAAGCGATCGCCGCGGTGACCGGTGCGCGCGCGCCCGGCGCCGCGGTCGAAGGCGATCGGCCGCTGCTGCGCTCGCCGATCCCGTTCGGCCCGTTTCTGGCGCTGGCCGCGGTTGTCTATGCGCTGTTTCAACCGCAACTGACCCGCTGGTATCTTTCCGGCTGATGGCGCGCGGACTCTTCATCACGCTCGAGGGCGTCGAAGGCTCGGGCAAGACCACGCAGGCGGCGATTCTCGCCGAGCGCCTGCGCGGGCTAGGCTATCAGCCGACCACGACCCGCGAGCCCGGCGGCACCCGGGCAGGCGCCGTGATTCGGACGATCTTCCTCGACCCCGCAGTCGCGCTCGAGCCCGCCGCCGAACTCCTGCTCGTGCTCGCCGATCGCGCGCAGCACGTGCGCGAAAAGCTCAAGCCGGCGCTGGCCGCGGGCACGATCGTGATCTCGGACCGCTATTCGGACTCGACCGTGGCCTATCAGGGCTACGGCCGCGGCTTCGATTTGCGTCTGCTCGGCGAGCTTAATCGGCTCGCCAGCGACGCGACGGCCCCTGATCTGACCTTCGTGCTCGACTGCCCGGTCGAGGTCGGACTCGCCCGCACGCGCGCGCGACACGCAGGCGTCAGCGCGCCGCCCGATCGCTTTGAGGGCGAGCAGTTGGAGTTCCATCGGCGGGTGCGCGAGGGTTTTCTTGCGATCGCGCAAAACGATCCAGCGCGCGTCCGGGTGATCGATGCGACTTTGCCCGCCGACGCGGTCACTGCCGCGATTCTGGACGTGGTGACGGCGCGCCTGGCGCAATCATGAGCCTCGCGGGCGTCGCCGGAAATCGCGAACTGGTCGCGGGCCTGTGGCGCGAGCTCGAACGGCGGCCATCGCACGCCTATCTGCTCGCTGGGCCGCACGGCATCGGCAAGTCTCTGATCGCAAAGAGTGTTGCGCACGGTATCTTGTGCGAACGCGCGCCGGGGGCGGGCTTCTGCTGCGCCGTCGTCAATTGCCCGGTGCGCGAGCAGACGGCGCAACGCGGACGCAGCGCCGCCACTCCGGCCAGCCACTGCGAGTGCTGTGACGCCTGCGTCCAAATCGCCACCGGCGTCCATCCGGACTATGCTTACCTGGCGCGCGCCACCAATCGCTCCGACGTTTTGATCGAGCAGGTGCGCAGCCTGATCGATCATCTGGGCGTGCGGCCGGCGCGCGGACCACGCCGCGTCGCGATCATCGACGACGCCGAGACCCTGAACCTGCCCGCGCAGAACGCGCTGCTCAAAACCCTCGAGGAGCCGCCGGGCGCCACCCTGATTATGCTCGTCAGCGACAGCGAGCGCGCGCTGCTCGATACCATCCGCTCGCGAACGCGCCCGGTGCGCTTCGCGCCGCTCGCGA
>JBOHWF010000003.1:0-3137 GCA_050736455.1 Binataceae bacterium (SeqCode) | reverse complement strand
TACCACCAATCTGACTAATGAGATTCAGGAGAACCCGCCGCCGATGCCGACGACGAATCTTGGCTCATCCCGTCGCGAGGGCTTTGATCTCGAAGGCGGCTATAACCTGCTCCGTACTGAAAGCGGCGTAACCGCAGGCCTCATGGCCAGCTACAGTGGCTTGCGTTTCCGGCTGGTCGGCGATCAGCGTGGCATGGGCTCGGACGTGCCCAACGCCCCCAAATGGCTCGCCAAATACGGCATTGATTTGACCTGGCCGCTGTTGGGGCCGGGCTCGCCGCAAACTCTCTTTATCTACGCCAACCAGCAGGTCGTCGGGGAGACAGAGCTCGACCCCGCGGCGCATCAACACGCGGGATCGCACTCACGTTTCAACTTCGACCTTTGGTACACGAATGCTAACTGGCGCGGGACCAGCATCTTTTTCACCGGGACGACCTACCCGTTTGGCCGCTTCAACGAAGTCGCTTTCGGATTCAGCCCGACGATAGTAAGTATCGCGCCCAAAGCGTCGTTCACGGCGTTGGGTGGTATTCATTTACCGCTCGACGCGTTGCCTAATCAATTTCATTAGGAGAACTGCTAATGAGGCCCGCCTATCCGCTCGCGATTGCGATTCTATGCGCTGTTCTTCCTCTGGCGACGGTGCAGAAAACCGCGGCCCACGACCTGGTCCTGATTCCTGCCGGTCCGAATACTCTCACGCTAAAGTTCGGTCATCCTCAGGAGTATGAAGCGCCCAACCGCGAGAAATTGATCAAGCTCGATCTGTACCTGGCCGGCGACGAGCCTCCGGTTTCGATTCTGAGCGGAGTCACCAAGAGCACCGCCGACTATCCCACTATAGACTTGCGTACATTCGCTGGCCGAGGAAACGCGGCAATTGTGTCCGGCGAGTATGACAATGGCTATTTCGTCAGCGTCTCAAGCGATAAATACTTCAACACCAGCAAGCTGCATTTTCCCGCCGCAAAGGATAGCAGTTACAACTTCAAGTTTGGCAAGACGCTGTTCCCGGCCGCAAGCGCGGGTGGTTTTGACCGCAGGCTAGATGAGCAGCTCGAAATCATCCCAGTCATCGATCCATTCAAAGTGCGGCCCGGACAACAACTTCCGGTCGAGGTGTTGTATCAGGGAAAAGCGCTCGCGGGTATCGGCGTCGAAGTTGGTGACGGCAAAACCAAAATCAAGGAGGAGGATATTCCCCGCTACAAGACCAACGACGCGGGGATCGCGCAGGTCCCGATCGCGAAACCCGGATTGCAGATAATTGCGGTCGATTATCAAACCTCACCGCGCTTTCCGGCGCTTTGCGATCACGACGACTACAGCGCGGATTTAACCTTCATCGTCGGCGATGCCCGATAACCTCCACGAGTTTGACCCTGGTCCGGCATCGGCCGAGGCCGCGCCCATGCTAGTACCCTCCGCGGCTCCTACGCAGTATCGAATGCCGGCGGCCTTGCTGGTGTCGATTATCTTTCACAGCGCGCTTATCGCCATCCTCGCCATGGTCTTGACCGTGCATCGCTGGCGAAATCCGGGCGTTACTTACATCTACCTGCTCAGACCGGCGCCGGCTGGCGATCGTACGAGTTTGGCGCCCGCGAAGGCGGCGCCTCCGGCGAAGCCAAAAGTCTTCACCGCGCCGCCTCGCTCCAAACCTACCCGGATTAGGAGAAAGCCCCAGCCAACGCTGGCGAGCAAAGCCACTGCACCCCCCGCGCCCGCTCAGAGCCCGCACGACACGCGCGCGGCTTCTTCCGGCGACGCCACGACTGCGCCGCGTAGCGCGACAGGCGGGCCAGGCAGCGCGGCTGGCACGTATGATTCCGGTTCGGGACAACTTTTCGCTGATCAGGTCGACCAACCGCCGGCGGTCATCTTTGATCCGCTCCCGGATTATCCGGAGGAGGCACGTCGGCGCGGCCTCGAGGGCGAGGTCGTGCTCCGGATTATCGTCGATCAAGCCGGCGCCGTTGAGCCTGATATCCAGATCATCAAGTCGATCCCGGTGTTGAATTCCGTGGCGATTGAAGCAATCAGAAAATGGCGTTTTTCGCCGGGCCGTGACCGTTTCGGCAAACCCGTGCGAGTGCTGCTCGAAGTTCCCCTGCGCTTCACGCTGCGCTCCAGCGATTGAGACGCCGCTCACGCAATTCGTCGCTCTATCGGCTCTCGCCGCCGCTCACCTGAGCGGCTTGAGCGATAGCGGGTAACCCGCCGCCATCAGGATCACCTGATCGGCGGTGCGGGCCACCTTCTGATTGATCCAGCCGAGGCGATCGCGAAACCGGCGCGCCAACGGATTCACCGGGACGATCCCCGAGCCGACTTCGTCGGTGACCACGATCGTGCTGAAACTGGCGCGGGCCAGCGCTGATACTAACTGTTCAGCCTCCTGCGCGATCGCCTCGTCGCCCAGCCCGCGGCCCATCAGATTCGAGAGCCACAGCGTCAGGCAATCGATCACCACCGTATCAGCGCGGCCTTCGAGCGTTTCGAGGACGGCGGCGATTCTCACCGGTTCTTCTATCGTTTCGTAAGCTGCCGCACGCTCCGCGCGATGACGCGTGATGCGCTCGCGCATCTCATCGTCGAGTGCTTCCGCGGTGGCGATAAAGTATCGGCGGCGCCCCGGGCATCGCTCCGCAAGAGCGAGCGCGTGGGAGCTTTTGCCGCTGCGCGCGCCACCCGTGACCAGCGTCAAGATTCGCGTCAGCATATCTTCAAGCCTAGCAGACGCGGAGGCGGGCGCGGTTGACTTCGCGGCGCCGCGCGCATAACTATCGTGGTCGCGTTCGGTGTACGGGAAGCCGGTGCGAATCCGGCGCTGCCCCGCAACTGTATCGGGGGACGACGGCCCATCATGCCACTGCTTCGGCGGGAAGGCGGGCCCGAGTGAGAACCCCAAGCCAGGAGACCGGCCGGACGACTTTGCGGTTACCTTCCGCGGGGGAGGGTCGCTGGGCGTTTTTTTCGACACGCTGCTGGACGCCCGATGCCCCGGTCTTAATCGGATGCTCCGATGACGACCACCCTCTGCGGGATGCGACCGCGCCACGAGGGTGGTCATGCGTCAAGATATTTCCTGGCTCGGTGCGTTCGGCTTTTTCGCGATTGTAGCGGCGGCCCCA
>JBOHWF010000002.1:0-15175 GCA_050736455.1 Binataceae bacterium (SeqCode) | reverse complement strand
CGGTGGGGCGAACGGGGCGCGCATTCGCCTTGCGCCGCAAAAGAATTGGGAAGTGACCCAGCCGGCCGACCTGGCCAAGGCCATCCAGAAGCTGGAAGCGCTTCAAAAGGATTCTAACCGCTCCGGCGGGAAGAAGGTCTCGCTTGCCGATCTGATCGTTCTGGGCGGCTGCGCAGCCGTCGAGGAAGCGGCGAAAAAAGCCGGGTACGCGGTGAAGGTTCCCTTCTCGCCGGGACGCACCGATGCTGCGCAGGAATGGACCGATGTGGAGTCATTCGCCGTGCTGGAACCGACCGCAGACGGGTTCCGCAATTACCTCCGAAGCGAACACCAAATACCGGCGGAGGAACTGCTGGTGGATCGCGCGCAGTTGCTGACGCTGACTGCCCCCGAGATGACGGTGCTCGTCGGCGGCATGCGCGCTCTCAATGCCAACTTCGGGCAGTCGAAGCACGGCGTCTTCACCAAGCGGCCCGAGACGCTGACGAACGACTTCTTCGTCAACCTGCTCGACATGCGGACGCAATGGCAGCCGTCCGCCGGCTCTAAAGGCGAGTATGAGGGCCGCGACCGGAAGACCAACGAGCTCAAGTGGACCGCCACCCGCGTCGACCTGGTCTTCGGCTCGAACTCCGAGCTCCGAGCAATCGCGGAAGCTTATGCCTGTGACGACGCGAAGGAGAAGTTTGTGAAGGACTTCGCGGCGGCGTGGAGCAAGGTGATGGACCTGGATCGCTTCGACCTCGCCTGAGCTCAGCGGAAGGGGCAGCCTATATGCTCGCGAAGCCAATCCTGATCGCGATCGTGGAGGCTTATTCTAAAGCCGCTCTCCGCCACGCGCCGGCACTTTTGATTCCGGCCAAGTTCCACCCGTAACGGGCGGGCCGCTTGAGCAAGCTCAGTGCTCGACGGCCCGCTCCTTGTTCCAAAGCCCACCTGGAGCAAAACATCAACCCCGACTCTACTCATGAACCTGCCTACGTTGGGGCTCAGGCATGGGCAAAATCATGAGCAAAAAAGCGACGAAAGTAACTCCCGAGCTGCAGCTTGAAATCGAGCAGTACTACTACCAGGAAGCCGAATTGCTTGACGATCATCGGTATGCGGAATGGCTCGAGCTCTTCTCGGACGACGCCCACTACTGGATGCCGACGCGGGCGAATCGGCTCCTGCGCGAACATGACAAAGAGACATCCGTCGAAGGGGAGTTCGCGCTCTTTGACGACAATAAAAAAACTCTCGGCTGGCGCGTCAAACAGATGGAGTCGCTCACGCACTGGGCCGAGAACCCGCGCAGCCGCACGCGCCACCTGGTCACCAACGTGCGCATCGCGCCGACCAAAGCCGAGGGCGAATATGAGGTGAAGTCGAATTTCATCTGCTATCGCAACCGCCTTCAGGACGAGGTTGACATCTGGGTGGGTGAGCGCACTGACTTGCTCCGCCGTGGCGAAGCGCAGGAATTGCGCATTGCCCGCCGCAAGATCCTGCTTGATCAGAACGTAGTGCTGTCGAAGAACCTGAGCGTGTTTTTCTGAATTTGAAGGTGAAGAACATGGCATTTCGCGTAAACTCGGCCGAGTCCCTCGAGCAAATGGTCGATTGGAAGCGCGGGCTGATCACCGGCCGCATTTTCGCCGATCTCGAGATCTACAATGCGGAGGCTGAAAAGCTCTTCCTGCGAACTTGGGTCTACCTGGCCCACGAGGACCAACTGAGAGATTACGGTGATTTCCTCGGCACCTACATCGGCGCCGATCGGATCTTGGTCGTGCGGCAGCGTGATGGCTCGATCAAGGCGCTGCTCAACGCTTGCCGACATCGCGGGATGAGCGTCTGTCGGGCGGACGTCGGGAATGCAAAATCCTTTCTTTGTTCTTTCCACGGCTGGACTTATGATGCTGCCGGTAATCTGAAATCAGCGCCTAATTTCGAAGGCGCCTATCACGGCGAACTCGACAAGTCGCAGTGGGGGTTGGTCCCGGTCCCGCGGGTGGAGAGCTACAAGGGCCTCATCTTCGGATGTTTCGATCCGGAGGCGCCGTCACTGCTCGACTACCTTGGCGAGATGGCCTGGTATCTTGACTGCCTGCTTGATCGCCGCGAAGGCGGGACCGAGATCATTGGCGGCGTCCACAAGATGCGCACCCGGGGAAACTGGAAACTTGCGGCCGAGCAGTTTGCCGGCGACAACTACCACGCGATCATGACGCACGTCTCCGTCCGCGACGCCTGGGCAGATCCACGCTCGCGCAGGCCAGCGGGGGGTTTCTCCCAGGTCATGACGCTACCGGGGCGCCAGTTCAGTTCGCGGCAAGGGCACGGCATGGCTGGCTTCCTTCTCAAAGATTCCGGCTTGCCGAGCTTCTCTGGCGATCCGTCGGTCAGTGAAGACCAGGGAATTGTCGCGGATTATTACAAATCCACCCGCCATGAAGTGGCGAACCGCCTGGGCGCCGAGCGCGCCGACGGACCTGCCGACGGGGCGGGGCTGGTGTTTCCGAATTTCGCCTTCCTGTCCGCAGTCTTGGGAAGCTCGACGATCGCCGTCTTTCAACCCAGGGGCCCGCATCAGTTTGAGCATTGGCGCTGGGGTATCGTGGACAAGGCCGCCCCGAAAGCCGTCAAGCAAGCGATGGTCCGCTGCCTCCACGTCTGGCCGATCGGAGTAGCAGACGCGGACGACGGTGAGAACTGGGGTGGAATCCAGGCCAGCCTTGGCGGTCCAATCGCGCAAAGCTTGAAGCTTAACTATCAAATGGGAATGGGCAGCGAGGGCGCCGACAACATCTATCCGGGGGCGGTCAATCCCAACATGCTCGGTGAATTTCCGCAACGCCAGTTCTACCGCCGCTGGCTGGAATTCATGACTTCGGACCGCTGGCCCTCCTTCGACTAAGCGCAGGTATCGGAGCGATGAAAGCCGGCTTCATCGGGCTCGGCCAACAAGGCAAGTACCTCGCCATTAACTTAGCCGAGGCCGGCCACGATCTGATGGTGTACGACGTCCGTCGCGAGCCGCTCGAAGAGCTCGCCGGTGCGGGAGCGACGATCGCGGGCTCGCCGCGAGCGGTCGGCCATCACGCCGAAGTCGTCGCGATTTGCGTGCTGGATGACGCGCAGCTTGAAGCCGTTATATTCGGGCCCGAAGGAGTATTCGCGGCCGCCGCGCCCGGAAGCGTCGTCGTGATTCACAGCACCGTTGAACCCTCCTCTATCGCGAAGATTGCGCAGGCAGGTGCGGCTTTGAAAATCGAAGTGGTCGACGCCCCGGTCAGCGGCGGAGAGCACGCAGCGAAGGGCAAGACCATGTCCTATATGGTCGGTGGCAGCGATGCAGCGGTCGAGCGATGCTTACCCTTGTTCCGGACCTCCGGGCGGAGCATTACACGGACCGGACCGTCAGGCAGCGGGATACGTGCCAAGCTCGCTCATCAGCTAATCGTATGTATCAATATGCTGGCGGCTTATGAGGGTATGCGGCTTGGGCGCGAAGCCGGATTGCCTAGCGCGATTCTCGAACAGGTGGTGCATGAAGGTGGCGCTCAGAGCCGAATTGCTGATCAATGGTCGCGGCTGACCCTGAGGTCCGCGACGCCGGTCTTTTTCAAGGATCTCCAGATCTGCCTGAAGTTTGCTCATGAGCTTGGCCTGTCCGTTCCGGGCGCCGCGCTGGTCCAGCAACTACTCGGACAGATAGTACCTTGACTCGCCCTCGAGTGAGTGCAGCGCCCATGTCTTGCGTTATGGTTTGGGTGCTCACGACACTATCTGCTATCGTTCGGCGGTGACGGGCCGCACGACTTCGCGCCCGGGAATTGACAGCTACCTGATCCACGTACCGCGCAGCCTCGGCGAGAGCGCATCGCCATCGAGGAGGTGTCGACCACATGGGTACGAAGCCGGAGATCAGCCAGCGCTATCCGAGAAAGATTGAATTAGACGAAAGTCTGGGATCGCCAGGCCCCTCGTTCATGCGCGTCAGGCCTGGTGGCCAGCGTCAGGTCCGACCGGTTTCACTGCGCCTGATGGGCGCGGCAGACAAGCACTCGATCCTTCTGCTCGCGCGCAGCCTCCCGCAAGAACACCTGCTCTTCCTGCACGCTGATATTACCGAACCGGCGAGCGTAGACGAGTGGATTAACAGTATCGAGCGCGGCGCCACGGTCACGCTTTTGGCTGAACCGGATGGCACCCTGGAGGGTTACGCGAGCCTTCACTTGAACTCGGTTCAATGGACCAGGAAGGTGGCTCAGATTGCAATCAACGTGGCGCCGGAGTGGCAATCGCGGGGCCTCGGGGAGGGGCTTTGCGCGGAGATGATGACACTGGCGGGCATTCTTGAGCTTAGGAAGATCGCCGCACAGATGGTGGCGGACCATAAGAGCGCGCGCGCGATGTTTGAACGGCTGGGCTTTCGACTGCAGGCGTTCCTGCCCGACTGGGTCGAGGATCGCGAAGGTCGATGCCGCGACTTGTTGGTGATGACCTACGACGTTCGCGCTCCGGGCCGGAAGGGACCAGCATCGGCATGATCGCGCGTGGCATGGTTTCGGCTTCGCTATGTTTCGACCGGGGAGGTTCCATATGAAACTCGTATGAGCAAACTAATGGATGGGCAGTTTCAATCGCCAAAGCGGCTGCCAGTTTATGCCCGCTTAACCCGACGGCCTGCGAACCATTGTTACTGGTCCGTTGAGCTGAGGAATGATGCGCGGAGGCCAGGATGCCTACTTACATTTTGCTAAGCACGCTGACGCCCGAGGGGCGCCAGACCCTGCACAAGGATCCCGACAGGATGGAGAAGGTGAACCGCGAGATTGCGGAATTTGGATGCAAGGTGATTGCACAATACGCGGTGCTCGGGCAGTGCGATTTCGTCACAATCATCGAAGCGGCAGACAATGCGATGGTCGCGCATCTATCGGTCGATCTGGGCTCGCGCGGCACCGTCAATATCATGACCCTGCCGGCGATTCCGATTGCGGAGTTGCGCGACAAGATGAAGGGTCCCAAGCAAATGGGCCGAGCGTAGACGGCTTAGCGCATAATCAGATTCAGACCTGACGGCGTGCTGTAGCGCTGGATATCATTGTATTCCTTGGGCGCCTGTTCGTTGACATAGTGTTTGCCGTCCAGCGCCGGCTCCACGACGTACGTGGCGTGGTTCTGCTGGACATTCCAGAAGACTTCGGCGTCGGCGCCGCTGACATTAACCGGGCCGATGCCCGGGGCGTCGACGGTGTGCGGAAAGATTCCGTGAATCTTCTCGAGCCGCATCTTCGTGTCGTAATTCTCAACCCACAGCGCCGCGTTGAACAGACTATCGACATAGAGCGCGCGCTTGCCGTAACACCCCTGATGACCGGGCAGGCTGCTCACGCTGATCTCATCGACGTTGCGCACCTGCCACTTGCCGAGCGAATTCTGCGGCCATCCGAGCGGCAATTCGAATCCCGCAGGAAATGGCGCTCGCGGCAGATTGACGTCAACCAACGTCAGCACTTGGCGACGGGCGACATACTCGACCTTCAACTGCGTGATATTTGAATCAAAGCCGAACTGGTAATCGTCGCGGGTGGCGTCGGTGCCGGAGGTCTCCGCGCATCGGGCGGTGTCGGAGAGCGGCTGATAGCGACGCAACGCCGGTATGAAGGCGTAGGAATCCTCCGCCCGCGCGGGGTCCGCATATTTGATCGTCAAGGTAGTCGTGTACCTCTGCTGTTCGGGCTCGAGCAGCATAATCCATCGAGTATAGAAGACCGGATTTGGAGCGGCCGTAGCGCTGCCCGGATCGGTATTGAAGCTGAACTGACGGAGCACATAAGTGAGCGAGAGACAGTTGGTCTGCCCGAGAGCATCCGTCCCGCAGGTGTAGCCGTTAGTGTCCACGATGAGATGGGGCAAGTAGCGGAACCAGAGGTTGGCCAGGACTTTCCAGCCCTTGTGCGGCTCGGCGGGATTCGGAAACGGAACCCCGCCCCGGTAGCCGCTGAGAGTGATTCCGCCGTCGGGCAACTCGACGAGCTTGACTTGGCTGGCATACTGCTCGGTCGCGTCGACATAGTTCTTGGGTAGCGGATGGAGCACCGTCGGTCCGACTTCCAGGCCAACGCCGGCGGGCATCTTCCAGAAATATTTACCCTCAAACAAGGCGATCATCCCATCGGGCATGTACTGCCTGAAACTCTGCCAGTTCGATTGAGTGATCCTCGTGCCCGGTGGGATTGGATTGATCGGATCCGTACTGGCTTCGCCATGTGCGGCAATACTTTGATTCGCCGGGTCTCCGTACGGCGACACAGCGGCGTGTGCACGCGGGGCGAGAGCGATCAACGGTAGATTAAAAATAAATAAGATGAAGATGACTCCACATAACATCTGTTATTCGGTCCTCTCGATCTACTGTGAACGGCGCGCGTAGTATCTGTAGCGAAAATTCACATCTAAAAATAGTAGCACCGTATAACGCTAACTCACAGATCTATTGTTTGAGATGCTCATCATATCTAAAGAATTCTGACGGATGTTGAGCTAGATTGTGTTTTTCACTCGGGAGCTGGTCTGCAGCCCCCGCTACCGCAGAGTCGCATCAAAGGGTTTACGCGTCGGCGCGATGCGAGTTACAGTTCCGACTGTGCCGACCACCCGCGAACTTCTCGAAACCACCATTGTTTTGGAACGGCGGAGCATGGCGCTGTACGCGCGCTTCGCCAAAATCTTTCGCGAGAATCCGGCCCATCACGAGTTCTGGTTCGGCATGGCGCGTGACGAGGCCCGCCACGTTGGCGCCCTCGAGCTGGTCGCGACGGTGCTGGAATTCGAGGGCGTCCTCGAACAGCCGAGTCCGGTAGCGATGCAGGACGAAGTAATCGCGCGTTTGCACGCGCTGCTCGAGCGCCATCTACAGGCGCCTGCCGCACCGATCGGGTTCGAACGCGCGCTCGCGATCGCGCTGGAAGTCGAGGAGACTGAGCTCGAAGATCTGGTCGGCGATCTGCTGCGGGCGCTACAGCAGCACGACGAGTACGCCCGCTGTCAGCGGTTGCTGGTGCACGACCTCGGCGAGCTGAGCTATATGATCGAGCGCCATTGCCACGACCCGGCGCTGCTCCAGCGTTGCGACGAACTCGTCAACCATCACGCTGAAATTCTGCGTAAGACCGCTCCCGGCTTATAGAACTGAGGCGACAGGATTCTGAATCCTGACGCCGCTCCAGGGGGCGGCCGAGTCCGCGAGGCGCGGCCAATGACCAGACTGGCCTGCTCGCTCCGGCGAGCGTTATTTGATCGCGATCGGATTAACCGACGAGCCGCAGCCGTGCACCAGCTTGAGCGGCGCGCCAGCGAACAAGAAGCTGTACTGCCCGTCCCTGGCACAGTCGTCGGCGAGGTCTTTGAGCCAAACGATCTCGTTGAAAATGACGCCGAGATTGCAGAGCAGCGCGCCGTGGAGCACACCGGTGCTTTGAGTCGTCTTGTTGAAGCCCTGCTCGCAGCCGACGTTGTCGGCGCTGATCGAGGCGATCTCCATCTCGTGGAACCACTTGACGAGTTCGGGACTGTACTCGAGACCGGGCTCATCGAACTGACCGTCGGGAAAAAATGCGCCGACGCCTTCTTCATAGAAGCGGTTGAGCCAGCCGGTGTGCAGGACCAGGATGTCGTGCTTTTCGATCGTGGTGCCCTGTTTTTTCGCGGCGTCCAGAAGATCCGTCAGAGTGACGCCTTCGCCGCGGTCGAGATGTTTCTTGCCCTTGAAGCGCGCCGCGTCGATCAGGACCCCACGCCCAACCACCCCGTGCTCTCCCATCGGCTGGATCGAGCATTTCTGGAGTCCGCCGATCGTGGTTTTGGGATCGAAGCCGTTGTAGAGCTTGTCACCGTACCAGGCATGGCCGAGCGCATCATATTGAGTGGTGGACTGGGGAAACATCGTGATGACGTCGTCGGAGTATTTGAGTCCGCCGGGAAACGGCTTGTCGCGTCCGGAAATGTATGAGCCTTCGTCGTGCGTCAGGGTGTGAATCGGCTGCGAGCGCAGGGGATGGGTGGGGTCGCCTGCGGGACGGGCGACCGGCACACCGAGCATGAATACTTTGCCCTGCTTGACCGCGCGAACCCCGCGCAAGACCTCGGCGCTGGTGAGGAAATTCAGGCAGCCGATCTCATCATTAGCGCCCCAGCGTCCCCAATTCTTGGGTGAGTCCTTGAGCAGTTCGGTCATTTCGATCGGTTTGTTCGGCATGACTTCTCCTCTCTGAGAAAGGGTTGATTGCAGAGCTAGCGTGACTAAAGCCGAGGGTCGAGCGCAACGGAGATCGCCTGCTCACCTGCGATGCGGCCGGCCAGCGTGCGGATCGCGCGGTCAATCTCGTCGAGCGCGAAGCTGTGCGTGTGCATCTTCTCGAACGGGTAGCGGCGCGATTCGATCAGCCTGACCGCGGCTTCGAACGAATCGAAGTCCGCATTCTTGACGCCTCTGATCGTAAGTTCCTTGGTGAAAATACGATCGTTGCGCAGATCGGGGATGGCCGCGTGAGGACCTTTGACGCCGGCGAGCACGATGGTGCCGCCGACCCGCGCGATCTCGACGGCCTTGGCGATCGGCTCCATGGTCTCGGAGGTCACATCCACGACGACGTCGGCGCCGTCGCCGCGCGTCAACTCGCGAACGCGGGCGATCACGTCCTCGTCGGCAAAGATCGCCGCGTCGGCGCCGAATTCCTCGGCCAGGCGGACGCGATGGGCGCTCTGGCGGCGGGCGACGATCGCGACGTGAGCCGCGCCGGCCTCGCGCGCCGCGGCGACACAGGCGAGACCGCGTTGACCCGCGCCGAAAATCACGACGGTGTCGCCGACGCGGGTGCCCGGAATCCGATGCGCCCAACTGATCCCGGCCGCGACCGGCTGATAGAGCGCGGCCAGCTCCGGTGCAACCTCGGGCGCGACCTTGTGCAGGGCGACTTCGGGATCGAGGTACATGAATTCCGCCATCCCACCCCACAGCGCCGGCGGTATGCTCGTCGGGATGAAGCCGCATACGGAGATCACGGCGCCCGGCCTGCCGACCCGGCAGTTGCGATAGTCGCCGCGTTTGCAGGCGCGGCAGTGGCCGCATCCGCGGGTCGGCTCGACCACGACGCGATCGCCCGCTGCCAACCCCCAGCGCCGCGCGGCGTCGGCGCCGATTTCCTCGAGGACGCCGACCGGCTCGTGGCCGGGGATCATCGGGAGAGCAAGCAGGGCGTCGAGCTTGCCGTCATATTGATCGACGTCACTGCCGCAGATGCCGCAGGCCTCGACCCGCAGTAGCGCGTCGTTGGCGCCGATGCGCGGCAGGTCGAACTGCTGGATCTCGAAGCGCCTGGCGCCGACTTGAACTACCGCTCGCGACTTGGCCATCGCGCCACTCTAGAACTTTTTCGCGCCAGGACGGTAACGCCCGCGAAGTGATCTCCGCCGACCAGTAACTGAACGTTGCGCTCTGCTGATGGTCGGTCCGGCGCATCTCCACATTCTCTTCCGACGACGATCATTTACTGCCTTCCACAGCGAGTTGGAGCATTAAGATGCTTCTCGCGCGGTATTCTCTTTCCAGCGTTGGATGATAACTGTCTGAGTTCGCGTTATCTACTGATTAGGTCGATGCGCTGCCAGAGTTGCTCAGCGGAAAATCCGGGGGAGCGAAGTTTTGCAACGCATGCGCTTCGCCGATGGTGGCAACGTGTCCGCGCTGCGGCGCAAACAACAAACCGGAGGCGAAGTTCTGTAACGAATGCGCAGCACCGCTCGATGCTTCTACTCCCGCTACTGCGACGGACAATTTTCGCGACGCCGCTCAGGCGGAGCGGCGGCATCTGACGATCCTGTTTTGCGATCTGGTGGGCTCGACCGCGATTGCGGCGCAGCTCGATCCCGAGGAGTGGCGCGAGACCGTCGCGGGATATCAGCTTGCCGCGGCGGAGGCGATCACCGGCTTCGAGGGTTACGTCGCCCGCTATGTGGGCGACGGCGTGCTGGCCTTCTTCGGCTATCCGGCGGCGCACGACAACGACGCCGAGCGGGCGGTGCGCGCGAGTCTCGCACTGCTCGACGCGCTCGAGCGGCTCAATCAAGCGCCGGGGCACGCCAAACTTTCCGCGCGCATCGGCGTCAACTCCGGTCCAGTGGTGGTGGGTGGCGGAACGGGTCAGGAGGCCGACGTCTTCGGCGACGCGGCGAATCTCGCGGCGCGAGTGCAGGCGGCGGCCGCGCCCGGGACAGTGGCGATCAGCGCGGCGACGCTGCGGCTGGTCGCGGCTTGTTCATCGTCGAAGAGCTGGGCGCGCAGACGCTCAAGGGGATTGAGCGGCCGGTTGAACTCTATCGGGTCGTGCGGCCGAGTGGGATGCGCGGGCGCTTCGAAGCGGCGGCGGCCGGCGGACTGACTCGGTTCGTCGGGCGCGAAGACGAGCTGCGTTCGCTACTGAGCCGCTGGGAGCGGGCGCGCGAGGGTGAAGGCCAGGTCGTCACGATCATCGGCGACGCCGGGATTGGGAAATCGCGGCTGGTGCGGCGTTTTCACGAAGCGATCGCGGGGACGCCGCACACCTGGCTCGAAGCCGGGGCCGGCGCCTTTTACCAGAACACGCCCTTCTATCCGGTCGCCGAAATGCTGCGCCAGATTCTGGGCGACACGCCGGGGCAAGAACCGCTCGCGCAACTTGAGGTCCGACTGGAAACGGCCGGCCTCAAGCCCGCCGAAGCGCTTCCGCTGATCGCGCCAATTCTGAATCTGCCGCCGTCGGCGCAGTATCCCCCCCTCGTCGCTGGCGCCCGAGCAACAGCGCCGGCGCTTGCTGGCGACGCTGGTCGCCTGGCTGCTCGGCTCGGCCCGCGTGCAGCCGCTGGTGAGCGTGATCGAAGACTTGCACTGGGTAGATCCCTCGACGCTGGAGCTGATTCAACTGCTGGTCGCGCAGGGCGCGACCGCGCCGATCCTGCTGATCTACACCGCGCGCCCGGAGTTCTATCCGCCGTGGCCGCTACGGGCTCATCATACGCAGCTCACGCTCAACCGGCTGAGCGCGCGCGAGGTGCGCACGATGGTCGGCGAGGTCGCCGCCTCCAAGGCGCTGGCAGAGGAGACCGTCGCGACGGTGGTCGAGCGTACCGGCGGGGTGCCGCTGTTCGTCGAGGAGCTGACGCGAGCGGTGCTGGAGAGTGGCGATGCCACGCTCACCGGGCGCGCGATCCCGGTCACCCTGCATGATTCGCTGATGGCGCGGCTCGACCGCCTCGGAAGGGCGAGAGAGGTCGCACAACTCGGGGCGCTAATCGGCAACGAGTTTTCCTACGAATTGCTCCACGCCATTCATCCCATCTCCGACGCAGATCTTCAGCTCGCGCTGCGCGCATTGACTGACGCCGAACTACTCTACGTGCGCGGCCTCGCGCCGGAGGCGACCTACCAGTTCAAACACGCGCTGATCCGCGACGCCGCCTACGAGGCCTTGTTGAAAACGCATCGGCGTCGGCTCCATCAACAGGCCGTCGATGTTCTGAACGCGCGTTTTCCCGAGTTGGTACAAGCACGTCCCGAATTAATGGCCCACCATTGCACCGAGGCTGGCTTGATCGCACAGGCGATTGTCTACTGGAGAAAGGCTGGGAAAGCGGCTATTGCGCGGTCAGCACATGTTGAAGCTATTGCTCAGCTGCGCAAGGGCTTGGAACTCGCCGAGGCGCTTCCAGCAAGCTCCGAACGTCTTATGGAGGAAATCAGATTGCAGATGGCGCTGACTACTCCGCTCATAGCTATCAAGGGTTATACCGTTCCGGAAGTTGACCAAGCCTGCAATCGAGCATTAAACCTGTGTCAACAAATCGGTGATACTCCTCACCTCTTCGGAGTGCTCGGGGGGCTCAACTCGATTTATTATAACCGCTGCGAATTAGAACTTGCCCTCGAGTTGGCGAAGCAGATGCTTCGCATCGCGAAAAGTTGCCGAGATCCAGCGTTACTTCTATGGGCGCACTATGCATTTGGTTTTACTCTGGCGTCGCAAGGAAAATTAAAATCTGCCCGCGATCATCTGCAGCAGAGCCTCTCCTTCTATGACCGACACAAGGGCGGAGCGTACGGGTATGTTCAGGATCCGGGGCCGACGGCGCTAGCGCTTCTCTCTTACGTTGTGCACTCGCTCGGCTATCCCGATCAGGCCGCTAAGACGATTCGGGAGGCCCTCGCGCTCGCCAGGAGTTTGTCGCATCAGTTTACCTTGGCGTGGGTACTCGGCTTCGCCGGTGAGGTGTATTGGAAACGGGGTGAGAAGTTGGCAGCTCAAGAATGCTGGAAGGAAAGAGCAGCCTTATCTGAAGAGCGAGGCTTCAAGTCGTTGCTGGAGTCGGCCAGTTTTTCGCTCGGGTTCGCGCTGGCGGAGCAAACCGGGAGTAACGGCGGAATTGCTAAAATGGTAGACGTTTACGCCCGGTACTGCTCAATAGAGGGGTTGCCATTTTCAGATAAATTGCGCTGGTCGGGTCTTTTAGCACTAGCAAAGGGCAAAGCAGGTGAGCTCGATGAAGCGCTCACGAGTATGGATGAAGCATTGGCCTTCGCGAAGAAAAGCGCAAAACCAAAGGACTTGTGTGACTTGTACCTGTTCAAGGGCCAGCTGCTTCTGATGAAGAATCCGACCGGACTGAGGAAAGCTAAGCAATGCTTGAGCATGGCTATCCGAATCGCACGCGAGACGCACGCGAAGTCTGATGAGCTCACGGCTGTGACCCAAATGGCAAGGCTGCTCTTGCAGCATGGTCGTCGCGACGAGGCGGGCACGATACTCGCGGCGATCTACAACTGGTTCACGGAAGGTTTCGACACCGCGGACCTGAAAGCGGCTAAAGCGCTTCTCGATGAACTCAACTAAGAATCCGGACGCAGCTCGCAGACTCGCCTGCTCGCTTCGCGCAGCAGACTGCGCTCCGCTAGCGTTCGGTCGAGCGTTATGCAGGAAAAGAAGCTCGAGCTGACGCTCACCGAGGAGCTCTATCAGGAGCTCCAGCGGATCACAGAGGCGGCCGGCACAGATGACCTCGCCGCGGCCGCCAGCGCCGGTCTGGCCCAATGGATCGGCTGGCGCACCGCCGAACTCGACGCTCGGGATCCCACGCAAAAGTACTTCATCAACGAGGCGCTGGACGAGCTCCTCAGCAGCAAGAAATAGCCGGCGCGGCGGAAAAAATCGGCTTTCGCGCCGCGCGCCCGACCGCGCTCATTTCCACGGTTGATTGACGACCCGCGTATTGCCGCTCTCGCCGTCAACCAAGACCATTTGGAGCTGCTGGTAGTCGCCCTTGGGAAAAAAGACGTAGCCGCTTGCGGTAAAATCGCGCGCGACCGGGCCGGGCTGCAGCGCGAGCGCATTCAACTGGGTGTTGGCCTGTAGATCGGCCTTTTGCTGCCCGACAACCGCGCCCGCCAGGCCGCCCTCACCCGCGCCGATCGCGCCGCCGTAGACCGCGCCGGTCGCGCCGCTGCTGAGCAGCGAGCCTGCGACGGCGCCCACCCCGGCGCCGATGGCGCCCAAGACCAGGCCATTGGCCGCAGCGCTCTTGAGCGCGGCCTTAAGTTCGCCCGTGCCGCCCGCCTGCCGCGCCGCCTCAGCCGCCGGCAACGGCGCGACCCGATTACCTCCCGCATCGAGCGCAAAGACCTGACTGGGCACGACGGACACCGGCGCATCGGTGCCGTTGGCGACCGAGACATAGACCGGCTGCACCGCCCCGATCGTCGCGCCGGATTGCGCACTGACCGCAAGCTGACCGCTCTGCGGAGTGGCGACGACCTTCGGCATATCCTTAATCGGCGCGTCGGCCACGGCGCAGCCGCCGCAACTCAGCGCCAGCGCTGCGATCATCACACGCCGCCCGAAGCTGCGCGCGGCGAGAGTCGGTCGCCCGTGCTTCAGTCGCGGCTGGTCGAGCAGGTTCGTTTTCAAGACAATCACCTGGCTTCCATGATCCGCGCACCGCCCCTGCTTTGGCAAGACATCTTCTGAAAAGACGATGGTTCAAACTACTCGGATTCATTCAGGTCAGACGGAATCTCAGGTAAGCTGGCGCGGAGTCGATGGGGAGTTGTTCGCTAGGTCGCGGGAATCAGCAAGGATCGCGATGAGGTAGCCGCCGGGGTGGTGAAATGGCAGACACAGAGGACTTAAAATCCTCTGGCTCGAAAGGGCCGTGCGGGTTCGAGTCCCGCCCCCGGCACCAAGCTTTCCTCACTGGCATATGAGCTTTCTGCCCATACTTGATCTTCCTGTCAAGCCTGTCAGCAAGCAAAATGTGGCCTCACTTTGGCTGAACTTTGGCTGTTGGCGATGGATAAGGGCCCAGGAGTCTATAGGGACGTGAATCGAGCCCTGCAGATCGATCGAAGAAATTCGCCCTTAATACTTGAGACCATGGAGCATCTGCGAGACCGGGCAGCGGTCAAACAGGCGACCAGTCGGCCGAGAAATAAAGGAATAGCGAATTAAGTGGAGCGCGAATATTCGGCTTCGAGCGATTCTACAGGGAACCTCAGCTGCGAGCAGATAGAGCCCGGAGGCACGCTCAGTAACTCAAAGTCCGGATCTCCGGAGTCTTGCCGCCGGCCCATCGGTATTCGAAGTGCGCTCCCATCCGAAGGTTCGCAACCAGTCGCGGTCGCAAGCATGCAAGGCATGTGCCGATCGCGTCGCGTACACTTCGGTAGACGATGCCACTGGAGTTGTTCTGAAGCAGAACGCCAGCGAGCCTTTGCGCGGCGGCATAGCTCGTCGGGCTGTACCAGCGAGCGAACCGCGGCTTACGCTTTCGGATGTCGTGAAAGTCCGCGTCAAAATCCGCCTGGTATTCGCGCATCTGGATGAACGTATCGAACACCCCAATTTCCTCGAGTTCGACGGTGCGATGGTAGATTGCTTCGGCATGAGCCGTTCTCAGCGCAAAGGCACAATACCACGCTCCACGACTTCCGTCGTTGAACCTGCTCCCTCCTGGATGCGGATGGCAGAAGGCTGCCATGATCACGGTGGCGAGGGGCTGGTCCGTTACCCACTCATCCCTGGGGATGGTTTGGATGACCCCCATTTCGGCCTGGATACGGTCGTTGGTCCAACTCTCGAGTTCCCATACGAATTCGAGG
>JBOHWF010000001.1:0-1523 GCA_050736455.1 Binataceae bacterium (SeqCode) | reverse complement strand
TCAAGAGCTCGCGCAAGGCCTCGACATTGCTCGCGAGGATGAGGCCGAGAAGGCAGCCGGCGAGCGTTCCGGCGACCCCGATCGAGGCGCCGGTGATGAGAAAGATCCGCATGACGCCGCCTTGCGTCGCGCCCATGGTGCGCAGGATCGCGATGTCGCGGCCCTTGTCCTTGACGAGCATGATCAGCCCTGAGACGATGTTGAGCGCGGCGACAAGGACGATCAACGTCAGAATAATGAACATGACATTGCGTTCCACGTTCAGCGCGTCGAAGAATGTCTTGTTGCGCTGGCGCCAGTCGGTCATGATCATCGGCCGCATCACCGCCCGGTCGATCTTGGCCTTGACCGCGTCGAGCTCCTCTGGGTTTGCGACGAAAATCTCGATGACGCTCGCCTGATTGTCCTTGTTGAAGAAACCCTGCGCCTCGGGCAAGGCCATATAGACGAAGAGATTGTCGAACTCCGCCATGCCGATCTGAAAGATCGCGGTGACCGGATAGACCTTGCTGCGCGGAACGATGCCGAAAGGGGTCTGCGCGCCGTTCGCGATCAGGATTTTCAGCTTGTCGCCGATGCGAAGCCCGAGATTTTCGGCGAGCCTTTGGCCGATCGCGACGCCGCCCGCCGTATCGAAACCGTCGAGCGTGCCCTGCTTGACATTGCGGGCGATGCCTGGGAGGCGCTTAATGTCGGCTTCCCTTATTCCCCGGACGAGGGCAAACGCCATGCTGGTGGTGGACGCCGCCGCCGGGCTCTCGATCAACGGGATGACCAATTCGACGCCTGGCACCGCGGCGACTTCTTTCACCACGTCATCGTAATCGGTGAACTGCGTGTCGGCGGCCTGAAGGAAAATATGACCGTTGATGCCGACGATCTTGTCGAGCAATTCCTTGTGAAAACCATTCATCACGGACATGACCACGATCAGCGTCGCGACGCCCAGCGCAATTCCGAGAAAGGAGAAAAAGGCGATGACCGAAACGAAGCTCGCCTTGCGCCGCGCGCGCAGATAGCGGAGCGCGATCATCCACTCGAAGGGCGCGAACGGGCTTGTGCCCTTCGAGGCTTCCATCATGAGCAAGCTAGCCGCGCTATCGCCGCGCCGGCGGCGAGATTTTCGCGCGCGCCGGTCGCCCTTGTCTTGAGTTCCACGGTGCCCGACGCAAGTCCCTTGGGACCGGCGATGATCTGATAAGGCAGTCCGATCAGATCGAGCTTGGCGAATTTGGCGCCGGGGCGCTCGTCCGTGTCGTCATAGAGCACGTCCAGGCCTGCTTTTTCGAGAGCTGCGTAAATCGCGGCGCAGGCGGCGTCCGTCGCACCGTCGCCAACCTTGAGATTAACCAATCCTACCTTGAAAGGCGCGACGGCCTCGGGCCAAATAATCCCATTTTCGTCGTGGCTCGCCTCGATCAAGGCGCCGGCGAGACGCGACACGCCGACCCCATAGGAACCGCCCTGAAACGGCCGCTCGACTCCGTCGGGGCCGGCGATCAAGGCCCGCATCGGCTTGGAAT